>JAGQPT010000093.1 GCA_020426575.1 Planctomycetales bacterium
CGCAGTCCAAACCGAGGTTTGGTGGACCTAGAACTTGATACGGGCGCCGATGATGATCATGTGCCCGGCGTCGAGGCCCGTGCCCTGACGCTTGCCGTCATACCACGCGTAGCCCGCGTAGATGTCGGTCGCCGCCGCATCGATCGACTGCACGAAGGCAGTGTTGATGCGCCAGGCGTGGATGTCGTTGTTCGGGGTCAGGGTCAGGCCACCGTTCCAGGTGCCGCCGCCGACCGAGAAGTACGACTTGCCCATCGCCCAGATGCGGCCCTGCCAGCCACCCTCGACGTACCAGAACGACTGGTTCATCTGGCCCGCGAAGTTGGTGCCCTGATGGACCGTGGTCGCCCAGGCGCCGTTGATGTTCAGGCCCGTGGGAACGTGCAGGATGCCGCCCGACAGCGCGTAGGTGTTCGACGTGCCGGCATTGCTGCCCGGGATCGACGAACCGCCGTTCGGCGCGTAGATGTAGCCGAAGGCGCCCAGGACGCGGATGTCCTGCAGGCCGAACGGGCTACCGGCGTAACGCACGCCCGCCTCGAACTGATCCCGCTCACCGTGCGACACGCGAACCGAGAAGCCGGCGATGCGCGGCGAGACGTACATGATGCGGTTCTGGCGGAGACCGGTGGTCGGCGCGTAGTACATGCCCGGGAAGATCGCGTTGGCCGCGGTCGTCTGGGCCGGCGCCGTCGAGCCGGTCGTGTTCAGCCGGATGCCGTCGTCAGCGCCGTGCGAGGCCCAGACGATCGACGTGCCGGAAAGCGAGAACAGCGAAGCCGCATCGGCCGCGGTCGAGCCGTGACCGAGATACAGGCTGCCGAGCTCGGCATGGGTGAACCACAGGTCGACGTGGCGGGCGCGGACGCGCTCGTTGCCGTCGTTGTGGTCGCCGGTCGCCGAACGGCGGTTCTCCTGCCACTCCACTTCGGTCAGGGCCGAAATGGTCACGTCCGGGAACAGCCGGCCGCGGGCCAGGATGCCGATACGCGAGGACGACGCGTCGTTGTCGACGTGGTCGACGGTGCCGTCGTTCTTGGCGAAGTAGAAGCGCACGGCACGGTTGACCTGGCCGTACAGGGTGACCTTCACGCGGCTGTTGCCGGACACGACGATCTTGTCGGGCACGGCCAGCTTGCGGTCTTCAAGCGCCTTGACGCGGTTCTTCAGGAGCCGGACCTCGGCCTCGAGGTCGGACACCCGCTTCTCCAGACCACGATCCACCATGGACGCAGCCGACGCCGGAGCCGACGCCGACAGGGCCAGGGCGACCGCGGTACCGCCCAAAAGGGCGAACTTGCTTGCACAATCGAGGAGACCCTTTGTCATCTCCATATCTTCCTTTGCGCGTTAATGCAGATGTACGCCGGACTCGACCCACTCGCCCAAGTGGAAGCACCCAGAACGCACAAACCCGCAATGCCTTAGAGAGTGATCGCTTTCCTAATGCCCGGTCGCTTCGTCGCTGCACGGGACCTGGTGCACGGGATCGCAATTCCTCCCGGCGCCCTGTCGCTGAACTCCCCGAGCGGGCACCGAGGATCGCCAATTATCCCTGGATTGTGGCCGGTATATCACGGTTTTGTTACAAGCGTCCCGAGCGTTGCGAAAATTCCAATCTGTGGCAGCGCGGCAACAGGGGGATATTCCCATACTCGAAAAAGCGCGGCTCTCCGCCTTTGGGAGCTCGGAGCCGCGCTCTCGAGGTCTGGCAGGGTCGGATTGTGCGGCCGTCGCGACTGGCCGCCATTTCCGTGTGCGTCCCCGCGGCCCGAGTCCCCGACCTTGCAGCGATAGGGGGCCCGAGCCCGTCTAACACGAGAATTGTCCGCTTCTCCCCGGTGGCCACCGGACAGTCGCGTTCGTTGAAGGTGTCTGCCCCGTGAAGAGGGCGGCGGACGCTAGCATGGGGCCTCGACGCCAGCCATTGCGAAAACACGATGCCCGATCCGCCGTTTGCGCTGGGGCAAATGGCCGCTCATGGAAGGCGCAGAATCATCTGCCAAGACTCCGGCGTCACGCTATTGTAACACCGTCGCGTCGCGTCTAGACAATCGTGCGGCGCGTCGATGAGCGGTCGCAGGCTGAGCGGTTCGCCCCAGGGTGCTTGCCCCTTCGCCGGACCGATTTCCGAATGGTTTGCCCGAATAGCGGTGGGATGGATTGGGAATGAGCAGCGTCAAGTTAGCAATCGTGGGCGTCGGCAACTGTGCGAGCGCCTTGGTTCAGGGCCTCGAATTCTATCGCGCGCGCAACGATGCGGACCTCAATGGCGTCATGCATGCGCAGGTCGGCGACTACCGCTGCAGCGACATCAAGGTCGTCGCGGCGTTCGACGTCGACAAGCGCAAGGTCGGCCGACCGCTCGAAGAGGCGATCTTCGCCAAGCCGAACTGCACCGTCGTGTTCCAGAACGCGCTGCCGGTTTCCGGCGTCACGGTGCAGATGGGC
>JAGQPT010000094.1 GCA_020426575.1 Planctomycetales bacterium
GACGCGGCGGCAAAAAGCCTTCAGGGTGCCGCGGGGCGTTAGGTTTTTGGTGCGCGATTCTCTGACGATGGTTCGCGAGGCGATGTTCAGGACGATCGTGGTTGGCGAGTGGAGCGAGCCGGGCGTTCGCTAGGCGCCCCATTCTACCCGATTGCCGCTCGATAGGCGGCGACGCGGCGGATGTTGAGCCCGAGGGCGCGGAGCATGGCCACGTAAGTCACCGCGGCCATGCCACGGACTCTCAAGCGGGCCATGCCCATCTGATGCTTGAAGCGGGAGACGGTCGCCTCGACGCCCGCACGCCAGCGGTACTGCCCAAGAAACTCGTCGCTCGCATCCTGCAATCTTCGCGCGCGTTGACGGACGCGATCATGGGTGTACTGCCAGCGACGTTCGCGGCGTCCCACGGCAGCGGCTGGACAGCGGTTCTTGTGCGGACAACTGCCGCACACGTCCCGGTCGAACAGCGCCTGAATGCGCACGTCGGCGACGCTGGTCTCCACCGGCGTCTGACCGGCGGGGCAGCGCACGACGCGGCCCTCGTCGTCCAACTCGAACTCCTCCAAGGTCAGCTTGCCTTGTTGCTTCCCTTTGGGAGACATCGACGGCGAGACGACGTTCACGTTGCGTCGCCGCCCCTGCTTCAAGCACTCGTTCGAGCCGTAATGGGAATCGGCGAGCACGTGGTTGGGCTTCACGCCCCGCCCGGCGACATCGTCGAGTGCCGGCGCCAGGGCATCCTGATCGTGCTGCGTGAGCGGATTCACCGCGACGTGCGTGATCAGGTCGGGTTTTCGGGGCGTCGACTCGTCCTGCTCTTCGCCATCGTCTTCGGCGAACGTTTCCATGACCTGCACCTGGTAGCCCGTACCGCGGTGCTTGTTGTAGCGCGCGTCCGGGTCGGCCGGATTGACAACGGCGTCGCAGCCCGACTTGCGAGGCGGTCGGACCGCGACTGGCGCCGACGCGTCTTCGACGACCTCGCACTGTTCGTCGAAGATCCGCTGGAGCAAGGCGAAGCTCGCCAACTCCGCTGCAGCGCCCAACAGAAACTGCTGAATGATCGCGTAGACATCCTGAGCCGCTTCCGGCAGCCGCCGTTTCGACTCGCTGGGCCGCGTGTCGGCGAAGCAGCCGTTTCCCTCACGCTGGACGTACTTGCGGACGATCTCCGCGTCGACCTGGGCGTAGAGATCAGGATGCTTGCGGCGCAGCTCGCGCAGGAACTTGCTGGCGGCTTCAACGAGGATTCCCAATCGCGTGAGTCCGCGAATGGCCGACTTCACGGTCGTCGAATCGAGCCGCTGCTTGGTCGTGTCGACACCCACCCGCTGGATCAGCTGGTCCGTGAGCGTGCGGAATAACGTCTCGTCCAAGCCCAGTTCCAGGATGCGGCGGCGGTAGTTCCGCAAGGTCCGCTCGCACAGGTACGCGTCCGGCTCGTGACGAATGTCCAGGGCGTAATGCCAGGCGATGTTCAACGCCACCGCCTCGACGACTTGCTGATCGGTCAGGTCGTGAAGCTGCTGCAGAATCAGGGCGCCAAGCGCGACGTACAGGTCCTTGCTGGGGCGGCCGAAATCCTCACAAAACGCCGCCGCAAGCTCCTTCACGGGCAGGTGCTGCAGCAGATAGTCGCGAAACACCCCCGCCCAACTCTGCTCCAGCAGTTTCCTCCGCTGCGGTCCCAGGTATTCCCACGGATCGAATAGATTGCCGCTGTGATGGTCGCGTAGAGTTCGCATCAGACCAATCTAGCGCCACGCCCAAAGGACGCAAGATTAACGCCGACTTTTTACCGCCGCGTCAACTTCCGATCATATCTCGGCGGTCCCAAAAAGTGTTCTAGCCGACAGCTGATCGAATCGCCTACCACCAGTCTGACGGTCAAAGTGGCGTAGTGCAAATCGGCTCGCCGGACGCCGCTGTGATTTCGAGCGTCGCCGAGAAAGTCAGGCCTTGGGAATCCGTGCTCGCCGTGCCTCCAAGATGGCAAACCGCGAGGGGCGATCTCTAGACCTATTTTGGGCGATTTTCGGCGGGAGAGAGAAGAGTTGGATGTATCAATAGTTGAGTACAAAACTCTCTTCGATCAACCGATAGCCAGGAACGTTATATCCATTTGGCCCGTCAAATCGGTACTCCACTACGATCAGCGACGCCTGGTTCACGCCATACGCGAATACTCTAACTTGAAACGGCTCTGTGAGTTTGGTTCCTGTGAGCACCACGCCATAACCGTTGAATGCGCCCCATTGGAGGAACTCGTCACGGGAGGCAAAAGTCACCCCGGGTAAGTCGAAACGCCTTTCCATCTCTGCGACAGCGTCACGGCACGACATGCCGATGTCACGCACCTGAATCATCACTTGTCCGCGTCCTGCCGAATCAATGTAGAGTTGATGATCGGGATCGTGGTATTCGTTGACTGTGTCAATGCTCCAATTGGAAGGATATGAGAAGGCAAATCGATTTCGCACATGTGTGCGAGGTTCGGCGATTTCAGGAACCTCCGGAGACTTGACGGCAGAACCGAGAATTCTTGGCCAACGGTGTACAGCGACGATTCCAGTGAAATGAAGTGTGGCAACAAACGCCGTGATTACGATCCCCGAAAAAAGTGCGAGCCTTAGGCTAACTTTGCGCAGCCGGTCGTTGTGTCGAGGTTTGCTTGGTTCGACGTTTGTCCCTAATGAACCAGTCGTTTCGGCTTCGCTTGCGCCCATGTGTCCGCCCAACAATGATGTAACCGACCTGCTGTCGGAAATACGTATCAACCGACGGCCGGTCGAATCGACTACCGCCAGTCTGACAGCTGAGGCGACGGCGTGCAAACCGGCTCGCCGGCCGCCGCTCTAACAACTGCAGTGGGGGTGATGTGTGTGCCGCTCTCCCCGTCATCGCGTGCTCGCCCCCCGAAACCGGGAGAAGACGCCGAATTGGCCATTTGACGGGACGATGTGTCGAGCCGCCAAACCCCGGATCATGGTCTGTCACCAATCGCAGCGGAGTCGCGTCCTTCCCAGGTGGCCGTGCTGATGGCGAAGTATTTGTTGACAAACGGCGGCGCCTTGCGGGTGGCGTACCAGATGCGCCAACGGCCGTCGGGCAGGCGAATGACCGACTGGCTGGTCGTGTAGTGCGACTCCCAGGGCCGCGCGGGGTCGGGGCGCAGCACGGGATTCTGGGGATGTTTCACCCAGTGGCGGCCGTCGCCGCTGACGGCGAAACCGATGGCCGTCTTGTTCGATTCGGCCGACCAGTAGCTGCCGTACCACATCAGGTAGGCGTCGTCGGCCCGCACCACCGCCGGATAGAACAGCCGACCATGTTCCCACGGCTGGTCGATCACGAGCACCGGCGCATCGTCGACCGACCAATGCGTGCCGTCGTCGCTCGTCGCGTGGCGGATCTTCCACGGTTCCTCGGACACGTCGGTGTACCACATGCGGTACGCGTCGTCATCGCGGAGCACCGACGGTGCGTACACATCGCGCAACAACGGCGGTGACGGCGCCGACCAGTGGACGCCGTCGCCGCTGTGGGTTTCCCGCAGCGTGTGCACGCCGTCTCCGCCGGCAAAGTCGGTCGCACTGAACCAGAGCCGCAGGCGGCCGTCCTCGCGAATCGGCCGGCCTGTCGTGTCGCGCAGGAGCGTGGCGGTGAGCACCGAGGTGCGGCCGTCGCCGACGCGAAACACGGGGTTGTCGGTGTGCTTGTTGAACCGGCGTCCGTCGTCGCTCGTTGCCAACCCCAGGGCGAAGACGCGTTCAGCCACCGCGCCGCGCGATCCGCTGTACCAGAGCCGGTAGCGACCGTCTTCGAGCGCCACACAGGGGGCGAAGATGTGCGTGTCATCGAAGTCGCCCTCGTCGCCGAGCGACACCACGGGGCCGTCGACGTCGCGCCGCCAAGTCTGCGGCCCCAGCCATTTCTGCAGCTCAATCGACAGCGTGTGTGGTTCGGCCGAGTCCGCGCGTTGCTCCGTCGCGACTACGAACACGATTGTGGTGCAGCAAAGCGCAAGCCACCTCGCCAGAACGAGCGAATACGTATCCTGCATCGGGTACCTGTGCTGAAGGATTCTTCGGATTGTTCTTGGCGTCGTGTGTGATTGTACTCGATGCGCAAAAAGGTTCACTCGCCGGGGACGGGTGGCGGTGGCGCCGTCGGCTGTTGGCCCAGCGGTACAATCCACGGTGACGGCCCGAGACGGCGCGGCGCGGCGGTGAGGTCGACCGTGGGATCGATGAGCAGTTGCGGCGGTCGGCCGTTGAGCGAGACCAGTACCTCGGCGCGGACCTCGACGTGGCTAGACGCGTCGTTTCCCTGTGCTTTCTCGAACTCGTTTGCCACGTGCCGCGCGAACTGCTGGATCATGTCGGGCTCGGTGGCCATTTGGGTGTATTGCCAACCGGTGAGAAAGCTGGCCGGATCGACCTGCCAGACTTCGCCATTGCCCGGGTCACGAACGTAGAAACGGGCCTCGCCGCGCTTGCTGCGCAGCTTCATTCGCCAGGCGAACCGATGCCCCTGTTCGGTCCAGTTGACGTTGCCGGGATACAGCCAGTGCCGCAGCGGCACGGCGAGTTGCACTGCGAGGTACGCGCAGAGCAGCGCAACGGTCATGCGCTGTCGTGGTGTCAGCCGCTGCGGGATGTGCGGAACCGGCATGTGTTCGAGGGGCGATCGGCTTAGCCAGCGGCGCGGCCAACTCGGCGAGAGAAAGAGCGTCGTGGCGGCGATCATCAGCCAGGGAAAGATGCCGATCTCGAACAGCCAACTGTTGGCGACGTGGAACAGCACGGCAAGGACAAAGGCCGGCCCCCGTGTGCGCCGCCACAGCAACAGCGGCACGATGCAAAGGTCGAAAAGCAGCCCACCGTAGCAGATGGTGTAGACGACCGCTTCGCTGTCGAACATTGCAGGCAGCAGGCCGCGCTGCACACGGCTAGCCAACCAGCTTCTCAGCGGTTCGCCCGCGAGCCAGTCGGCGTTGAGCTTGGCGATACCGCCGTAGACGTAGACGATGCCGACTTGCGCACGGAGCAGCCAAACGGTCCACGCCGGCACGGTGTCGCCACGGCGTTTCGGCCACAGCCAGGCATCGAGCGACCAGAGGCGCTGGGCCGGCACGACCGCCATCAACAGACTGAGCAGGCAGACGAGATAAAAGTGGTTCAGATAGCGGGCCGCCTCAAACAAAAAGACATAGGTGAATCCCAACCAAAAGACCGCCGCCGCGAGCCGGTAACACAGCCCCAAGGCGATGCCAACCGCTGCGACGCCGAGCACGATGAACAGCCCCGTGAGCCCGGTTGCCGAAAGACGCGGCAGCCAGCCGAAGCCGAAGTAGCTGAAATGAAACACCGGGTCGGCGTAATAGCGCGTGATCCAGCCGAAGCGGAAATAGCGCACCACCTCCCAGAGCATGGTCGCTCCGAAGGCCACGCGAAACACGGCCAGCGATGCCGCGTCGACCGGCGCAAACAGTTGCCCGAGCGGAGTGCCGGCCGTCGCGGTCGTGTGCTGGCTGGATGCGTTCATTGACCGGCTGTGTGCAGACGTTGTGCGTCACAGGAAACTCGTCCTCGATTGTAACCCGCCGAGAATTGCTCGCACGGCGCCGTGGCGGCATCTATACTGGCGACACGATATCGGCAACATCGTGCCCAGCCGGCGTCGTCGATCGTTTGCCACTGCGTGTTGCCAGCTTGACTTTTTTTGGGGAGCATGACGCCCGATGACCGACAACAAGATCAAGGTGGGGGTGATCACGAACGCCGGCGGCGCTCACGTTGGCGCCTACCTTCAGGGCTTGGCGGCGTCGCCGGAGTGTGAACAGGTCGTGCTGGCCGATGCTGACGGGACTTGGGAGAAACCGGCCCGTGACGAACTGGGCGAAAAATTGACGGCCGTCTATCGCGACTACGGCGAGATGCTGCGGCGCGAACAACCGCAACTGGCGCTGGTGACGATCGAGGCCCGGCTCGCTCCGCCCGTGATCGAGGCGGCGCTGGAGCAGAACTGCCACGTGTTTGCGGAGAAGCCGTCGTGCGTGCGGGTCGACGACTTCGCCCGACTCGTCGATCTGGCCGATCGGCGGCACCGCTATTTGATGCTCGCGCTGGCCAATCGCACGAACCCCGAGATGCAGGCCGCCCGCGGGTTGATCGCCGAGGGCAAGATCGGGCGGGTTTTTGGCGTCGAAGCCCACATTATCGCCGACCAGACGCGGCTCACGAGTCCCGATTACCACGAGAAGTGGTACGCGCAGAAGTCCCGCGCCGGTGGCGGGCATCTGATCTGGCTGGGCATCCACTGGCTGGACCTGACGATGTACGTCACCGGCAGTTCGATCGATCGCGTCAGCGGCTTTACGGCGAACGTGGGCGGGCAACCGCTCGACGTGGAAGACTCAGCCGTTGCCGCCCTGTCGTACGACGGCGGCTTTCTCGGCGCGATCACGTCGGGATATTATCTCGATCGGAGTTATCACTCGCACATCAAGGTGTGGGGGTCCGACGGCTGGCTGCTGCTCGAACCGATACGCGACCAACCGCTGCGCTGGTATTCCAACAGCGGGGCGACCGACGGCGAGGTGGTCGTCTGGCCGGGCGAGAAGGAGCCGCGCGGCTACACGCCATTCGTGCGCGCCGCCGTGGCGGCAGTGGCCGACATGACCGACCCGCCCATCTCCAATGCTGACAGCTTGCGAGCCCTGCGCACCGTCTACGCGATCTACGAAGCCGCCGAGACGGGGCGAACGGTGACGCTTGAGTGACGGGTGGCAGTGCGATCGACGCGCGGGGCGAATTCTAGAGCTATTTCGCGCGATTTTGGGCGGCGGTGAGCAGAATCCCAGAGCAAGGGCCGCATCGGCGCATAGCGAAGGCGTTCGCGATGCGGGCTCAGCGGGCGCGCGTTGCTAGGCTGTCGGGGGTACCTCAATCATGCGAAGTTGCCTGGCCGGAATAAGGAATTGTCGACGATCAGGCCGCTCCAAAATCACAAGGCTGTGCCATTCGTAGGGTATTGCTGCCTTTCCATTGCTGGAATTGATGAAACCGATCAACAGGACATCCTCGAACGACTCACGGTTGTTAAGGTGAATCGTAACTCGAACGTCCTTGCCAACGACACCACGGAACTTGTGAGGAGAGCCACCCTCGCCCTCGGACCTTTGACCGAACCATGCTATCGCTTTGAAGAACACGGTCAGAAAAACTATTGCGCCAACGATAGGCCCAACTACGCTAAGTGTCTGCTCCAATGGGTGAATTGTTGGGGGCATCGCACGCCTATGATATTTCTAATCGACAATGTGTCGAACAAAACGCATCACCCGACGGCCGGTCGAATCGACTACCGCCAGTCTGACAGCCGCGATCGGGTGGTGCAACTTTTCCGTCGAACTGCGGGGTCAGCGTTCATTGTTTCTTGCCTCGGGCGCTTGGAACTGGCTTGTGAGCGTCGCCGGCGGCGCTGCGGCCACGTGTTGGCTCGCGTTTGGCGTGCGCCGTCCTCAAACAGCGGCGCAGGCGATTGAGGCCCCGAATTGGCCGTGATATGCTCAGCGGGCGCTGTCGCGCGCGAGTCGTCACGCACAAAAAGGATTCGGACAACCGCTCGCCGAGAGACCACGTCGACGTATCGATTGGAACACGGCGCCCGTGTCATCACGTGTCTCGACGGTGGGCAACCCACGTGTCGAGTGATTCCGCGGCGTGACGTCGGTTATTGCTCAATTCGCGAAAACTGGTCCTGAGTCCCCCAAATCAGATTGAGTCCACTCGTGTCCCTGCAAAGCCCACTGGGGGAGGAGCCTCCCCGCTACGTATCGACCGGTCATCTCCCCGAACCGCGCGTGGTCGACGAACTCGTCGACGAGGCTTACGCGCGGTTTCGCGCAGTCGACGACGGTCAAAACGCCCAGGTGTACCCTGCGCTGGCGCGCGTGAACCGCGAATTGTTCGGAATTTGCGTGGTCGACACCACGGGAGTGACGCACGCGGTGGGGGACTTCGACCATGAGTTCACCATCATGAGCGTGTCGAAACCGTTCGTGATGGCGCTAGTCTGCGAGATCGTGGGCCCTGAGGAGATTCGAGCAAAAGTGGGCGTCAACGCCACGGGGCGGTCGTTCAATTCGCTCGAAGGTATCGAGCGTGGTGACGGCGGACGCACGAATCCGATGGTGAACGCTGGCGCGATTGCGACGACGAGCCTGTCACCAGGCGCGACGCTTGAGGAAAAGTGGCAATTCCTCAGTGAGGGCCTGTCCCGATTCGCCGGACGTGAGTTGACGCTCAACGATGAAGTGTACGAATCGGCGATGACGACCAACTTCCGCAATCGCTCGATCGCCCACATGCTGCAAAGTTGTGGCCGAATCTACTCGGATCCCGCTGAGGCGATCGACCTGTACACGCGGCAGTGTTCGTTGAACGTTACGGCGCGGGACCTGGCCGTGATGGGTGCCACCTTGGCCGACGGCGGAGTGAATCCGATCACCAAGCAACGCGTCGTGGCTCCGCTTGTCTGCCACTATGCGCTGGCGGCGATGGCAACGGCCGGGCTCTACGAGACGTCGGGTGACTGGTTGTATGAAATCGGCCTGCCGGGTAAGAGCGGGATCGGCGGCGGTATTGCGACCGTCTCGCCGGGCAAAGGCGGGTTGGGGACGTTCGCCCCACCGCTCGATGCGGCTGGCAACAGCGTGAAGGGACAACACGTCGCCAGGTTCCTTTCGCAGCGGCTCGGCATGGACCTGTTCCTCTCGAAGCCGATGGCTTGAAGCGTTGTTGCGGCGGCGTAACACCCGCAATGCAGTTTCGACGGAATCGCGGTGTGAAGTATCCCGGCCGTCAGAGAATCGGCCTGGTAGCACGCCGTGCTGGTGGTCCGGCGGCTGCGCCGGTCGGTCACCCACAACCCTCTGGTGTTGATCGAGAAACGGCGGCGGAGTGCCGATTGACGGTCTGGCGACCGGGCGCATACAATCCGCGATAGCGCCGTCCAGGATTTCGACATTATCTCACGGAGAGGCATTCTCGCCGACGGCGCCGGGCAGCCTCGCGAGAGATGCCGTTTGTTCGCAAATGGAGTTCACCATGAAACGCTTCGCGGTTTCACTCTTTACCATCGTCGCACTGGCGAGCATGGCCCAAACGGCGCAAGCGCAATGGGTGCGGCGGTATTACTATCGACCGATGTTCGCAGCGCCTGCGCCAGTGATCGCGCCCGCACCGGTCTTCACACCGGCCCCGGTGATCGCCCCGGCCCCGGTCGCGCGCGTGTACCGCGCACCTGTCGTGATGTATAAGCCGACGACCGTCACGTACACGCGTCACCGCCCAATTCTTGGCGGCACGGTCACGCGAACGCGACCAGCCTATCGTCGCGTCGTCTTTTAACCAGCGGCGAAAGCACGTCGGGGAGAAAAAAAGTTCACCTAGGCGGCAGTGCCCTGGATTTGGGTGGATGCGCTGTGTGAGCTTGTGCAAACGGCGTGATGGGCGAACGTGGCTCGTCCGACGGACAACACAAGCCGTCGAAAGCCGGGATGCCGCGTCGTCGGGCGTTGCTTGCCGATCGCCACTCGGGTGAAGATTAGTCGACGTGCCGACGACGCCGACTCACCTTTACTGGGCGCGTTTGCTAAGTTGCCGACGCGGTGGGCTGATCGTCAGCAGCGGGCTCGTGTATGTCGTACAGGATTGCGTAGAGCACGGGTGTGACGATCAAGGACAACACCGCCGCAAATGAAAGGCCGAACATGATGCAGACGGCCATGGCGCCGAAAAACGGATCTTTCAGCAGGGGAATCATTCCCAATACGGTGGTCAGGGCGACCATGCAGACCGGTCGCATCTTGGCGACGCCGCCGTCGAGGATGGCCTGATACGGTGAGGTCCCCTTCTGCGTTTCGGTGAGTATCTTGCTCATCACGACGATCTGGTTTTTGATCTGCTCGCCGCCGAGGGCAAGCACGCCGAGCAGCGCCATAAAGCCGAAGGGAAAGCCGGTGATCAGCAGGCCGGCCGTCACTCCGATGATCGCCAGTGGCATGATCAGCCAGATGAGCAGCGTGACGCGGAAGGAGTTGAAGAGGCCGACGACGATGAAGACCATCAGCGCCAGCACAAACGGCAGTGGCCGGACCAGGGCGGCGCGGGCCGCGCCGGAGTCTTCATATTCGCCACCCCATTCGAGCGAGTAGCCAGGCGGCAATTCGATGTCTTCGATCGCGGTGCGCACTCGATTGAACAGTTGGCTGGGCAGGCCGGTGCGCGGATCGGCGTGGACCGTCAGCGTGGGGAAGCGATCGCGCCGCATCACGACGGGGTTTTCCCAGGCGATCTCGGTGCCGGTGGCGACCTGATTCATGGGGATCATGCGGCCGGCCGCCGGGCTCCAGATTTGCAGGCTGTCGATCACGGCAACGTCTTCGCGTTCGCCGAGCGGCGGTCGGGCAACGATCGGCAGCAGGCGCGTTTCCTGCGTGAACAAGCCGGTCCCGGCGCTTCCCGGCTCACGATAGAAACCGACGATGCGTCCTTCAAAACTCGTGGCCAGGGCCCGGGCCACTTCGACGCGGGTGATGCCGTTGCGGCGCGCCTGCAGCTCGCGCAGCGTGGGGCGAATCACCTTCTCGCGATCGCGCCAGTCACCGCGCACGCAAACGGCACCACCGTCGTCGTTGAGCACCTGTTCGGCCTGGTCGCCCAGTTGTCGGAGCACTGCGGGATCGGGCCCGCGGAAACGCGCCTGGATGCGACCGCCCTCGCCGGGACCGAGCAAAAACATCTTGGCGACGGCGTTGGCGTTCGGGTATTGCTCGTCCAGGTGTTGTTGGACGTCCGTGATCAGGTCCTCGATCTTGCGCCAATCGTCGACGTCGACGAGGAATTGAACGAACGCGCGGTTCTCTCGTTCCGGCGAGTAGACGAGCAAAAACCGCAGTCCGCCCCCGCCGATGAACGACGTGACATGGGTCGTGCCGGGTAAATCCTGGATGTAGTCACCGACGGCTTCGGCGAACGTTTCGGTTTCGCGAATGTGCGTGCCCGAGGGGAGGAACACGTCGACCATGAACTGAGGCCGCGTCGCCGGGGGAAAGAAGCTTTGGTCGACTTTGGTGAACCCGAATATGGCCAAGGCGAACATTGCCACGGCAGCGACGATGACGCCCCAGCGATACCTCAATGCGAGCACGAGCAAGTTGCGATACGTGCGAAAGAAGTACCCTTGATAAGGATCGGCACGGTCGGGCGATGTCTGACCGTCACCAAGTGGCTTGAAAAACAGATAGCTAAGCAGCGGCGTCACCGTGACCGACGAGATCCAGCTCAGGCTCAGCGCGATCAGGATCACCCAAAAGAGCGAGTTGGTATATTCACCGGTGCGGTCTTCCGAGAGGCCGATGGCGGCAAAGGCGATGACGCCGATGGCCGTCGCGCCGAACAGGGGCCCCTGGTTCTGGACCACCATGTCGCGGACGACGTCGAGCTTGTTTTTACCCGACTCGATGCCGACCTTGATGCCTTCGATGATGATGATGGCATTGTCGGTGAGCATGCAGAGGGCGATGATCAGTGCCCCCAGCGAGATCCGCTCCATCAACAGGTCGCCCTTGAGGTACATGACGAAGAAGGTCGACATGATGGTGAGGAACAGCACGATGCCGATGATCGCGCCTGTCTTGCGTCCCATCGCGATCAGCAGCACGACGAAGACGATCGAGACCGCCTTGACCAGATTGAAGATGAATTCGCTGGTGCCGGCGGTGACGGCATCGGGCTGAAAGTTGATTTCGCCGATCTCGATTCCAATCGGCTGGTTCTCCTTCAATTCGGCGAGCTTGCGGCGCACCCCCGCCCCCATCATGACGACGTTGCCACCCTGGACGGTGGAGACTCCCAGGCCGATGCCCGGTTTGCCGTCGTAGCGGAGCAGGCGTCGCGGTGGCTCCAGGTTGTCAC
>JAGQPT010000095.1 GCA_020426575.1 Planctomycetales bacterium
CACGACGCCGCTGATACCAGGTTCGCCACCGTCGCGCACCCCGTCGTCGTCGAGGTCCGCGTAGACGTGCCCAGAAAGCGAGGCCGGTTCGATCTCACAGAAGTTGTAGTCGACCGCCGCTTCCCCCGGATCCAGCGTGATGCCCACCGTCAGGTCGATCGCCCCGACGCTGCCACCTGCCGAACCAATCACCTGATCGCCGTTGAAGTAAGCCGACGGCTGCACTTCGAAAACGCTGTAGCTGCCGGGCCGCAGGTTCGTGAATTGGTAGGTGCCGTCGGCGCCAGTGTGTGTGGTGCGAATGACGTCGCCGTCGGCGTTGCGGAGTTGAATCTCTACGCCGGCGATTGGCGACTCGTCCTCGTCCAACTCGCAGTCGTCGTCGCGGTCGGCAATCACGCGTCCGCTCAAACTCGCGGCGCGCAGTTCGCCGAAATTGTACTGCGTGGCAGACACACCCGGATCAAGCAGGGCGCCGGTGATCTCGTCTCCGGGGTTTTGGGCCGCGCCGCCCGCCGTGCCCGCCGTGTCGAGACCGTCAAAATAGCCGTCGGGCTGAACTTCACGTACGCCGTAGACCCCCGGTGCCAAACCGTCGAACGAGTAGTACCCGTTCGTGTCGGTCGTGGTAGTCGCCGCGAGCGGGTTTCCGCCGGCGTCCAGCAGCATGAGGGTCACTCCGGCGATGGGTGCCTCGCCAGTGTCGAACACTCCGTCGTTGCTGTCGTCTTCATAGACGAAGCCGGAGATGCTCACCGGAGGCAGCTCGCAGAAATCGTAATGCACGGCCGCCGTTCCGGACGTCAGCTTGATGGCGGCAATGTGGTCGTCGCCGGCCAATGTGCCGCCGGCCGATCCCACATGCTCATCGCCGTCGAAGTAGTCGGTCGGCTGCACTTCTTCGATTCCATAGACACCCGGCGCGAGCCCCGTGAATTCGTACTCGCCGTTGGCGTCGGTCGTGGTCTCGTCGATCCGCGTTCCCGAGGCATCGAGCAGATAGATCGTCACGCCGGCCAGCGGAAGCTCGTCCGGATCCAACACACAGTCGCCGTCCGTGTCGGCATGGACAAGGCCGCTGATCGAACTGGGCAGCAACTCACCGAACTTGTAGTTGATCCCCGCCTGGCCACCGGCGAGCACGATGCCGGTGATCTGGTCCCCCGGATTATGGGCGACGCCGCCGGCGGAACCCGCAACGTCGAGACCGTCGAGGTATCCCTTCGGTTGCACTTCCGTGACGCGATATTCGCCGGGAAAGAGCCCCGTCACCTCCCAGTAGCCGTTGGCGTCCGTGTGCACCGTGATGGGCGACGCGTCGCCGTCGACGCGTTCCACCCGCACCTCGACGTTCGCGATGCCGGGCTCATCGGACGTCATCACTCCGTCGTTGTTGACGTCATGATAAACGTACCCGCTCAACTCGGCCGGCAACGACTCGGCAAAGTCATTGTTGATGCTGTCTTGCCCTCCCAACAGCACGACGTCGCTGATGATGTCGACCGTCACCACCGTACCGACCGACACGCCGTCGACTGTGCCGGCCGAGGCGCCGACGCTGAAGTAGCCACTCGGCTGAGTTTCGACGACGCGGTACTCTCCCGGCAGGAGGTTGTCGAAGCGGTAGTCGCCTGCCGCGTTGGTCGTGGTCGTTTGGCCAGTTGTGACGTACGACGAACCGCTCAAGACCAACAGTTCGAGCGAAACGCCGGCGATGCCCTGGTCGCCCACGTCCTGGTGGTTGTTCAAGTTGGCGTCCGCGAACACCGTCCCCGACAGCGACGCCGGCAGCGGCGTCTGTGTGAGCGGGAACATGGCACCGGCCGTGCGCACTGGCTGCGGCGTAACACCGGGCGGCGTATAGTTGTCGTGCGGCAGATCGAGTCCCGATGCAGCGAGCTTGCCGTCATAGGCGTCGAAAAATATGTCGCTGCCGTCGGTGTCGTAAAAGTGGGGCGCCGAAAAGTAGCCGGTCAGCCGCGTGCCTTCAAACTCGTTGCCTTCGGCCACAGCGTTTGGACCGAGAAACCCTTGCTCGTCGACGTCAACGCTAAAGATCAGTCGGTCGCCGGCGTCGAAGCCGCTGAACTCGAACACCAGCGTCGTGCCACCGTCAACGACCGACACGTTCACCGAGTCGATGCCGTCGCTGCTGACGATTTGCAGCGGTGAGGCGCCAAAGGCGCCCAGGCCACTGGTGGCCGTGTCGAAGAAGACGTCGCCGATGGTGAGCCCATCGCCCAGTTTGTCGGTGTCGAATTCGAGTCGCGTGAGCTGCGTGCCTGCCGCGCCGCCGTCGAACGTGATTTCAATCACGTCGGCTTCGAGGTCCTCGCCGGACGCCTCTTCGTAATAGACTGCGCCGATCTGGATGTCGGCCGCCAACAGCCGCCGCTCTTCGAGCGGCTCAATGTTCAGGCCAAGCCGCTGTACCGACGCCTGACGGTGTCGCCGACCGAAGTGGGGTCCCTGCGCACGACGTCCATGTCGGGCAGAGCGCGTGACCATCCGAGCCAATGACGTGAGAATACCCACCTGCGACCTCCGTGCTCACCGAGTCGTGGGATTGTGTCGTTGTGTCCGTGCCTGTCGTCCGGCCCCGCAATCCGTTCGGGACCGAGTCGCCAGTCGCTTCGCGTCCTTTGACCGGCGCTTCACTGCGGTCTATCGCTTCGCAGCGCTGTCTCTGGGCTGCAACACGACGTCCTCTTCGGAGCGCGTGCCGAGTTCCCAGATGCGTACCGTCGTATCGAAACTGCCCGAAAACAGCTGGCCACTCGATCGCGCCACGGCCAGGCAGGAAACCGTCCCCTCGTGGCCCAAGCATTGGACGATTTGCTCGCCGGTCCGCGGATCGAAGATGTAGATCGCGTTGTCGGTCGCGCCGGCGGCCAGTGTTGCCGAGTCGACATAAGCAAGCGACATGACCTTGCCCGGCAGCGCCGCAAACGCATCGATCGGCGCACCCGTTTCAGCGTTCCACACCCGTATCACGCGGCTGTCACCTCCTGTGGCCAGTGTGAGCCCGTCGGGCGAAAACGCGAGCGCACGAATGCGGCAGGCATCGGCGAGCCAAGCCGTCGGCGTCGAGAGGTCGGCGGTGTTCCAAACGTGCACGCGACCGTTGCGGCCCGCGACCGCGATTCGCTTGCCGTCGGGCGAATAGGCCAACGCCCGGTTATCCACACAGGGGCAATCAAGCGTGTGGGCAACCTGTCCCGTGGCCGTGGTGTAAATCTCCAGTCGCTGGTCGAAACCGACCGTTGCCAATTGAGTGCCGTCGGGGCTGAACGCCGTCGCCAACGTGGCCTTGCCGCGGTCGCGAATCTGGCGCACCACCGTGCCTGCCTCTGCGTCCCAGAGGATCAATGCGCCGTCGCAGCCGGCCGTAACCAACCGAGATCCATCCGGTGAATAGACTGCCGAACGTACCCAATCGTGGTGGCCGGCCAAACGCAGGACGACAACGCCGTCGTAGATGTCCCAGACCCGCAACACGTGGTCGTCGCCCGCCGTCACCAGGTGCCGCCCATCCGGGCTCAGTGCCAACGCCGTGATCACACCGGGCACGGCACCGTTTTGATCGCTGGGAACCCGCAGCACGCGGGCCGCGGACTGCGCGACCACTCCCTCTGCCCGAGACGCTGGCGAATGCACCAGCAAGACTGTGCCGAGCAGGATGACTGTCGCCAGATTGTTGAGTCGCACGGTTTTAGCCTCTCCTCGAATGCCTGTGCCGTCGTATATCTGGGCTGTTGTTTCGGCCCCCGTTGCCCAGCGGCCGCGTGTGCCCGCCGTGCCGCCGTCCCAGACGACGCGCACGTTCCAGGCGCCACGCACGACCAGGCAATGCCAGCCCTTGACCGCTGGCTGTACAGCGCCGGTGATCCCTATCGGCGCCCAGCGGCCCTGAACGTCACACAAATTATCCAGGTCAGAGAAGCTGGAGAGATGAACCGGACTGGGCGGATCCTACGACCGTAATTCAAGGGGACTTGCCCCCCGGCCGGGCGGAAAGAAAGTCGTCGACCCGGCAGAGGTGGTTTTCGATGATTGCCGACGCGTTCCCCCCCTGTCGGGAGGAGAACCGCGAAGCGCCGTCGTTCGTCGCCAAGATACGACGACTGGACACGGCGGCGCCATCCGACGCCGTCCACGTCCTTGGCGGCCACGTTCTTCGCGTCAATTCTCGAGAGTACAAATACTCGTGAGATCAGCGCTCTTCGATTGAAACGAGGTGGCGTTCCGTCGGGCCGGTGTAGATCTGACGCGGACGGCAAATCCGCTTCGTCGGCGAGGCGTGCATCTCCTTCCAATGGGCGATCCAGCCGGGCAGACGCCCAATGGCAAACAGCACCGTGAACATCGGCACCGGAATGCCCAGCGCCCGATAGATGACGCCCGAGTAGAAGTCGACGTTCGGATAGAGTTTCCGCTCGACGAAGTAGGGATCGTTCAGTGCCGTTTCTTCGAGCTGCTGCGCGACCTCGAAAATCGGGTCTTTGATCTGCAATTTGCCGAGCAGCTTGTCGCAGGTCGACTTGATGATCGTCGCCCGCGGGTCGAAGTTTTTGTAGACGCGGTGGCCAAACCCCATCAGGCGGAAGCCGCTATCCTTGTCCTTGGCCATGTCCACGTACTTTTTCACGTTCCCGTTGTCGGTCCAAATCTTTTCGAGCATTTCCACGCAGGCCTGGTTCGCCCCACCGTGCAGCGGTCCCCAGAGGGCGTTGATGCCCGCCGAGATGGACGAGAACAAGTTCGCGTCGCTCGATCCGACCATCCTCACCGTCGACGTGCTGCAGTTCTGTTCGTGGTCGGCGTGCACGATCAACAACAGATTCAACGCCTCGACGAAGTCGGGGTCAATCTCGTACGGCTCGGTCGGCACCGCAAACATCATCTGCAGGAAGTTTTCCACGTACGTCAGGTCATTACGCGGATAGTTCAGCGGTTGGCCCGTCGATTTTTTGTAGGCGTAGGCTGCGATCGTCGGCAGCTTGGCCATCAGCCGATAGATCGATACCTCGACCTGCTCGGCGTCGCGCGGGTTGAGCGAATCCTGGTAGAACGTCGATAGCGCCCCCACCACCGAACTGAGTATCGCCATCGGGTGGGCGTCGCGGGGAAAACCGTTGTAGAAGCTGCGCATGTCCTCGTGCAGCATCGAGTGCCGCCGCAGGCCGCGACGAAACTCCTCGAGCTGATCGGCATTGGGCAACTCGCCGTAAATCAGCAGGTAACTCACCTCGACGAAGTCGCACTTCTGGGCCAGTTCTTCGATCGGATAACCGCGGTAGCGGAGAATCCCCTTTTCACCATTGAGAAAGGTGATCGAACTGGTCGTCGAGCCGGTGTTGACGTACCCTTCGTCGAGCGTCACCAGGCCCGTCTGGGCACGTAGTTTGGAGATGTCGATCGCCCGCTCGCGCTCGGTACCCTCGATCACGGGAAGTTCCAGTGACCGTCCGTCGAACTCGAGATTGGCATTGCCTTGGTCGATGGTGCCGATTTGACTTCCCGGGCTCACGTACAGTCTCCTCGTCAGTGCCGCTCAGTTGAGGCAATCGCGCTCGAAGCGAGCGCGATCGGCTGGGCGCAGTGTACCGACTCGGCGACACCACGACAATTATCCTCGGCCCAATAGTGCGCCAAATCGTATCTTTGTCGCCTGATCTTGACTCGCATAACTCCGTTTCCTCACGGCGCTTGGGCCGAACACGCTTTGCCCGTTCGGTTTGCCCCCCTATGTTGGCGGCACGAATTGACCATTTCACCCAACCGGGATCAACCTCCCGGTAAACTTTGCGCGCTCGCCGCGCTCCGGCACCGAGCCCCTCGACGCCTCACCGGCCGCCTAGCGACGCCCGAGGTCGATGCAAAACCGACGTTCGTCGTCGCGGCCCATGACGTACTCAACCGGTGACGTGTGCCCCCGGTCGACGAAATCACGGTCGTGGCGCGGCGGTCCGTGAATGTTCGAAGCCGGATCGAGCAGCGACGGCGGAACCTGGCGAATTTCGACGGCCAGGCGCCCATCGTCATGGGTATATACGGCATAGTCGCTCGGAAACGTCGCCACGCCGGCAACGCAAACGTGTGTCACTCCACAGTCCTCAACCACGCCGGTGAGGTGCAGGTGTCCCGAGAGCACGGCAACGACCTGGTCACGGTGCGCACGAACGGCTTCGAGCACCGCCGGTTCGGCGCACTGCCACGGCTGAAACCGACAACTTGCGGCGAGTACCTCGGGATCGCGCATCGGCAACAGCGGGACGTGACAGCAGAGCACCGTCGGCAACTTCTCGCCCGTCGTCAATTGCGTCGCCAACCAGTCGGCCCGGCGACGTGCAACGACGGCACTGCACGCCAGCGTTCCCGCATTGTTGAGCATGAGAAACCGCAAACCGTCGCGGACGACGCTGTAGTTCGTCGCGGTCAGGTCAAACGCGGAAAGAAACGGCTGTTCCCACTGCGGATCGCCTTCACGCGCCCCGATGTCGTGGTTGCCCGGCACCGGATAGAACGGACACTCCCACTGGGCTGCGTGGCCAGCGAAGGCGTCCAGGTCGGCTTGTGTTTCTTCGAGCGAGCCGCCTTCGACCTGATCGCCCAGCCCCAACACAAAATCAACCGACGTGGCCGGCCCACCTACCCTGATCGTTTCCAACAGCCAGGAGGCTCGTCGCTGCGAAGCCGCGCGACGCGGAGTGATCGGGCGATCCCCCTGTAGGTGCAGGTCATTGATTTGCAGGAAACGTTGGGGCAAGTAACACCGCTAGCTGGCACGGCACGCTTTGCTGCGCCGTACATCGATCGAGACATAGCGAATCGGCGCCAGCGATTCACACAAGCCGTCGATCCAAATGTTGAATATTGCGAAATCACGCGCTGGGCGGCAAGGCATCGTGCGCGCCGCAGCCGACAATGCACGACACACGGCCACAGCCACCGACCGAAAAAACCAATGAGTCGTCGACCACGTGATTGCCTTGTACGATAGCCTCTGCAACGATGGAAGTCTCGCGGAAAACGTTCCGTTTTCGTCCAGGTAGCTGCCAATTCGTCACAGCGCGCACCGACACGTGAAATCGATGGCCACATCCAACCGCCGCGGCACGCGACTCGTTTACCTACTGTTGGCACCGCTGATGATCGTGCAGGGCGCCGCCGCAACATGCGCATCGGCCCAGACAGAGCCGGCCTTTACCGAACACCGGCCCAACATTGTCGTCATCTTGATCGACGATCTGGGAACTGAATGGCTGGGCTGCTACGGTGGCGATGCTGCGCTCACGCCACGGATCGACGCGCTGGCCCAATCCGGTACGCGATTCGCCAACTTTTATGCAATGCCGCTTTGCACGCCCACGCGGGTCACGCTACTGACCGGACAGTATCCTTTTCGGCACGGCTGGGTCGACCATTGGGACGTGCCACGTTGGGGGCGCGGCTGCCATTTCGATCCCGATTGTCACGTCACGTTCCCGCAACTGCTCCAGCGCGCCGGCTACACCACGGTCATCGCCGGCAAATGGCAAATCAACGACTTTCGCGTCGACCCCGACGTGCTGCGCCGGCACGGCTTTGACGATTGGTGCATGTGGACCGGCTATGAAACCGGGAATCCCCCCAGCGCCGAGCGATATTGGAATCCGTACGTGCACACGAGATCGGGCAGCAAAGCCCGGCCGGGCGAGTTTGGCCCCAGTGTCTTTACCGATTTTTTGGTCGACTTCATCCGCGCGCATCGCGACGGGCCGCTGTTCGTCTATTACCCGATGGTGCTCACGCACGCCCCGTTCACCGACACGCCGTTTGCGCGTGGCGTCACGGGCAAGCTCGACCGCCACCGGGCCATGGTGCGCTTCACCGATCACCTCGTTGGTCGATTGCTCGACACGCTCGACGAATGCGGTTTGTGCGACGATACGTACGTCTTTCTTTTGGGAGACAATGGCACCGCAGGATCGGTCACTGGTCGCCGCAACAGCGTGCAGATCCGCGGCGGCAAGAATTCGCTCGGCGAGGCCGGGGTGAACGTGCCCCTCATCGTCAGTCGTCCCGGCACGACGCCGAGCGACGTCACTTGCGACGCGCTGACCGACTTGAGCGACATCTATCCAACCGTTTGCCAATTGGCCAGCGTCGAGATCCCGCCGTCGTGGTTCGTCGACGGTCGTTCATTCGCGCCGTATATCGCTACCGACACTCTTGGCCGCAGCGCAGCGGACTCTCCGCGTGACTGGGTCCTTGCGATGGGCCAGGGCATGGCCCGAGCAACCGCCGAGGGTCCCCGCCCCGTGCGCCGGCACGCCGACCGCGTGATCCGCGGCCCGCGCTACAAGCTTTGGATCGAAAATGGCGCAGCGACACGGCTGTTCGATCTCCGCGATGATCCGCTCGAGACGACGAATCTGATCGCGTCCGCCGACGCCGAAACCGCCCAAGCCCGTGAGCGGCTCATCGCCGTTTGGAGGTCGCAACCGTCCGAGGACGCCTTGCGCCACTATACGCCGACACCTCCACAGTCGTGGGACGCGCCAGTCGAGCAGACCAAGCCATAACCCAGCGCGGTCGTTGTCTACAGTCCACGCCGCGCCACTCGGGCATCGCATCGGCCACGTGGCGCTCGTCCCGGTCGACCGCTACGGGCAGCAAGTGCCGCCATCCATCGGGGCCGTCATTTCGGGTGACGAGTACACCGGAGCCGGACCACAGGTCGGGCACGACGCACCACGCCGCCAGCAAGAACATCCACTCGACGCCAAGAGCAGGGCCGACAAAGCCGACAATACAATGAGCTTTTTCATTTTCCTCTTCTCCGCACCGTAAGGTGACCAACGTGTCAAAAACGCCTCACACCGTGGTGAAACTACGCAACTCTAGCCCACGCGCTGTGATGTGCAAACGAAACAGTCGATTTTTTTCCACCGTCTTCGCTGCCTTTTCTCATCATTACTCTCGACCGTTCCGCGCAAGTCGTAAACCGCGCGGTACATTTGGACATTAGCAGCGCCACAGCGCTCGCCGCGGGCGGCTTCAGCGCCGCGCGTCACCACTGGCATCACCGCGCCAGGCGGTATAATGCCCGCAGATGACGAGACCGCTAGCTCCCGGATTTCCATGCCCCGCTTCGACCGCTTGACCAGACTCGATCGCATGAATAGTCCCGCAACCCTGACGCTGCGTCTGCGGATCGTCGCCACCATGCTTGTCATGGCGGCGACCGTGTCGTCCCTGGCGCATGCGGTAGTCGCGGCCGAGCGCTCCAGCAGCGAACGACCCGGTATCGAACGCCGCAACATTGAGCAACTGACACCCGGTGCTCAGGCTTCGCCCGATGACGGAAACGTTTGGGTCGTGAGCTGCCGGCATCTTTCGGCAGCACAGGCGCG
>JAGQPT010000096.1 GCA_020426575.1 Planctomycetales bacterium
TCACGATCGGTGACGATGCCCTGGTGATGGCGCGGACAAACCGGCACGACTGGCGAACCAACATCTCGCTTGGGGGAAGCGCCGAGGCGGTCACGCTCGACGCGGAAACGATCGACCTGGCACGACGGGCCGCCGCCGTGACCGGCGCCACGCTGGCCGGAGTGGACCTCTTGCCCGACGGCGACGGCGCGATGTATGTACTGGAGGTCAACGCGGCGCCAGGTTGGCGTGCCCTGGCCGGGACGCTCAACGTTGACGTGAGCCGCCGCGTGCTGGATCACCTTCGCCAAGTCGCCGCCTCACGAGAGAAGACGAATGCCGCCTCAATCTGCTGACGATTCAACCGACGATAAGTCAGGCGGCTCGCAGTCAAGTGGCGGCCAGCCAAGCGGCGGCCAGCCAATCAATGACTCGCCATCTGCCGACCGGTCGACCGCAGAGAATTCGCACTTGCCCCGTCTCGGCGCGAGTGTGCCCGTGTTCAATTGTGTCGTCTATCTGGCGGAGACAGACGACGGTGTACGCGCCCGGGTGGCGAACCTGGCCGAGTTGGAGTGCACCGCTGGTAGTGAGCGTGAGGCGCTGGCCAAGATCGTGTCCGCATTCAAGTCACGGGTCGCGGAGCTGTTAGCCACCGGTGCGCCGATTCCGTGGATTGATCCGCCGGCGTCGCCAGAGACTGATGAACGCGTTCGCTACGTGCCGGTGCACCTCTGATCGCACGGTTGCCTGGCGTCGCGGCAACCTCTACATTCAGCGTTTCGGGACAATTTCCGGCGCGTTCTGGTAGCGCGAGGACGCCGAGCCCTGGAGAAGCGCGTTTGACGACGTCCACTTCGAGTTGCCCGCCGCTGGGAAGCGCGGCGGCGACGAACATCGCCGGTCGACTGCACGAGATGGCCGGCGAGATGCCCGACGCCCTGGCGATCGTCGAGCAGCACCCGCTGCGGCGCGGACGCCGCGAGTATCGCCGCTTCACGTTTCGCGAGCTCGATCAGGACAGCGATCGCATTGCCCGAGGGCTGCGGCAGATGGGCGTGCGTCCGGGTGATCGGCTCGTGTTGATGGTGCGTCCCAGCTTCGACTTCATCTCGCTGGTGTTCGCGCTGTTCAAGGCGGGGGCGGTCGCCGTATTGATCGATCCCGGGATGGGAATACGCGGCGTGCTGGGGTGTCTCGACGAAGTGGCGCCGGCCGGCTTTGTCGCCATCCCACCGGTGCAGGCGGTCCGCACGCTGTTGCGGCGGCGTTTTGCTGCCGTGCGGCAGAACGTCACGGTGGGGGCGCGCTGGTTCTGGGGCGGGCCGTCCCTGGCCGACTTCCGCAAGTCGTCCTGGGCGGGGCATGAAATGGCCGGCGCGTCGGCGGACGATCCCGCCGCGATCATTTTCACGTCGGGCAGCACGGGGCCCGCCAAAGGCGTGTTGTACCGCCACGGCAACTTCGAACGCCAGGTCGACGAAATCCGCGACTTCTACCAGATCGCACCCGGCGAGGTCGATCTGCCCTGCTTTCCGTTGTTCGCGCTGTTCAATTGCGCGATGGGTGTGACCGCCGTGATTCCCGACATGGACGCGACACGACCGGCGCGGGTCGATCCTGACACGATCATCGCCGCGGCGGCCGACTTCAACGCAACGCAGTCGTTCGGTTCGCCGGCCGTCTGGAATCGCATCGGCCGACACTGCGAAGCGAACCAGGTGCGGTTGCCCACGCTGCGACGCGTGCTCTCGGCCGGTGCGCCGGTGCCGCCGCGGGTGATGGAGTGGATGATGCGGGCGATCGCCGACGGCGGCGAAATGCACACACCCTACGGTGCGACCGAGGCACTGCCGGTCGCCTCGATCGCGGCCAGCGAAGTGCTCGGTGAAACGGCCGCCCAATCGGCCGGCGGAGCCGGCACGTGCGTCGGGCGGAAGTTTCCCGGCATCGAGTGGCGCGTCGTTCGTGTCGACGACGGACCGATCGGTTCGATCGACGATGCGCAACCACTGCCCGCCGGCGAGGTCGGCGAACTGGTGGTCAAGGGGCCGGTGGTCACGCGCGAGTACGTCACCCGCGTCGAGGCGAACCCGTTGGCAAAAATCGCCGACGGCGAGGCGGTCTGGCACCGCATGGGCGACCTGGGCTATCTCGACGATCAGGAGCGTTTCTGGTTTTGCGGCCGCAAGGCCCATCGTGTTGACACCGCGGCGGGCACGATGTATTCGGTCCCCTGCGAGGCGATTCTCAACAACCACGCCGAGGTGTATCGTTCGGCGCTCGTCGGCGTGGGTGAGCGGGGCCGACAACGTCCCGTGGCCATCGTCGAACCTGAGCAAGGGCACTGGCCACGCGGCGCTGCCGAGCGGAATCGGTTGTTGGCCGAGGTTCGTCGGCTTGCGGTCGAGAACGCGCGGACCGCCGCGATCGACGACTTTCTGCTGCATCGCTCGTTGCCGGTCGACATTCGCCACAACGCCAAGATTTTTCGCGAGAAGCTGGCCGTGTGGGCCGCACCGCGTGTCGACTGACGCTCGGTAGCTGCGGCTGAAGCGGACGCACGGCCGCGTGGCGAACATTTCCCTCGATCGCATTTGAATTGTAAGAGGACCTATCGGCGTGAAAACTCTGGTCACCGGCGCCGGCGGGTTTCTCGGGCGGCACGTTGTCGCCCAGTTGCTCGAGCGCGGCGACGAGGTGCGCGGCATTGCCCGGGGCGACTACCCCGAGTTGGCGGAGCAGGGCGTCGAGATGCTCCGCGTCGACGTCCGGGACCGCGATGCGGTGGTCGCCGCCTGCCAGGGGGTCGACGTCGTCTTTCACACCGCGGCGGTGCCAGGCATCTGGGGTTCCTGGGAGCACTACCACGGCATCAACACCGTGGGGACCGAGAGCGTGCTGGCGGGCTGCCGCGCTCATGGCGTTGAGCGGCTCGTCTACACGAGTAGCCCCAGTGTGACGTTCGACGGGGACCACCAATGCGGCATTGGCCCTGAGGCGCCGTATGCCAGCCGCTGGCTCTGCCACTATCCGCACACCAAGGCACTCGCCGAACAGCAGGTGCTGGCGGCCAACGGTACGGAGGGGCTATGGACGTGTGCCCTACGGCCTCACCTGATCTGGGGGCCTGGTGATCCGCATCTGATTCCGCGTTTGATCGCCCGGCGTCGTGCGGGGCGGCTGCGTCGGGTGGGCGACGGAACCAATTTGATCGATATGGTTTATGTCGACAACGCCGCGGCCGCTCACCTGCAGGCCGCCGAGGCCCTGGGCCCGGAGAGGGCCGCTTCGGGCAAGGCTTATTTCCTCACACAGGGCGAGCCGGTCAACTGCTGGGACTGGATCGACGAGCTGCTGGCGCTGGCGGGGCTCGAACCGGTCCGCGGCGCGGTTTCCGTCGCAATGGCCAGTCGCGTGGGGGCGGTTTGCGAGGCGGTCTACCGCACCCTTGGCGTCAAGGCCGAGCCGCCGATGACGCGGTTTTTGGCCCTACAGCTTGGCAAGTCGCACTATTTTGACATCTCGGCCGCACAGCGGGACTTCGGCTACCAGCCGGCCGTTTCCACGACCGAGGGGATGCGTCGCGTGGGTGCGTGGCTGGACTCGCTACCGCGCAACTGACGGACGGACCGAGACGGTGCGTCGACAAACTTGGTCAGGCCGACGCGTCGATTGAACTCCGCACCGCAGGGGCTGCTTGTCAATCCGCTGGTTTACCGGTAACTTCGAGGGCTTCAACCGACCACGGAATTGGTGTCTCCTATGATCGCCGGATCGACCTCCGACGCCCAACGCATCGTGATCACGGGCGTGGGCCTGACCGCGCCGAACGCGAACTCGCTCGCCGATTTTCGCGCTGCGCTGTTGGCCGGAAAAAGCGGCGTGCGTAGCTACGAGATTCGCTACGTCGGCGCCACGTTGGCCGGCGTCTGTGATTTCGAGGAGACCCGTTACCAGACCCGCAAGGAAGTCCGTCGTGGCACCCGCGCCGGCAGCATCGGCGTGTACAGCGCGAACGAGGCGATCCGCGACGCCGGACTCGAATGGGACACGATGGACCGTTCGCGCGTGGGCGTTTATCTCGGCGTCACGGAACACGGCAACGTGGAGACGGAAAACGAGATCTATGAACTCACGCAGTTCGACTACGACGTCAAATACTGGTCGCACCACCACAACCCCCGCACGGTGGCGAACAACCCGGCGGGCGAGGTTTCGCTCAACCTGGGGATCACCGGTCCGCATTACACGATCGGGGCGGCCTGTGCCGCTGGTAATGCCGGCCTGATCCAGGGTGCCCAGATGCTGTTGTTGGGTGACTGCGACGTCGCGCTGGCCGGTGGTGTGAGTGAAAGTGTCCGCACGTTCGGTATTTTTGCCAGCTTCAAGAGCCAAGGCGCGCTGGCCGAGCACGTCGACCCCCACAAAGCGAGCCGGCCCTTCGACACCGGGCGCAACGGCATCGTGGTTTCCGAAGGGGGGTGCATCTACGTGCTCGAGCGGCTCGAGCGAGCTAAAGCGCGGGGGGCGAAGATTTACGGCGAGATCGTCGGATATGCAATGAATAGCGACGCCAGCGACTTCGTCATGCCTAACGCCCAGCGGCAAACCGAGTGCATGAACCTGGCGCTGCGTCGGGCGGGCATGTCGGCCTCGGACGTCGACATCGTCAGCACGCACGCAACGTCGACTCCGTCGGGCGACGTGCAGGAATCGCTGGCCGTGCGCAACGTGTTTCAGGCGTGCAACGGCAAAGCGCCCTGCGTGAACAACACAAAGAGTTTCATTGGCCACACGATGGGGGCGGCGGGCGCGCTCGAGTTGGCGGGCAACCTGCCGGCATTTGACGACGGCGTCTGTCACGCCACGATCAACGTCGACGAACTCGACCCCGAGTGCCAGGTGCCGAATCTGGTGACGAACGAACCGCGCGAGACCCGGGGCGTCGAAGTGATCCTCAACAACTCGTTCGGAATGTTGGGCACGAATTCGGCGTTGATCGTGAAGAAGTATTGATCGTGATGCGGCGTTGCACGCGAGGCGGACGTGTGCCTTGGCGGTTTGTCAGCGGCGATATCATTCGTAGAGGGAAGACGCGACCGGCGGACGCCTGTCGCCGGCAGTTAGCAGCAATCAGCATTTTGGGGCGATCAACAGTTTGGATCGTGGGACTGCGACGTCACGTTGGTCGTTGCGAATACCCACCGATGGAGAATGGCGAATGACGACGGCTGACATCAAGGATGTCATTATCGATATTCTCGAGGGGATCGCTCCGGACGAGGACCTTTCGAACCTCGACGACCAGACCCCGTTCCGCGAGCAGTTGGAACTCGACAGCATGGACTTCCTGGACATCGTCATGGAGCTGCGCAAGCGCTACCGGATCCAGATTCCCGAGGATGATTACGTCGAGTTGGCGAGCATGGACAGCACCGTCAAGTACCTCGAACCGATGATGCGCGACCTGGAGAAGGTCTGAAGCGCCGGTGTGGCCAGGCACCCTCAACGAACGCGTGACGCATGTACGATACGCTGATCATTGGTGCCGGGATGTCGGGGTTGGCGGCCGGGATTCGGCTGGCGTACTACGACCGGCCCGTCTGCATCCTGGAACAGCACACCACGATCGGTGGCCTGAATTCCTTCTACCGGCTCGGCGGCCGCAACTACGACGTCGGTCTGCACGCGCTGACCAACTTCACCCCCAAGGGCACGCGCCAGGGACCGCTGGCCCGGTTGCTGCGGCAACTGCGGTTGTCCTGGGACGACCTGGCGCTGGTGCCGCAACTGCGCTCGGCGATCGCCTTTCCCCAAACGCGGCTCGACTTCACCAACGACTTCGAGTTTTTTCGCGGCGAAGTGGCGCGGGCGTTTCCGGACCAGATCGACGGCTTCGATCGGATGGTGGCGGCGCTCATCGATTACAACGACGACCCGTCGCCGCTGGGGACGCAGTCGGCACGCGAAGTCGTGGCCCGCTTCATCAGCGAGCCGTTGTTGCGCGAGATGATCTTCTGCCCGATGATGTACTACGGCAACGCCCGCGAACACGACA
>JAGQPT010000097.1 GCA_020426575.1 Planctomycetales bacterium
GACATCGAAGTGATCGCCCCAGCAAGCCAGTTCCAGGCCGTCATAACCGAAATCGCGAGCCAGCACCGCCATTTCTTCGAGTGACTTGTCGGCCCATTGGCCCGTGAACAGCGTGACTCGTCTGGCCATCAAGCGTCCCCTTCGTTTGTTCGGATGGTATGATTCAACAAAGTGCCCACGACGGCGCCACAGCGCAAAGACGTGTCACACGAAGAAGAGGAAGTATACCGTGATTCGGAATTCTCCGACATCCACGCCCCGGCGGATTGTCGCCGCGTTGGTATGCTGCTGTGCCGCAGCGGTAGCGACGCACCGTGCCTGCGGCAACGAGTATGACGTCTACGTCACCGTCGACAGCGAGCCGGGGTTGTCGGTCGGCGATGCCCGAGAGTGGTACCGCCTGCTCAGCGAGTTGGGGGTCGGACGGTTGACGATTTCCGACAACGGCAGCGACCCGCCGCCGCAGCTACACGTCGTCGAAGGCACCGTGCGCGGCCGCATTGAAGTGCAGGCAACGCTGTCACCGCGCGGTGTGCTGATCGTGCCCGGGCAGGACTTGCGCCTCGGCGACCGGGAAAAGATTAAGGCCTGGATCGACGGGCTGCGCAGCGGATCGGCGCTGGCGAAGAATCAACCGACCGGCCCGTTCGGTCTCAAGGCGACCGACAACGAGCGCGTCGCCGACGCGCTCTCGCAGCCCGTGGGCTGTTCCACGGCAGGGTGGACGGCGGACGCGGCACTGGCGCGGCTCACCACGGCGCTGCCGATCCCGCTCGTGGGCGCGGCGAGTGTGCAACGCACCGTCGCGGCAGCGAACGACGCGGTAGAAATCGAACAGCTTCGGGGGCTGTCGCTGGGAACGGCGACGGCGTATCTGCTCCGCAGCAAGGGGCTCGGCTATACCCCCGAGTCGACCACTGCCGGCAAACTGCAACTGCGGGTCCGTCCGATCGACGCGAAGCGCACCGCGGACGATGACACAGTGATCTGGCCCGTCGGCTGGACGCCCCAGGAGTCGAAGCAGAAGACGCTGCCTAAGCTCTACACGAATTTCGAGGCCGAGGTCGACGACTTTCCGCTCACCGAGACGCTCGCCGCGCTGTCGCAGCGCCTCGAAGCGCCAGTGCTCTACGACCATTGGGCACTGGAGCGGGCGGGGATCAAGTTGGCCGACCTCCGCGTCAGCCAGTTACCGAAGCGGACGGCGTACAGTCTGCTGCTGCGCGATCTGCTCCGGCAAGTCGAATTGCGCTACGAGCTGCGCGTCGACGAGGCCCAACGTCCGCTGCTGTGGGTCACGACGCGCTGACGTGCCAGGCCCGTTCGCTTGTGCGATCGCAACGCCGCCATCACGCAACGCGCGTGATGCAACGAGGGTCGACAACCGCGGCAGCGGCGAGTTGCGCCGCCAACGTGCTTACGAGGCCGCCTCGGCGTTCATGCGTTCCCAGAGCATGCGATAATACTTCATCACGCGCACCGGGTCGCTCGTCTGCTGACCTTCCTCGACGAGTTGCCAGCCGGTGAAGCTCGACTTGTGGAGCAGTCCGAA
>JAGQPT010000098.1 GCA_020426575.1 Planctomycetales bacterium
AACGACTCGTTCCTCAAGGCGGGGTTCCACGACAACGCGCCGGTCGACAAACTGCTGGCGCGACCCGTAGCGCCGCCCGCGCTTGTAGTGTCTGCTTTGCCGGAAACAGCGCGCGGCTTCATCAACGCGGTGCGCGACAACGGTTCGTTCCGGGTCGCGGCGGCCGAGCAGACTTTGTCCCCGAACCCGGAGACAGCGATGTCCCACCAGTCGTTCACGAACGAACCGCCGACCGACTTTGCCGTGACCGAACACCGCAGCACAATGAGCGCGGCACTATGGCGCACTGTCGAACAGTTTGGCCGACACGCCCCGCTGGTGATTGCCGGTCGCGACGTCGACACGGCCGCGCGGATCGAGTCGCTCAACCCGTCGCATCACCGACAGGTTGTTGGCACGTCGGCGGCGGCCGATGTGGCGCACGTCGACGAGGCCGTGGTGGCCGCCCGCCGCGCACTGCCCGGTTGGGCGCGACTCGACGTCGGGCGGCGCGGCCAGTATCTCTGGGCCGTGGCCGAGCGAATGCGTACCCGGCGGTTTGAATTGGCCGCCTGGATCGTCCATGAAAGCGGCAAGGGTTGGATTGAGGCGGACGCCGACGTGGCCGAGGCGATCGACTTCTGCGAGTACTACGCGCGCCAGGCCGTCGAGCTGCTCGCGCCGCGCCGTGTAGCGGTTCCCGGCGAGACAAACCAGCTCACGCGCGTTCCTCGCGGCGTGGCGGCCGTGATTGCACCGTGGAACTTCCCGCTGGCCATCCTCACCGGCATGACGGTCGGTGCGCTCGTGGCGGGGAACCCCGTGATCATGAAGCCGGCCGAGCAGACGCCGCTGGTTGCTGCCGAGTTGATGCAGATTTTCCGCGACGTCGATTTGCCCGCCGGTGTCGTGCAGTATCTGCCTGGTGTCGGCGAAACTACGGGAGCGGCACTGGCGGCGCACGAAGGTGTCGACGTGATCGCCTTCACCGGTTCGCGCCAGGTTGGCATGTCGTTGTACCGTCAGGGCGCCGAACAGTCTGGCACGCTACGCCCCAGCGTCAAACACGTCGTCGCCGAAATGGGCGGCAAGAACGCCATCATCGTCGACGCCGATGCCGATCTCGATGAAGCCGTGCTCGGTGTGATGCACAGCGCCTTCGGTTTCCAGGGACAGAAGTGCTCGGCCTGTTCGCGGGCCATCGTGCTGGCCGACGTCTACGATCGCTTCCTCGAGCGGCTCGTCGAAGCAACCCGCAGCATCACGGTCGCGCCAGCCGAGGACCCCGGTTCCGTGCTTGGTCCGCTGATCGACACCGCAGCCGTCGCCAAGGTGCAGAGGTACGTCGAGATCGGCAAGAGCGAGGCGCGACTCGCGCTGGCTGGCGACGTCGGCGCACTGGCCGATGAGGGGCACTTCGTCGGTGCTCATATCTTTGCGGACGTGCCGCCCAACGCCGTGATTGCCCGCGAAGAAATCTTTGGTCCGGTCCTGGCAGTGATCCGAGCCGGCGACCTCGACGACGCCATCGCGTTCGCCAATGCGTCGGACTACGCCCTGACCGGCGGCATGTATTCCCGCAGCCCGGCGAACCTGGAACGGGCCCGCCGCGAGCTGGAGGTCGGCAATCTCTATCTGAATCGCGGCGTCACCGGTGCGTTGGTGGGTCGACAGCCGTTCGGCGGTTTCAAACTCTCGGGCGTCGGTCATAAGGCGGGCGGCCCCGACTACGTGCTGCAGTTCACCCATGCCCGCGTCGTCACGGAAAACACGATGCGCCGCGGCTTCGCCCCAGACGAGTGATTTGGGCGCGCCCGCGTGATTCGAAGTACGCTCAGCAATTGAAAGCAAATCGCGACAACGCGAAAATGACGAAGGCGCGAAGATGTCTCGAGCCCGCCAATTCGTGTGAGTCTGCCGCCCGTGGTTGGTGTAACGTGCGAAAGATCGCACGAGTTGCCATCTATGGGCGCCGCGCTTCAGTTCCTAAGAAACTCGGCGTCTCAGCGGTGAACCATCTGAACGTCGGCCGAATTACGCCCGCTGAAGGATGCGCACGACCTGTTCGGTGGCGTCGACTTCGACGAGATCGCCGTCGCGGATTGTGGCTGTTGCCCGACCGGTGCCGATGATCGTGGGCACCTTGAGTTCGCGGCAGATGATGCCGGCGTGGCAGGCGACGCCGCCGTCGTCGGTGACGATCGCTCCGGCGTGACGCAAGAGCGGCATCAAATTGGGGTTCGATTGAAGCGAAACCAACACGTCGCCGTCCTCGATCTCGATGCCCTCGGGATACGACGTCATCACGACCCGGGCACGACCGCGATGCACTCCGGGCCAGGCGGCTTGCCCGGCGATGCGGTTTGGGTCGTCATCTGGGATAATCTGCCGGCGGCGCATCTGCCGCATCAGCAGGTAGCCCGTCTCGGTGACAAAGTTGAGCCGTTCGTCGTCGCCGAGCAGTTGGTGCACGAACAGTTGTCCGTCGCGCTGACGTTCGAGGCGCTCTTCCAGCGTCGTGCGGTCGACGCGGCCGTGGTGCAGTTCACGCCACGTCACGAGTTCCGGCGCACGCTCCGGTTCGGCGAACCCCAGGCGGCGGGCCATCTCCGCCACGAGCGGTTCGATCAGCCGACTTAGATAACGCGGATACAAGGAATGCGCACGCAGCTCTTCGGCCAGCGCACGCACCTGAGCATCGTCGATGTGTCCATTTTCCAGCGCGATCAGCGTCATCGACGGAAAGCTCGTCGTGTAACGCCCCACGTCAATGAAGTGCTCGACGGCGTCGTCGATCGTCTCGAAGTAGCGGTTCTGCTCGATCCGTTCGAAACCGTGCCGATAGACGTCGCGACCGCGCTCGAGCAGCGCCAACAGTTGTGAGCGGTCCTTGCGATCGAGCTCGCGAATGTGGTCCAGCGCCGCGTCGAAACCAGACTGGGGCAGGAACATCGTCGCCAGGTGGCTGTTGTCCTGAATCGCCATGAATCGATCGATCGCTATGCCGAAGTCGCCGAGCGCGTGCTGGCTGTCCAACCAGATGCCGATCAGCGAGACTTCCAGCAGGCCCAGCGGGCGGCGCACCAGCTTCGCCCACGGCTCTGAATCGTCCACAATCCGGTCTCGGTACTCAGGTGCGAGCGTCGTGATCGGGCGGGCCTGCAGGAGGTGGAACGCTTCGCCAACCAACGCCCACTCGGTGTCCATCGGCTGGCCGTAGTGATCTTCAATCCGATCGAGCAAGGCCGCATATTCGAGCGCCTGTGCGTCGCTCAGTTTCGGCTCGCCGCCACGTTCACCCAACTGGTGCCATTGCGGTTCTGCCGCGGCGTGGTCCAGAAAAAGGGCCTCGCGCTGCCGAGCGTGCACCCGATCGACGATCTCTTGAGCACCGCGGCGGACGATGAACTGGTCCGGCACGATCCGGCCCGAAACGATCGCTTCGCCTTGCCCGAAGCAGGCCTCGATCAGCCGCATGTCGGGTTCCTGGGTGACCGGGTGAACAGAAAAACCAATCCCGGACACCTCGCTTGGGATCATTTCTTGTACGACAACGGCCACGCCAAACTCGCCCACGCCGTAGCCGTGCGCCGCGCCGTAGGCCAACGCTCGGGGATGGAAGATCGAAAGCCAGCAGGCCCGCACCTGCTCGGCCACGTCGTCGGGCGCGACGTCGAGGAACGTCTCCAACTGGCCGGCCCAGGCGTTGGCCGTGCCGTCTTCGCAGGTAGCGCTCGAACGCACCGACACGCGGGCCACGCCGAGGCGGCTCATGCCATCCTCGATTGCCTCGCAGATTGCTTCGGGCACAGTGGCGCGGCTCAACCTTGCGGTGACGTCGCGCGCGGCGTCCTCGACGTTGACCGCGCCCGTTTCGACGCCTGACAGGCACTCGGCCACGTATCCCTCGGGATCGGCCACGGCCATAAAGGCGTCGAACGCTGGTCGCGTCACCACGAACCCGGGCGGCACCCGCATTCCCGCCCGTACGAGTTCGCCGAGCGAGGCGCCTTTACCGCCGCCGAGGGCGGCCTTGCTCCTATCGATTTCGTCGAGCCGGAGCGTGAGGGGGGGGCTAATCACGTCTGTCTCCTGCGATGCAATCTTCAGATTTTCAAGGGACCTTACGCCGCGCCGCGCGTCCCGCCTCCGACCGATCATAACGAGCCGCGACGACGATGGCACACCTGCCGCGGTCCGCCGGTCGATTTCCCGTGTGTGTGAGGAGATGGCCGATGCCGATGCTCCTCTGGTTGTACTATCCTTTTTGCCCCCCCCTTCGGAAGGGAGGGTCGCATATCGCTTGCCGTGTCGATAGAATTCCGGCGTCACGCCGATTCGGCTGACGTCGGGTAGAGAGCTCATTCACAGCCATTTTCCCGGGCTGACCCTGCCGCAGGGCAATAGCGGCAATCATGTCGCCCCATCGAGTCCGCGCACTCCCAGGAGACCCTCACGATGCACCGCCGACACTCGTACGTTTTCGCAGTGACCGCGTTGATGCTGGCCGCCATCGGTCTCTCTACGCCGCAACCGGCACGTGCCCAGTCGCAGCGCCCGAACATCGTCATCATTTGGGGCGACGACGTCGGACAATCAAACGTCAGCGCCTACACGCGTGGCCTGATGGGCTATCGCACGCCGAACATCGACCGCATCGCCCGCGAGGGCATGTTGTTCACGGACTACTATGCCGAACAAAGCTGCACGGCTGGTCGGGCTTCGTTTATCACCGGTCAGCACGGCATGCGCACCGGCATGACGAAAGTTGGCCTGCCGGGCGCCACCCTGGGGCTCCAGAAAGAAGACCCCACGATCGCCACGCTGCTCAAGGCGCAAGGCTACGCCACGGCCCAGTTCGGCAAAAATCACCTGGGTGACCGCAACGAATTCCTGCCGACGGTTCACGGCTTCGACGAGTTCTACGGCAACCTCTACCACCTCAACGCCGAAGAGGAGCCGGAGCACCGCGACTATCCCCAAGATCCGGCCTTCCGCGCCAAGTATGGACCCCGCGGCGTGTTGGATTGCCGCGCGAGCGACACGGACGATCCCACCGTCGATCCCCGCTTCGGTCGCGTTGGCAAACAGACGATCAAGGACACGGGACCGCTGACCCGCAAGCGGATGGAAACGATCGACGATGACGTTGCCGCGCGGGCGGCTAGCTACATCGAGCGCGAAGCGAAGGGCGATCAGCCGTTCTTCGTCTGGGTCAATTTCACCCACATGCACTTTCGCACCCACGCCAAACCTGAGAGTCTTGGGCAGTCGGGCCGCTGGATGAGCGAATACGCCGACGTGATGATCGACCACGACAAGAACGTCGGCACGGTGCTCAAGGCGATCGACGATGCCGGCATCGCCGACAACACGTTCGTGATGTACAGCACCGACAACGGGCCACACATGAACACCTGGCCCGACGGTGCGATGACGCCGTTCCGTAACGAGAAGAACTCGAACTGGGAAGGCGCCTACCGCGTTCCTTGCATGGTTCGCTGGCCGGGCAAGATTCGCCCCACGACGGTCTCGAACGAGATCGTCTCGCACCTCGACTGGCTGCCGACGCTGCTGGCGATGGCCGGCGACGCCGACGTCACGCAGAAGCTGCTCGACGGTTACACGGTCGGCGACGCGACCTACAAGGTGCACCTCGACGGCTACAACCTGTTGCCCCACCTGACGGGACAGAATGAAGAATCGCCCCGTGAGTCATTCATCTACTGCAACGACGACCAGCAACTGACGGCCCTGCGCTACGACAACTGGAAGCTCGTGTTCATGGAACAGCGCGTGCCGGGCACACTGCAGGTCTGGGCCGAACCGTTTGTCTCGCTGCGGCTGCCGAAAATCTACAACCTGCGACTCGATCCCTACGAGCGGGCCGACATCACGTCGAACACCTACTACGACTGGTTGATCGACCGGGCGTATCTGCTCGTGCCGGCCCAGGACTACGTGGGCAATTTCCTGGCGACGTTCCAGGACTATCCGCCGCGGCAGAAAGCCGCCAGCTTCAACCTCGACGAAGTAATGCAAAAACTCCAAGAAAGCGGCGGTAGTAAGTAGCCGGCCGTTTTGCCAGTAGGCGGTGCGCTCCGCTATACTCCGACGTGGCAACCCCTCTTAGGGTCGGCGCCGGGATGTGGTAGGGCGCCGATGGACTTGTTTGAAGCGAATGCGGATTGCTGTGGCGACGACGGCCGCGATGAAGTCAACGCCGAGCGGTCGCTGCGCGACACGTTGCGGCTGGTGATGACACCGGGCATCGGTGCACTGTTGTTTCACCGACTCGTGGCCCGGTTCGGCTCGCCCGCCGGTGTCTGGACGGCGACAGCCGACGAGCTGCGCGGTGTCGAGGGCGTTGGCCACAAGTCGATCGCGGCGCTGCGCCACGGACCCAGCGATGCCGATATCGAAGAGCAATTAGCACTTTGCCGGCAGCACCACATCGGCGTGCTTACGGCCGGTTCGACCGCGTTTCCGCCACTGCTGCGCGAAATCCCCGACCCGCCGCCGGTGCTTTTTCTCAAAGGCGACATCACGCCGGCGGACGGCACGGCAGTAGCCGTCGTCGGCTCCCGCCACGCCACGTCGTATGGCCGGCAGCAGGCCGAACGCCTCGGTCGCAGCCTCGCCCAGACCGGCTACACGGTCGTGAGCGGGTTGGCCCGGGGCGTTGACGCGGCGGCCCACCGCGGCGCGCTGGCGGCCGGCGGTCGTACGCTCGCCGTGCTGGGCAACGGGTTGGCCCGCATCTACCCGCCGGAACACGCCGAACTGGCGATCGAAGTCTCGCACTGCGGCGCACTGCTCAGCGAATCGCTGCCCGGCGACGCGCCCCACCCCAAGAGCTTCCCCAAACGCAATCGGTTGATCAGCGGCCTGTCCCTCGGCGTCGTGGTCGTCGAGGCGGCCGAGCGCAGCGGGGCGCTGATCACGGCCCGACACGCCACGGAGCAGAACCGCGAGGTCTTTGCCGTTCCCGGTCGGGTGGACAACCGCATGGCCCGGGGACCGCATCGACTGATCCGCGACGGTGCCCGGCTCGTCGAGTCGGTCGACGACGTGCTGGAAGAGCTCGAATCGGTCGCCGCGGCGCTGCGCCGTCCCGCGCCGACGCTCCCTGCTTGCCAAACCGGCGCGGCGCCGCCCTCACGTAGCCCGATTCGGCCAGCGCTGGCGAAACTCGACGACGTCGAGCGGCAGGTCTTTGCGGCGGTCGAGACCGAGGCCACGCACGTCGACGACGTGATCCGCCGCAGTGGCGCACCGGCCCACGTCGTGCTGGCGACGATGACCACACTCGAAGTCCGCCGCCTGGTCCGCCGCGTTGACGGCGGCCGCTGGATACGCGTGGACTAATACCTCGACTCGCCAAGACGACCCTCCGGGTGGCACTGGACCGTCCTGCCGGCGTTTTGTAACGTCTGGGAGGTAACGTCGTGACCAATTATCGACGACGACCTGCGAGATAGAATACGAGTCCGCTT
>JAGQPT010000099.1 GCA_020426575.1 Planctomycetales bacterium
CCGTCGTCGCCGACGAGCAGCGACTCGTCAACGAGGTTCTTGTCGCTCAGGTACTCAATGCCCTTGGTGACCTCAAGCGATCGCAGCTCGGGCGGATCACCGTCGTACACAAACCGCCCCCGCAGCGTCGTCCACTTTGTGTCCGACGCGGCGTCTCGTTCGCCGAGCTCGGTCACTTCGAGTATAGGCTCACCCGGTTCGGTGAGGAGTGAGTTGCCGCGCACGATAGTCGCGCTATTGCTCGCTTCCAAGGTGTCGGCCGACTTGCCATTCTGAGCACGATCGATACTTGTTGCGCCGTCCCTGACATCCGAGAACTTGCGACTCGATTCTTCTTCGTTGAACGGATAATAGATCGTAAACGAATCACTCGTGTCTTGTAGCGGCTCAATGGACCATTGCTCCGTGCGGTCCAGGTTTCCATTATCCTGCGCGACGTACGATCTGGCGAACCTATCTTCAGCACGTTCGGTGACCTTTGTTCCCGTGGGGAACGTGAGCTCAAATACGCTGTCGTCCATCGGTTGATTGAACGAAACGAGATCAACTTTTCCCGTCGATTGTGCAACGCCATCTCGGAGTACATACCGCGCGTTCGATAACAACCCCGGAACATCGCCCTTGGGGATGATCAACGACTTCCACGACCAACCGCTGATTGCCCAGCCGGCCCGGGGATGTCGCTGGTAGCTCAACGAGTATTCGACGGTGACGCGCCCGTCGACTTCGATCAACACGTCCACGGGAACGTCGTCACGGGCCCGATCGACGAACACTCGAACGAATCGCTTTGAGCCCGGATCTAGAGGTGGCACGAGAAGCTCGGCACATTCGCAGCCGTTGTGCTCGACCGATTCATGTTCGAGCTTTATATGGCTGAGGTCACATTGTCGTAATTGCAACGCCTCAATCGGGAATCGGGCAAAGCGGATTGGTATGAAGTCTCGGTGGAGTGTTATGGTTCGACTCGGCGTTCCACTTCTATCTATACTGCCATCCGGGTGATCCGTGCTGCTGTCGCTCGTCCGCGTTCGCCATCCCAGCGACTTATTCTCTTTGCCGTCAAACACCCACGTGCCCTGCCACTCTTCTTGAGCCTCCGCACCATCCCGTCGGGTCTCGCCCGACGCTTTCAACGCCAGTTTTTCGCGTGCCCTGCTGAAAGTCATCTTGCTCGAATCTGTGGTATTGGGGGACATCAGCCGAGGATCGTCGCTGGTCCCGTGGTCGACAACGAGTTCTGAGCTGACGTCATACACGTAGCTCTCAACATTTGCCCGCCGTTCCCAATTCGCCAGGATCTCGGCCACCACGTCTTCGGGTTCGCGGGCGACGAGGCGCCAGGGGACGAGGCCGGCGATGGCGGTGACGGACAGCATCAGCGCGATCGCGATCGTGGTCCGCAGTCGTGGCGGGCGGACATGGGGCGGGCTGAAGCGGGGCAGGGCGGCCAGGCGGCGACGAAGTGCTTTTGCCGAGCCGACGACGCCGGTGACGGCCGGGTTGGGCCGCGACGTCGCCAGGCCGGCGGCCACGTCGACGAGCAGTTGGCCGTAACGGGCCGGTTCCGCGTCGCCCCCGGCGAGGACCAGCGCATCGCAGGCCGACTCTTGGGACTGGCGGTGTCGCCGCGTGGCCAGCCAAACCAGCGGATGGAAGAAGAACGCGGCACCAATGAGAGCCAGCAACAGGTTCCAGTCCAGGTCGCGGCGCCGCAGATGCGCCAATTCGTGCCGCACGAGCAATCGCAACGAGTCGGGCGCAAACGTTTCAAGCATCACCGCAGGTACGATGATTGCCGGACGTAGCATTCCCACCAGCGCGGGACCGGCGGACGTTGGTGACGCCAACAGCGCCGGCCCGCGCCGCAAGCCGGCGCGAGCGCGCTGCTCGTCGAGGATGCCAAGCAGCTCGGCGTCTTCGACGAGACCTGCCCCGACGCGCAAACGCTGTGCTGCCCACCAATGTCGCAAGAGACGGACGACGCCGATCGCCGCGCCAACGCACCACGCACCCAGCGCGATCACGACCAATCGCGGCCGCCACGCGAGCGCGGGCGCGGCTGTCGGAGCGACGTCGATCGGTTCCAACAACGGGACCTGCGACTCGTCGAACGTTGGCACAGCAATGGGGGCGAGCGCAATCGGTTCCGACGTGAACTCGACATTGGCCCGGGGCGGCGGCGCGAGCAACGGCACGTCGACCGGCGCGGCCCAGAGTAGTGCCACGGCGAACTTCAACATGGCCAGCCGCCAAAGCCAGCACTGCCAGCCGGGCGAAAGCCTCCGCCACGTGACACAGACGAACCAGGCCAGCGCGACGGCGATCGCGCCCTGCCAACTGGCTCGCCAGACGGCGGCGGCCCACACGTCGGCCCAGGCGTCGATCCGCTCGCCGAGCGGCGCGAGTGACGCATTCATGGCTATTTCCCCTTTTTCGAACGTCCCAGTTGTTGCACCAACCGACGCAGTTCGCGGATTTCATCGTCGCTCAGGTCGTCCGCCTCCGACAGGTAGGCGACGAACGGTGAGACCGAGCCGTCGAGCATCTCGTCGACAAAGCCGCCCACGAGCCGGCGGAGCATCTCGGCCTTGCTCACCTTGGGCCAATATTGATTGACGCCCGACACCTTGCGACGCGAGAGATAGCCCTTGCGACGGAGCCGTTCCATCACCGTGAGCACCGTGGTGCGGGCGTGGCCCGTGGTGCGGCTGAAGTGGTCGGCCACCTGGCGGACCGTCGCCGGGGCGTGGTCGTGGATGTAGCGGAGCACGTCGAGTTCGGCGCGCGTGACAGGTCCGGTCGGCATCAAAGGTCTCCTGGACGACACGTTTGTTCGGTCCGTGGGGCGGCGGATTGACTACGACGATAGTCAGTGTAGCGTGACTACGAGCGTAGTCAACAAAATTCTTCCCCGTCTTTTCCTGACGCAACGGGGTATTAGCTAACCGCTGCGTCGGTCGCGCAGCAGGGCCAGCTCGGCGGGCATCACGAACCACGCCAACAGGAAATAGACCGCCAGACAGACAGACAGCGGCAAAATAACCGCCACGATTTCGGACCCGGGCAGGTCGAGTGTCTCGCTACCGCGGAGCGCCGCCCAGCCGGCCAGGCACATCGCCGCGCTGACCGCCGCTGTCTTGACGGCCGTGACGACGAGCGGTTGCATCGATTGGGCGCGTTGTTGAAAGACGTGGCTGGCCAGCGCGAGCAGCACGACGACGTGCAGGGCGGCCGTGAGCGATGTGGCCAGGCCGAGTCCCGTTTCGCCGACCGTGAACACGAGTACCACGTTGAGCAGGGCGTTGCTGAGGATGGCGGCCACGCCGACGAGCACCGGCGTCTGATACTGCCGCAGGGCATAAAAGCTCCGCACGACGACCGGCAGCACGCACTGCGCCCAAATGCCCACGGCGTAGGCCTGGATCATCGCGGCCGTGCGGTGTGTGTCTTCGGCCGTGAAGTCGCCGTGTTCGAACAACAGACGCGTGAGTGGCACGGCCAACAGCACCAGCCCGAACGTCGCCGGCACGGCCAACAACAGCACGAGTCGCACGCTGGCCAGCAGGGCGTCGAAGACGAGTTCGCCCTGGCGGCGGGCCGAGTGTCGAGCCAACGTGGGATAGACGACCACGGCAACGGTGATGCCGATCAGCCCGACGGGAAACATCAGCAGGCGTTCGCCCAGGTAGGTCGCCGCCGCGGCACCGGGCTCCAGGGGAAACGACGCCGACGTTCCCGAGAGCAGCCAGCCGGTCAGACCGTCGACAAGCGCGTTGACCTGCGGCGCCATCAGGCCCGTGGCGGCCAGCACGGTGGGGCCGAGCAGCCGCGACGTCGGCATATCGCTGTGGCGGCGGGCCGGTTGCCGCCACCGCCAACCGAACGCGCGCAGACGGGGAAGCTGCGCGACGATCTGCACGACGCCGGCCAGCAGAATCGCCCAGGCCATCGTGTACGCTTGTGCGACCGGCTTATCCGGAAAGCGCCCGGCGGCCAACCAGATCGCCGCGAGCCAGACGACGTTGAGCCAGACGGGCAGCAGCGCGGGTGTGCGAAACTCGCCCAGACCGCGCAGCATTTCGGCAACGACGGCCGCCGTGGCAATCAGCACGATGTAGGGCAGCATCACGGCCGAGAGCCCCAGGGCGAGCGACCAACCCGTATCACCGCCAA
>JAGQPT010000100.1 GCA_020426575.1 Planctomycetales bacterium
TAAAAAGCCGTCGCCAGGGCATCGGCCTCGGCGGCGCAGTCCGCCACGACCGTGACCGAATACACCCCTTCGCTCGGCCAACCACTGCGAGGATCGATGATGTGCCCGTAGCGGCGGCCCTCGTAGCGAAAGAATTGCGTCGCCGTTCCGGAGGTGGCCAACCCTCGATCGGTGAGGGTCAACGTTCCCAGACGTCGTCGTCGATCGACCGGATTGACGATCCCCACGCTCCACCCCGGTCGCTCGTCCGTTGCGTCGGGCCCTCGACCGTGCGCGAGCACGCTGCTCTTGCCCCCGTGCAAAATGTAGTCGTCCACCTCGGCGACTGCCAACACGCCGCTCGCGCGATCCAGCGCATACCCTTTGCCGATGCTGCCGAAGTTGAGTTCGACGCCCGGCTGGTCAAAGCGCACGGCAACGCGCTCCGCGTCGAGACGGACATGCCGGCTGCCGACACACTTGAGCGCTTCGGCCAATTCGTCGTCGGTGGGGATGCGTCCTTGGCGACGATGAAAGCCCCAGACCCGCGACAACGGACCGGCCGTCGCGTCGAACGCCCCTTGGGTCACTTCGTAGAGTTCAATGCTACGAGCGATCAGCGCGAACAACTCGGCATCGACGACGACCCAATCGTCGCCGGCCGCGCGATTGAGCCGCGCCACTTCGCTGTCGTCGCGATAGACTGTCAACTGCGCTTCGATGGCGTCGACCACGTCAAGCGCCTCGAGCGCCGCCTCGGCGCCGGCGGCGTAACGTCGGGCCGGCAATACGATTTGAAAGTCGCATGCCATCGCGCGGCGTTCATACGTGACTAGATAGTCACCGCGCGGTGCGGCCAACTCAACACCCGCATCACCATCACCGAGCCGTCCGTCGACCAGGTCCTCGATCGCCCGCGCAGCCGAATGCCCGGTAAGAAACTCGCGGCGATGTGACTTGCGCGGTGTGGCCATAACGACCAGTATACGCCGAGCGCGCAACCCGGGCGAACCTGTCGCCGGCAGAGTGCATGCCCGCTACTGTGTCCCGGTGGCCCACAAAACCACCAACCCCAACTTCGCGATTTCGCGTGCTTCGCACTGTCGCGACGCCTCCCTTTTCTCTGCGCCTCGGCGTCTCCGCGGTTAAACCGCCTTTCAGCGCGGTCACTTCACCGTCTTGATGCGCAGGTCGCGGAGTTGGCGGGGATCGACGCTGCCCGGGGCACCGGTCATCAAGTCGGTCGCCCGTTGCGTCTTGGGGAAGGCGATACAGTCGCGGATGTTGTCCAGGCCGCCGAAGAGCATCACCAGCCGATCGACACCCAGGGCGATGCCGGCGTGCGGCGGTGCGCCGAACTGCAGCGCCTCTAACAGAAAACCGAACCGCTCTTTGGCCGTGTCGGCGTCGATGCCGAGCATCTCGAACACCTGCGACTGCACGGCGCGGTCGTGGATTCGCACGGTCCCGCCGCCCGCCTCGAAGCCGCTCACCACCAGGTCATAGGCCTGCGCCCGACACGCCGCCGGGTTGTTCGCCAGCAACTCCAGGTCCTGCACGCGCGGCGCCGTGAACGGATGGTGCATGGCGGTCCAGCCGCCGGTCTCGTCGTCGTGGGCGAACATGGGGAACTCGACCACCCAGGAGAAGTTCAGTTCCCGCGGGTCGTACAGTTCCAGCTCGGCGCACAACCGGCGCCGCAATCCGTACAGTGCTTTACACGTCACCTCGAATTCGTCGGCTACGAACATCAGAAAGTCGCCCGGCTCGGCCTCCATCGCCGCACCGATCCGTACAAGCAACTCGTCCTGGAATAACTTGGCAGTGGGCGAGGCGAGCTTGCCGTCCGTGTCGACCTTGAACCAGACCAGCCCGCCGGCGCCGAAGTCCTGCTTGACGAAATCGGTCAACTCGTCGATGGCCTTGCGCGAATAACGGTCGGCGGCTCCCTTGGCGTTGATGCCGCGCACTCGCTTGCCGCTCTGGGCCGCCTCGCTGAACACGCGGAAGTCGGCCTCGGCGGCCAACGCGCCGATGTCGACAATCTCCATGCCGAACCGCAGGTCGGGCGCGTCGTGGCCAAACCGCTCCATCGCTTCGTCGTAGGTCATCCGCGGCAGCGGTGTCGGCAGGTCGATGCCCCGCAATTCCTTGACCAGCCGCACCATCAACCCGTCGATCATCGCGATCACGTCGTCGGCGTCGACGAACGACATCTCCAGGTCCAACTGCGTGAACTCCGGCTGGCGATCGGCCCGCAGGTCCTCGTCCCGAAAGCAGCGTGCCACCTGCACGTAACGGTCGTAGCCGGCCACCATGAGAATCTGTTTGTACAACTGCGGCGACTGCGGCAACGCGTAGAACGCCGCCTCGTGCACGCGGCTCGGCACCAGGTAGTCGCGGGCTCCCTCGGGTGTGCTGCGCCCCAGCACCGGCGTCTCGACGTCGACAAAATCGTTCTCGTCGAAGTAGTCGCGCATGATCTTGATCATGCGGTGCCGCAGGAACAACGTCTGCTGCATCGCAGCGCGCCGCAGGTCGAGATATCGATACCGGAGCCGCAGGTCTTCGCCCGGCGTGTCCATCCCCGCCGGTTGCAGCGGCGGCGTCTCACTGCGGTTGAGCACGACCAGTTCGGTCGGCCGCACCTCGATCTCACCGGTGGCGAGCTTCGGGTTGGTCGTCCCCTCGGGACGTTGCGCCACCTTGCCGGTCACCTTGACGACGAATTCACTCCGCAGCGTACGGGCCAGCTCCTGTGTCTTGCTGCCGCCCTCGGGGCCAAAGCAGACCTGCGTCTTGCCGTAACGGTCGCGGAGATCGACAAACAGCACGCCGCTGTGATCGCGGTAGGTGTCGACCCAGCCGCAGAGCGTGACCTCCTCGCCGACGTGTGAACTTCGCAATTGGCCACAAGTATGAGTCCGCAGCAACGTGTCTCTCCGCTGTCGAAAAAATGCGATTCGTAACCACCCCGGCGACCCCACATCGCCTCAACACCGCTGCGCCCGCACCGGGCGCAGTGATTCCCCCACAGCCAACCGGCCGGCCAGCAAATACAGACCCGGTATTCTAAACCGCCGCCAATTCGCTGCCTAGCGGCCGAGAAACGCCTGAAACCGTGCCGTTTCCGCGGGTGGCCCAGACGGTCCGCCGTCTGGGTGCCGCAGGCACAAGAGGCTCTGCGGGAACGGTTCACGAGTGACGAGACTTGTCGAATGGTGCGAGGTGGATGCTGATGCATCTTGTCGCTGCGCGACCCAGACATGCAAGTTGCCTTGGCCACCCGGTGGGTTCACTCCCATCTTTGCGCGCTTACGGATAAATATGATTCGACACGATGCTCGTCGCCCTTGGCGGGTAAACCTGTCGGCGGCGGCGCACCAACCCGAGGCACACCGTAGCGTCGCCGACAGGACTACCCACCCTACCGGCCTACCGTCTGACGGCTCGATGAATCACAGTCGGGCGCACGCCGACTACCCAAACAACTCCGCGATCGGCTCGCCCTCGGGCAACACCGGGATCGGGCGGTTTTGGCGGTCGTAGAAAACGTGCGACGTGTCGATGCCCAGCACGCGGTACATCGTCGCCAGCACGTCGCCCGGGGAATACGGCGTGCTCGTGGGATAGGCCCCCTGGCGGTCGGTCGTGCCGATCATGCCCCCCATCACAAGGTCGCCGCCGGCAAACAGCACCGACATCGCGCCCGGCCAATGATCGCGGCCCGCGTCGGCGTTGATCCGCGGCGAACGGCCGAACTCGCCCATTACGTTGACCAGCACCCGCCGCTCCAGGCCGCGGTCGTACAGGTCGGTGATGAGCGCCGAGATCGACTGATCGATCCGCGGCGAAGAGAACTCGCGCATCGTTTTGAAGTTGTCGGTATGCGTGTCCCACTCGCCGCCGGAGAGACACGTGACATAGGTGACGCCCGCCTCGACGAGCCGCCGCGCCAGCAGACAGTTTTGCCCGATGCTGGTGCGGCCATAACGATCGCGCAGCCGGGGGTCCTCCGCTTCGATGTTGAAGGCCTCGGCGGCCGCGTCGCTGGTGATCATCTCCACGGCAGCGCGGTCGAACGCATCCATGCCGAGCGACGCGCCGTGCAGATCGACGTCGCGACGCATCGTGTCAAGCGTTTGCCGCAAATGGTCGCGGTCCTGCAAGCGGCCGCGACTGATACCGCCGACCAGCCGCAGGTTCTTCACGTGGAAATCGTCCTCGTCCGGGCCGACCTCGGTCGTGAACGGGTTGTATGCGGCGCCGAGGTGCGAGGCATACGGGAAGGCAATCACACGGGGCACGGCGGTGTAGGCGGGCAGACCCGGCGTGTTGGCCCCCCGCAGCCGGGCCACGATCGATCCCATCGAGGGAAACTGGTTCTGATGCAGCGCGGCGTTGCGAACGTTGTAGCCGGTCTGCAGGAAGTGCGAACTCGGCAGGTGCGACGTGTTCGTGTGGGTGACCGAACGCACCACGGTGAACTTGTCCATCACGGCCGCCAGCCGCGGCAGATGTTCCGAGACGCGGAACCCCGGCACACAGGTGGCGATCTCGCGAAACGCGCCGCGAATCTCGCGCGGCGCTGCGGGCTTGAGGTCGAACGTGTCGAGGTGGCTCGGCCCGCCACCGAGAAAGATCTGGATCACGGCCGTGTCGGCCGGGCGGGTGAGGCCCTCACGACCGCGCGCCTGGGCGCGCAGCGCGTCGGCCAGTGTGAGCGAGCCGGCCGCCAGCGCTCCCACCTTGAGCATGCTGCGGCGCGTCACCCCGTCGCACTGACGGTACCGTTTTCCCACGACGTCAAACATCGGCGAGTCCTCGAATGACGGTCCCCTCATCGGGGCACATCGCCACGACACAGCTCCCAAGTGCCCCGCGAATGCCACCATATTCTGCCCGGTTCACGCCGAGAGTGCAAATTTCGCCACGTTCGCTTGATGGCCCGTGTCGTGGAACGACGCGTGGCGGCGGCAGTTGCGGTTATAATCGGCGCTCAATCAATGTTCAGTGACAACGATGTTCAATGAAGTCGACGCCCGAGGGCTCTGCCATGTCATCCAAACGTGTCTCCCGCCGCGGGCTGCTGCAGGGCGCCCTTGCCGGTTCATTGGCCGCATCGGCGCCGGTCATCGCGAGGGCCGGGGCCAAGACCACCGGCACGGGCCCATTGGTCGAGGAGAATCGCCGCCCCGGCACGCGCGACTGGCTGCTCAGCAACACGCGGATCGATCCGGCAACGAAGTATCGTTCACCGGCCATCGAAGGCTACGTGTCGCACACCAGCATCCGCGCCGGCGAAACCCTCACGCTGCACGTGAGCACAAATCCGGCGTCCGCGTTTACGGTCGACGTGTACCGGCTGGGTTATTACGGTGGCGACGGTGGACGCTTGATGCGGCGGCTCGGCACGTTCCAGGGCGAGACACAACCCGATCCCGACGTGGGGCCGAAGCGGCTGCGCAACTGCCAGTGGCCCGCCTGCGCGGAACTCACCATCCCCGATGATTGGCCGAGTGGTTATTACGTCGGCAAACTCACCGCCGAGGCCGAGGGTTTGCAAAGCTACGTCGTGTTCATCGTGCGCGACGACCGCCAGGCCGACCTCTTGTTCCAGGCGAGCGATCACACCTGGCAGGCCTACAATCGCTGGCCGACGCAGTTCGCGCTCTACGACGACGGCGAGGCCCAGTGGTACTGGGGCGGCGACGTGCAGGTCAGCTTCAACCGGCCGTACGGCAAATACTGCCAGATCCTCGACCAGCCGCTTTCGATCGGCTCCGGCGAATTGTTCCTCTGGGAGTTCCCCTTCGTCTACTGGCTCGAAGCGGCCGGGTACGACGTCACCTACATCTCGAACCAGGACACGCACCACGACGCCGCCGGGCTGCAGCGCGCCCGGGGCTTCTTGAGCGTGGGTCACGACGAGTACTGGACGATCGAGATGTTCCGCAACGTCGAGGCCGCCATTGCCGCCGGCACGAGCGTCGGCTTCTTTTCCGGCAACGCCATCTGTGGCCGCGTGGCGTGGGACCCGGCGGTGCGCGGGTTCGAGCGCGTCGGCGTGTACGGCCCGCCCGGTGGCATGCGCGACTTCGTGGCGATGAAGTCGCTGCCGCACGAACGCCCCTATGCCAACGAACTGATCGGCGCCCATTCGACGGGCGTTGTCACCGGCGGCGCCGACTTCGTTTGCACGATGCCCGAACACTGGATCTACGCGGGGACCGACATGAAGGCGGGCGACGGCATCCCGGGCCTCATCGGCTGGGAATGGCACGGCGACCCGGCGCCGATCCCGGGTCTGGAAGTCGTCTCGACCGCGCCGACGCAAAACGCTCCCGGCAAACCGAACGGCGGGCAGTTCACCGCGACCGTCTATCCCGGCCCGAAAGACAACTTCGTCTTCGCCGCCTCGACCTGTTGGTGGGCCGACGGCCTCAGCGAACCACCGGGCTACGTGCGGCCGAAGGTCTACACCGAACCAAAAGGCCCCGACGGCCGCGTGCAGCAGATCACGCGCAACGTGCTGGATCGGATGATCCGCGGTGCGGTGTGAAGAGATTCACCGCCGAGGCGCGGAGGGCACGGAGTTATCCGTGGGCGTATGGGCGATATACGCCAAAGCGTGGCGGCGACCATCGCGTCTTATGAAGTGGGTTCGTCACGCGATTGTCGACGAGAGCAATTTCAAACAATCGAGCGTTTATGGAATCTATAGCTGACTACGTTGCGGCGCACCAGCATTCAAGTATTCACCGTGACGAACTGTTGCGCAGCGAAAAGTGCGCGTGTTTCTACTGCCGGACGTTTTTTCCACCATCCGAGATTACCGAATGGATCGACGAAGTTGATGGCGTCTACACGACCGCGCTGTGTCCGTACTGTGGCATCGACTCTGTGATTGGCTCGGCCTCCGGGTATCCGATGGAACCTAAATTCATTCGTCAAATGCGAAGGTACTGGTTCTAGCGGCAACCGCCTCGCCGCCGAAAACCTCGAAAGTCGTCGGTGCTGCGAACAGCGGACGACGCGTGCCCACATGCTTCTACACCTAGCGCCGCTGAGCCACGTTGCGCCTTTTGGCCGGCGGATTGTGTGCCACGGCGCCGCCCATGTGGGTCTGAAAACATATACCGGCCCGTGCACCAATCGATTAGTGCACCAAATTGTCCGGGTCCTGCCTTCTGCTGCGACACGCGGTAGGGTACCGGTTCTACACGGCAACCAATCCTCGCCCGCACTCTCACTTCTCTTCTCCGTGCCCTCCGTGCCTCGGCGGTGAATCTTCTTCCTCATCCTAACGCCAGCCCAAACACCCTAACCGCGTTGTGATAGAAGATGTCTTCGACCGCCGAGTCGCTCAGGCGTTCGGACCAGCAGGCCCATTTTAGCGACCTGAGGTGTTCCAGGCCGATCAGCACCGGGCGCACGGGGCCGTAGGCGACGTCCCAGACCGGCGTGTCTTCGTAGAGCCAGAGGAACGAGTCGGCGACGCCGAGGTGTCGGCCGCGCATGTGGCTGACCGGCAGGTCGCTGCCATACATCAGTCGTTCGTGGCCGAGCGTGCGGATGATCGCCTGGTGCGCGATGGGCTCGCAATTGGCGCTCGTATCGAAGTAGAGGTTGTCGAGGCCGCGCAGGCTTTCGAGTCCTTCCAGATTGTGCGCCGGTTGAAAGCCGCGCCCCGAGTGGGCCAGGATCAGCCGCATGGCGGGATAGCGCTCGCAGTAACGGCGGATCCAATGCTGATTGCTCGCGTCGGCCAGGCCGCGGTCACGGACAATGTGCAGCGTGATCGTCCACGCCTCTTCGTGCGCAATCTGCACAAGCGGCTCGGGCAGGTACCTCGGAATCTCGGCCTGCCAGGTCGGCTGGCAGTCGGCGAACGTGTGATAACACTTCAGCCCGTGCAGCCCCAGCCGCCGCACTTCATCGCGAACCCACTCGGGGTTGTCGTAGGGCCGCACGAAGAAGTGACCCCGATACGATGGCTGGCCTGCCACCTGCGACGCCACCCATTGGTTCATCGTGTCCCGATGCGCTTCACGTGCGGTCGTGGCGAACGAGAGAAACAGCGCGCCGCAGGAACGCTCAGGGTGCAACTCGGCCATCAGCGATTCGTACTCGGCGCGACCCACCGGTCCGTCACATCCCGGGAGCGAAAAGTCAACGCAGCCGGGCAGCCAGAGATGCGCGTGGGCGTCGAACGCCCGGGGGGGCAGAAACGAGGCCAGCTCGCGCTGGAAAAACTCGCGGTCTTGATCGTTCAGCATCGCACTCCCGCAGCTTGACACTCGATCGGGCGGCTTCTACCGTGAGGGAGGGCCGCCGTGAGGGACGGCCACACCGGCCAGCCGTCCGACAATTCACACCCCACCCTTCGAGACGGAGTGTATCATATTGCCAACCCCGCCTGCCCCGTCTCATTCTCGGTATCCCACGATGTCTGCCACGGCTTTCTCGGTCCGTCGTTTCGCGCTTCGCTTGAACGATCACATGCTGCTCGTCATGGTGGCGACGGCAGCGTTGTTCACAGTGTTTGCTGATGCAGCAGCGGCCGACGAGCCGGCGAAACAATTCCGTGCGGGCGCCTTCGCAATCGACATCACGCCAACGGAGTTCCCCGTCCAGTCCGCCGGCAGCATGACGCCGCGACTGGCCACGTCGGCCCACGACCCTTTGCACGCGCGTTGCCTGGTGCTCGACAATGGACAGGAGCAGATCGCCTTTGCCATCTGTGACAGTTGCATGATCCCCCGCGAGGTGTACGACCGAGCCAAGGCGACCGCCGAAGCGCAGACCGGCATCACCAGCGATCACATCCTTACTTCAGCGACGCACACGCACACGGCCGTGTCGGCCGCACCCACGTTCCAAAGCGACGTTGAGCACGCGTACTGCGATCTGCTTGCCGAGCGGATCGCCGAGGGCATCGCCCAGGCGGCGGCACAACTCGAACCGGCGCAAATCGGCTGGGCCGTCGGCAACAATCCGCGACAGGTGTTTAATCGCCGTTGGTACATGCGTTCCGGCTTCCCGCTCAGCGATCCCTTCGAGTCGGGCCGTGACCGCGTGCGGATGAACCCGCCGGCCGCTCACAGCAAGCTGCTCGAACCGGCGGGTCCCACTGACCCCGAGGTGCCGGTGCTGGCCGTCCGCACCCCCGAAGGTCGCCCGATTGCCATGCTGGCCAACTACTCGTTGCATTACGTCGGCGGCGTGCCGGCCGAGCAACTCTCGGCCGACTACTTCGGCCAGTTCGCCGTCGAGCTCGCGCGACTGCTGGGCGCGGCGAAGACCGACGGCGACGCACCGCCATTCGTGGGCATCATGACCAACGGCACGAGCGGCGACATCAATAACATCAACTTCTTCGAGGGCAGCGCCCAGCAGCAGCCGTTCGAACAGATCCGCCTCGTGGCCGCCGACGTCGCCGACTCGGCCCACAAGACCTATCAGCGCATCGAGTGGCACGACTGGGTGCCGCTGAAGATGAGTGAGGCCGAAATCGAACTCGGCGTGCGCCGACCGACGCCCCGCGAGCTCGCTGACGCACGACGTGTGGTCGCCGCGGCGGGCCAGCCGCCGTTTGGCGATCTCCGCGCGATCTACGCCTTGGAAACCGTCGCGCTGGCCGACTATCCGCCCACCGTGACAGCGACGCTTCAGGCGATCCGCATCGGTGAACTCGGCATCGTCAGCAGTCCCTGCGAAACGTTCGTGGAAACGGGCCTGGCGATCAAACGTGAGAGCCCGTTGCGGCCCACGTTCACGATCGAATTGGCCAACGGCTACAACGGCTATTTACCCACCCCCGAGCAACACGCCCTGGGCGGTTACGAAACCTGGCGGGCCAAGTCGAGCTACCTGGCCACCGACGCCGAACCGGCGATCCGTGCCACCATGCTCGAACTGCTCAACAAGGTTGCCGAAGAGTGAATCGCAGTGCGAAGAGAAGATTCAGGGGCACGCGAAAGCGCGATAATTGGAAAAAGAAAGAAAGCGATCGGTAGGGTGGGTGGTTCCACCGGCCATTGGTACGAGATGTACTCGATATAGTCGCCACCGGTGGGTTCACCCACATAATTGCGTCGATAACAAGGAGCTCTGTTTTGAATCGAGTTTATGTAGGCCGTTTCGTCGCTCTGACGTGTGCGCTTGGATCACTTGCCACGTGTATGAACGTCAGCGCCGACGAGCGTGACGCTGCGATTCGGCCCACCGAGCGGATCGCGCTCTTCGACGGTAAGTCGCTCGACGGGTTCTATACCTGGCTCAAAGACACGCAGTATGAAGACCCCAAACAGGTGTTCCGCGTCACCGATGGCATGTTGCACGTTACGGGCGACGGCCTAGGCGCCGTGGTGACCAACGACGAGTATCGCGACTACCACTGTGTGATCGAGTTCAAGTGGGGTCCCCGCGCCTGGCCGAACCGCACCGATCGAGCCCGGGATTCTGGCCTGCTCGTTCACAGCGTCGGGGCCGACGGGGCCTACAATGGCACCTGGATGCCCTCGCTCGAAGCGCAGATCATCGAAGGCGGCATGGGCGACTTCATCCTCGTCACCGGCAATGACAAAGACGGCAACCCGGTCCCGCTCTCGCTCACCTGTGAGACCGACCGCGACCGCGACGGCGAAGTGATCTGGAAGGAAGGCGGTAAGCGCGAGACGTTCGACCTGGAGAACCGCGCCCGCATCAATTGGTGGGGACGCGATCCTGACTGGGACGACGTGATCGGCTTCCACGGCGCACGTGACCTAGACAGCCCCACCGACCAATGGAATCGCATGGACGTCATCTGCGACGGTGGCCACGTCGAGGTCTACGTCAACGGCACCAAGGCCAACGAAGGGTTCGACGCCTTCCCCAGCTATGGTCGGCTGCAACTGCAAACCGAGTTGGCCGAGTTGTTCGTGCGTCGCTGGGAACTCTGGCCGCTGGACGGCGCTCCGCAACCGGCCGCCCCGCAGCAGTAGCTCCCCTCAGAACAAATCATCGATGACAATGCACCTCGCCACGCTTGTTGCCCTGGTCGCGCTCGCCGCCGCCCCCGAGTCGCCGCCCGCGGAGTCAGACGCGCTCACGGCGATCGAGAGCACCCGCGGTGGTCGCCACTGGGTCGACGCGGCCACGGCCCCAGCGAAATCACCCGCTGAGTCACTCGACTGCTTCGAGATCGAACCTGGGGTGCAGATCGAGCTGGTCGCCGCCGAACCGTTGGTGATGGACCCCGTGGCGATCGCCTTTGACGCCGCAGGCGAGATGTACGTGGCCGAGTACGGCGACTACCCGACGGGCCCGGCCGACGCCGACGCACCGCCCCTTTCCCGCGTGGTGGTCGTGACCGATTCGGACGGCGACGGCACGCTCGATCGCCGCGACGTCTTCGCCGACAAGTTGAACTACGCGCACAGCCTGATGGCCTACCGCGATGGCATTCTCGTCGCCACGGACACGCAATTGCTTCACCTTCGCGACACCGACGGCGATCGACGCGCCGACGTCCGCGACGTGATCTTTGACGGCTTCCAGGCGGCACACGCACAGATTCACGTTGGCTGCCCGCGCTGGGGACCCGACAATTGGGTCTATCTCAACTACGGTCCCGGCACGGTGACTTCCCGCGCCGCGCCCGACGCGCCGGTGACGCTGCCGGCGCTCGACTTTCGTTTTGATCCCCGCACGCTCGCCTTCGGTTCCGACAGCGGCGCCGGGCAGTACGGCAACACGTTCGACAATTGGGGGCATCGCTTCTTCTGCACGAATCGCAGTCCCATCATCACGACGGTCCTGCCGGCCGACGCGATGCACCGCAACCCGTTCTTCGTCGCCGCGCGGGCTAACTACGACGTGGCGCCCTCGGGCGGTGACTCGCGGGTCTATCCGCTGGTCGAGATGAAAAGCAATTACCTCTCACACGCCGGCACCCACACCGCAGCATGTGGCGTGACCGCCTATCGCGGCGACTTGCTGGGCGACGAATTTGCGAACAGTGTCTTCACCTGTGAACCGGTGGGAAATCTCGTGACCCGCGCGATCGTTCGTCCCGACGGTGTCACGCTCACGTCTGACCGGGCCCGCGCGAAAGCCGACTTCCTCGCTTCGACCGACACTTGGTTTCGACCCGCGAGCCTCGCCACGGGGCCTGACGGAGCACTGTATCTGGCCGACATGTATCGCCTCTGGGTCGAGCATCCGCGCTTTCTGCCCGAAGACATCGCAGCACGGCTCGACTGGCGAGCGGGTGACGACCGCGGCCGCATCTACCGCATCGCACCGGCCGCTTCATCGCCGGAAGCGGCGACACCGCGGGCCTTCACGCCGCCGCGCAGCACCGATGATTGCGTCGCACTCGTGGCCGACGCCAACGGCTGGCGGCGCGAACTCGGGCGCCGACTGCTCGTCGAGCGGCAGGACACCTCGGCCGTTCCCGCCCTCCGACAGCTGCTCGCCGGCAATGACGATCCGCTCACTCGCCTGCACGCCTTGTGGACGCTCGACGGCCTGGAATCCCTAACAAGCAACAACCTCGCCACCGCGCTTGGCGACGACGATGCGTTCGTGCGGGCGCACGGCGTCCGCATCGCGGCACCGCGGATGTTGCAAGACGACGCGGTGTTTGATCGCGTGATCGAGTGTGCCGATGACGACGAGGTGCAAGTGCGGCTGCAGGTCGCACTCGCGCTGGGGCAAATCCCGGGCGACGTGCCGCAGCGCGTCACGCAACGCAACAACGCCCTCACACAATTGGCCCTCCGCGATGGCGACGACGCCTGGTTTGCACAGGCGGTGCTCACCTCGGCTAGAGACTGCGCCGGCGGGATCCTGGCAGGGCTGGTCGACGACCAGGACTTTGCCAATTCTCCCACGGCAAGTCGCACCGATCTTGTCACACAACTGGCAACGTGCGTCGTCGCCCGTGGCGACCGCATCGAATTGGCGGCGCTGCTCACACTGGTCACCTCGCCGGGTGCTGAACAAACCACCGCTTCGGACACCTGGTGGCGCGACGCCGCGTTGATCGGCCTGGCCACGGGCCTGCCGCGTCACCGCGGCGAACTGGGTCGAACGAGTCTGACGGCCCTGTTGGACAATCCGCCCAACGCACTTGCCGAGCCGGCGGCCCGGGCAAAGGCATTGCTTTCCGCTGCGGCAGAAATCGCCGTCGACGACACGCGTCCCACGGGCCAGCGCACGGCCGCCGTGCAGTTGCTCGCCTACCGGCCGTTTGCCGACGTGGCGTCCGCCTTCGACGCGTTGCTTGCACCGGGACAGCCGCTCGACGTGCAGCTCGCCGCGATCGACGCCATGCAGAGCGGCGGCACGCAGGCCGCAGAGATCGTCCTCGAGCAATGGCCCGCCCTCGGCCCGCGCGCACGTGCGGTGGGCCAGTCATTCCTCCTGCGGCGTACGGAGACGACGCGTCAGCTGCTTGACGCGATGGCCGACGGGCGTGTCCGTCCCGCCGCCGTTGGCGTCGATGATCGCGTACGGCTGCTCCGCCACGGCGATGCTGAGATCCAAGCATTGGCCGAGTCGCTGTTCGGCGGTGCCATCTCGGCGAATCGCCGTGAAGTCGCCGAGCGTTACCGCGCGGCACTCACCCTCGACGCCACTCCGCAGGCCGGCGCCAAGGTCTTCACTCGCATTTGTGCGAAATGCCACCGTGTCGACGGCTTCGGAGCGGACGTCGGCCCCGACATCAGCGACGTCCGCAACCGCTCGACCGAGGCGCTGCTCTATGACGTGCTGGACCCGAATCTCAAGGTCGAGCCGGTCTTCAGCGACTACACGGTCGTGACCGGCGACGGTCGCGTGCTCAACGGCCTGATGGTCGACGAAACGGCCGAGGCGGTCGTGCTTCGGCAGGCGGAGGGCAAACAAATCGTCGTTGCCCGCGGCCAGATCGAACAGATCGGCACAAGTGGGCTGTCACTGATGCCCGAGGGCATCGAGCAGGACGTCACGGTCCAGCAGATGGCCGACCTGCTGTCGTTCCTCAAGGCCCATCCCCGCCCGCAGTTGCCCGCCGAATAGACGTCAGGCGGCCTGCCGATGGGCCGGCACCGCACTCTTCGGCGGCGTTTGTTCACGTGGGACACCGCCGCGCAGTTCCGCGACGTCGACACCACCCGCGTACGCCTCAGTCGTGCCAAACGAGAGCCAGCGCTTGCGCCAGAACAGGCCGACCATCACGGTCGCCGTGACGACCATCGTCAGCCAGACGAACGGATAACCCCACTCGTAGCGCAGCTCCGGCATGAATTCAAAGTTCATGCCGTACACACCGGCGATGAACGTCAACGGCACGAACACGCTCGACACGACGGTCAACACTTTCATTACTTCGTTGGTGCGCTGACCGACGGCCGTCAGGTACGTGTTGAGCAGATTGCTTGCCATCTCGCGGTACATTTCCAGCACCTCGAGGGTCTGCGCGCAGTGGTCGTGCGTATCGCGAAAATAGATGCGCACCTCGCTACTGATCGGCGAGTCGTCATTTCGGGCCAGGCACTGCAGAGCGTGGTTCTGCGCCCACATCGAGCGGCGCAGATTCGCCAGCCGATTCTTGATCACGTTCAGGTCGCGCAGCAACTCGGGGTTGGGATCGCTCACCGCCGCGTCTTCCCAGCGCTCGAGCCAGTTACCCAACATCTCCAGCACGGGATAATAGTTGTCCACGATCGTGTCGACCACGGCGTAGGCCAGATAGTCAGGTCCATGTTGCCGCAGCCGAGCGTCGGGTTGTTCGATCCGAGTCCTTACTGAGGCAAAGGCGTCGTGGTGCCCTTCCTGAAAGGTGATCACAAAGTGCGGCCCGAGAATCACGCTCACCTGCTCGGTGCGCAAACGCGTGGGTCCGTCGCCGCAGATCGTGCGGCAGATGATCAGTTCCTGGTCGCCGTACGATTCGGTCTTGGCGCGCTGCGGCCGGTTGATGACGTCCTCGATGGCCAACGGATGAATGGCAAAGGCCTCGGTGATTTGCCGAATCAGTTGTTCGTCACCCAATCCCTCGACGTCGATCCAAACGCACTTCCCCTCGGCGGCAACGCGAACCAACCGTTCCAGGTCCAGGGCGGTCGATTCGCTCACCGCTTCGCGCGAATATTCAATCACCCGGACGCGGCTGTGCACGTCATCAGCAGAGAAGATCAAGGTTCCCGGCCGCGCCCCTGCTTGCGTGTGTGACTTCTTGAACATGTGTCTCGATCCTCGTCAAAGTTAATCAGACGCCTGCCCTGGTCGCGACGTGCGTCAAGCGGCACGTGAAAGGGGCGCGTCGTTTGCCGCTCGGCTCAGGCGTCGCAGATTGATTTCGATCGGTGCGGTCGTGTCGAGGTGGATGTCGCGTTGCGGGAAGGCGATCGTGATGTTCGCCTCGCGCATGGCCGCGTCGATCTGGTGGCGCACGGCACTTTCGACCCGTTGCCCCTGCATGATCGTCCGCATATCGATCCAGAAGTGGACTTCAAACGCCAGCGCGTTGTCACCGAATTCCTTGAACAGCACGATTGGCGGCGGGCTCGGATGCACGTCCGGATGCGCCGCCACGACGCGGGTGAGTATCTCGTCGACCAACTGCGTCGGCGAACCGTACGCCACGCCAACCGACACCATCGTACGCATCTTCGTGCTTGAGAGCGTCCAGTTCGTGACGTCGTTCTCCAGGAACTTGCTGTTGGGAATGATCAACTCGAGGTTCGCGCCCGTCTTGACCCGCGTGCTGCGGGCCCCGATGTGCTCGATCGTGCCGTACAGGCCGTTGACCTCGACGAGGTCGCCATGCCGAATCGGTCGTTCCGCGAGAATGATCAAGCCGCTGATAAAATTGTTGATGATGTTCTGACTGCCGAAGCCGACGGCGATCGCGATCGCTCCACCGAAGTAGGTAAAAACGGTCAATGGCACGTTGGCAAACTCTAGGGTAACGAAGCTGAACATCGCCACCAGCGCGTAAAACGACACCGACTGCAACGCCTGGGCGATCGCGGGATTGGCTCCCAGTCGCGGCAGCACGCGATGTCCCAGCAATCGGCTTAACAACCTTGCCGCCAGCAAGCTGACCAGAAAGAGCAATAGAGTCCCAACAAGCTTTTTCACGGTGATCGGATGGTCATCGATTGACGACACCTCGAAGTTCCAGCAGGACGCCGCGGCCGCCTGAGCGTTTTCCAGCCACGTCGCCAGCGACGTTGGCGCAAGTTTCTGTCGGGCTTCTTCGGCCACACGTCCCAACAAACGCTGCATTTTCGCCACGTGCACCAGGCTGTTGCCGTAGTCGTCCAGCAGTTGCTTGACTTCGTCCCGCTCGAACTCGAGCCAGCGCGTCAACTCGGCCGTCGCCTCGGCGTTTTGCAGTTTCTGCTCGATCGTGGCCAGGTCGATGCGGACGTCTTCCATGCGGAACTCGATCATCTGCTTCGATTCTTCGAGCCGATCGACCAGCCCCGCCACCCGCTGAAAGTCGTCACGCAGCGGCGCCGTGTCGCCGTTGTTGATGAACACCCGGTGGCGGTAGTCCCAGATGTAGCGGACCCCGACCAACTCGCCAATCTGCTGATTGGTCATGGCGATGCGGGCCTGACGCACCTGGCGCGCCGTGCGCCAGGCGGCTAGCCGCTGAGTGCCCGCCTCCGGCACTGCCGCCGCTGAAGCCGCTTCGTCCTGTTGGGTCGGAGTATTCAACTCGCCAATCGACTCGTTCGCCACGTCCAATGCCGATTGCAGTCGGGCCAGGTGTCGTTCGAGCCGGTCCTGTTGCTGGTCGATCTCTTTGTAGACCGTGTCCAGGTCCGCTTCGCTGAAGACGGTTTGGGGGCGGACCTGTTGAACCTGCTCGGTCAAGTACGTCGCGCGGAGTTCGCTTGCGGCGTTCTTCATCCGCAGATTGGCGAGTTGCAACTTGCGCAGTTCGTAGGTGACCTGCGTCAAGCCGCTGCGCAGTCGTGCCTCTTCCAACGCCTGTTCGAGCTGCGAGGTTTCCAGGCCCCCACGCGACTTGGCAGCCGCCTCCTTCGCCTTGCGGCGGACACTCTCGTTGTGGCGACGGTGGTCGTCGACCTCTTCCAGCAGACGTTCCGCAGTGTGCATCTCGGCCGTGATCGCCGTGGCCCGCGATTGCTCCGCGGCTAACTCGTCGCGAAGCTCGTCGAGCTTCAAGAACGAATACGGCGGCGGTTCGTCGAGCCCCACCGACCGCAATCGCTGCAGTTGGTCGTTGAGTTCCGCTTGATCGGCGGCGAGTTCCTCGGCCTGTTCACCGGCCGTTTGCAGTTGCGCCAACATCTGCTGGTGCAATCCCAAAAGACGCTGCTGCAACTTCAACCAGTCGGGCGACTGCGAACTCTGGCCCGGTGCCTTGCTCAGGTTTGCGATCTGGGCGAGTCGCTGCTTCACGTCCGTCAGTTGTTTGGCGATCGACGCGGCAGACGGCTGTTCAGACACCGTCGCGGTTTCCTTGACGTCGCTGCTCCCCTCGTCAGAAATCGCCCGCAAGGCCGGCAAATCGACAGCCAAGGCATACAACGAGAGGTTCAGCGCGATCGCTATTACCAGCGACCGCACCACGGTGCGCGTAGAGATCATCGGGGACGTCTTCCTTGACTTCTGTTCGCTGGGACTTCCGCCCACTGGCACTGCTCCAAAATGAAGCAAGTGCCACCCTAACACCAGTTTCCGTACCGCCATGCACGGTCGCGAAAACATAGCCGTTGCCCCCGGACGCCACAAGCCGGAACTGGCACCACCGGCTGACGTGATGGCTTGCTAGCAGAGAATCGAAGTGCCGATCTCTTGACGCGCGAAACGGCTTGCGGCCTCCAGTCGTGTTCGCGTCACCACTCTTCATGCAACCATCGAGCGAATCAGCGAGCCAACTTCTTCAGCACGGATACCCGCGGTACATGTCACGGGCCGACATTCCGGCAGGCTGCGAAACCAGGTCAACTGGCGGCGGGCGAATTGCCGCGTGTGCGTCTTCATCAGTTCGACCGTCTCATCCCAGGTATACCGACCTTCCAGGTGAGCGATCACCTCGCGGTACCCCAACGCTTGCCGGGCCGTGCGACTCAGCCTCGCTCGGTCTGCCAGCAGCGCCTGCACCTCGGCGACCAGTCCGGCGGCGAACATCGTCTCGACACGGGAGTCGATCCGTCGGTTGAGTTCATGGCGCGGCCACTGCAGCTCGAAGACCCGCGTCGCCTGCGCCGGATGGGCCCGCTCGAACTCGCGCTGCAACTGGCTGATCGGCGTCCCGGTCAGCCGATACACCTCGATCGCCCGTATCAAGCGCCGGGTGTCGTTGGCGTGGAGCCGCTCGGCCGCGACGGGGTCGAATTGAGCTAGTTCCGCGTGCAAGTCGAGTTGGCCACTGGCGGCATCCGCTTCCAACGACCGCCGCAGTTCCCAGTCCGCCTCCGGCCCTTCGAACAGCCCACGCAGCAACGCCTTGAGATACAACGGCGTCCCGCCGACGAACAACACCTCACGGCCCCGGGCCTGAATCCGCTCGGCAGCGGCGAGTGCTTCGTCTCGATAGCGGGCAACACTGTATGACTCAGATGGCTCGGTCACGTCGATCAAATGATGAGGCACCGCCTCGCGTTCTGCCTGGGTCGGCTTGGCGGTGCCGATGTCCATGCCCCGATACAAGGCCATCGAGTCCATCGAAACGATTTCCGCCCCAATTTCCCGCGCCAACGACACGGCCACGGCTGTCTTGCCACTAGCCGTCGGGCCGGTGAGAAACCAACATTCTTGAGCGATAATCATGCTGGGCGAGTGATTCGGGCGGCACACCATTTTTCGCGACAGGCCGGCAGGACGACATTGCCGGGCGGCGATGCGCTACAGGCCGTCGATTGCCCTGGCGACCGTGTCGTTCTAAACTTGCGGTCTTCGCCGGGGCATTCATTGTAACCACTGCGTCGAGTGCCGCCTGCCGGGGCGCCCGGCATTCGCATGAGGGACCACGAGCCATGTCGGCCGAATCGTCGTCGGTGTTGTCGCAATTGATGACCGTCATCGAGTCGCGGCGCGACAACCCGCCCGAGCGGTCTTACACGACGACGCTATTTGCCGGTGGCGTCGAGCGGATCGGCGCCAAAATCACCGAAGAGGCCGCCGAGGTCGTGGAAGCAGCGGGCGAGCCAGACAGATCGGGGCGGGAACACCTAGTCCGCGAGGCGGCCGACCTGGTTTACCACTTGCTGGTGATGCTGGCCCACCGGGGCGTGAGCCTCGCCGAGCTCGAGGCCGAACTCGCCGGTCGTTTCGGTGTCTCGGGACTCGACGAGAAGGCCGCCCGGCGCCCGAACGAAGACCGGCCGTAGTTTTACACCGCAGCAGGAAAGACCCACCAGCGATGAGCAGTCCCAACCTCCGCATCGGCGTCCCCAGCAAGGGCCGCCTCCACGATCTGGCCGTCAATCTGCTCGCCGAGGCCGGCCTGCATTTTCGCCAATCGAGCCGCAGCCTCTTTGCCCGCGCTCGGGGTATGGACGTCGACGTCACCTTTTTGCGCACCGACGACATCCCGGTGCTCTGCGCCGTCGGCGCCATCGATCTCGGTATCACGGGAGGTGACCTGGTTGCCGAGAGCGGTGCCGACGTCGACGTCCGCAAAGAGCTCGGCGTCGGTGCCTGTCGCCTGGCAGTCTGCGTGCCCGACTCGGCCGATGTCGCCTCACCGGCCGACCTCGTCGGTGCCCGCGTCGCCACGAGTTTCCCCCGACTCACCAGCGAGTTCTTCACCCAGCACGGCGTCGAGGCGCAGACGGTCACCCTTTCCGGCAGTGTCGAAGTAATGATCGCCCTTGGCGTGGCCGACGCCATCGTCGACCTGGTCGAAACCGGAAGCACACTTGCCGCCAACGGGCTGCGGTTGCTGGCCGACATCGGCAACTACCAAACGCTGCTGATCCAGAACCGCCAGCGCCGCCACGCCGATTTGGCGGATCGACTCGTGCGGCGAATCGAAGGCGTCGTGATCGCCCGGAGTTACTCACTGCTCGAATACAACATTCCCCGAGAAAACCTTGCCGCGGCCGAGAAGATCACCCCCGGCTTCAACTCGCCGACCGTCAGCGCGCTCGAAGACGGCAGTTGGTGCGCGGTGCAGGTGATGGTCCCTCGCAACCAGGTGATCGACGTGATGGACCGCCTCGAAGCGATCGGTGCCTCGGCGATTCTGGAAACGGCCATCGCCAACTGCCGCCTCTGAGTCCAGTGGCGAAGTCATGCCACCCGCCGAAAACGGCTTCACATTGACGGTGCGATCCAGCGCCTAGCTTGCTCCCCGAGCGTCTCCCCCCAGTCTCGGTCGACGAACCGCAGGGCACCGTCGACAATCGTCGCCACGACGCGCGTATCGTCCGACGCGACGAGTTGCTCGACATCGCCGATGGCTCGCCCTGTTGTGGCAACCACCGTCAGATCGGCGCGTCGCCCACCCAGCAGCGAGCCAATCGACTCGGCCAGTCCCAGCGCCTTGGCACCGCCCAACGTTGCCATTTGCAGCACGTCCTGCGGACGCAGGTCGGGGTGATGCTGAGCGGCAAACCGCAGTTCCGCCCACATGTCGAGGTCGGGATTCGACGCACGGCTATCGGTGCCCAACGCCACGACGCCTCCCCGCCGCAGTAACTCCGCGGCCGGATGAACCGGGTGACCGAAATAAGCGTGTGTGCGCGGGCAATAGACCAGCGCCATTCGTTCGGCGTGCGCGGCAAGAAACTCGAGCGACTCGGCATCGAGATAGTTGCCGTGCACAACCAGCGCGCGCGACGCACCGGCAAGACGACGCAGGTAATCGATCGGCGCACACTCCGGCGCAAGCGCCGCGGCGTGCCATGCCCTCAAGTCGTCGAGCAACGTGCGAAACGCCCCGCCACGCGTGCGCATGAATTCGATTTCCTCAAGCGACTCGGCCAGGTGCATCGCCAGCGGCGCACCGCGCGACGCCGACAGCGCAACCGCCTCATCGACGAGCGCGTCGGCCACGGAATAGGGCGCGTGCGGACTCAAGCCTGGCCGCCACGATCGCCGACCGTCTTCGGCAAGATGTTCCTCGGCTGCGGCACGCGCCGTCTCAACGCGTTCGGGGCTCATCCCGCGCAGTTCGCGAAACGCCGTGGCTCGCACCGCCGCGCGGTACGGCGATACACCGCGCCAGCCGTCCGTGGCGATTTCGCCGATCGTCGTCGTGCCGGTGCGAACGCACTCGTCCAGGCCCGCTTGAATCGCCGCTTCGACGCGCCGCTCGTCACCGCGATCGACGCGCTGCGCGATAACGTCACGAATCCAGTCGACCAGCGGCGCGCCCGAATGTCCCAAAGGACGTGCCAAGTCACTGAACTCGAGGTGCGTGTGGGCATTCACGAGGCCCGGTAGAATGGCCACGTTCCCCAGGTCGAGCACACCGTCGCGGTCTGAGCACGCAGCGACTTCGGCGATGCTCCCATTGCGGATGGTGACCACCCCATCCGCAATGGTCGAGGTGGCGACGGGAATGACAAGGCGAGCGCGGAGGCGTACGACGTTATCCATGAACGTCGATCGTACGACAGGCGACGACGGACGAACATCCCCCGGCTTCGCGAGTGCGTCCAGGCGGCGGTCAACCCGACGCGGGCTGCGCCGATTCGTGCTCGATCGCCTCTTGCAGCGCTTCCTCGGCGGTGGCCTGGTGCGGCCGACTGCGCAGCCAGAGCACGATCACTCCACTGGCCACGAGCGACAGCACAATCAGCGGCCAACGGTAACCGACCGCAATCTGTGGCTGCATACGGCTGATCGCCGGTTCACTCACGGTGACGTCAAAAAAGAGACTCAAAACGTGGCCCAACGGCTCGGACGACGCGCCGTCGTCCGAAAGCACTGGGCCGAGTCGCTCGGAAAGGTACTGCGGTAAGATCAACATCGTGCTGTTGTGCACGAAGTGATACGCCATGCCGGGCAAGATGCTGCCCGTCTTCACGGCGAGGTAGCCGATCAGGATCCCGATGATGCAGGCAACGATCGACTGCTGAAAGATCGCGTGCCCGAGTCCAAACAACACGCTGCTGATGACGATCGCCCGCCAACGGTGCCCCAGATGCCGCAAGCCCGAGAGCACGAAGCCGCGGTAGGCAAGTTCCTCGCAAATCGCGGGCATCACCGCGGCGACAAGTAACAGAAACCAGACGTTGGACACTCCACTCGTCATGCCCGCCAAGGCTCGGGCCACGTCCTCCGGAAGCGGATAGACACGCATGACAAATTCGTTCAACGCGGTTACCGCCGGATGAAATGCCACGGCCAGAAACACCGCTGCGAGCAGTGCCCCGAACGTGGGCAGCCGTAACAACAGCGTCTTGCGGGGACTGCGCGTCAGCATCACGGTCATCAGCAAAACCGGCGCCAAGATCGTCGCGATCTGCGTGACGGCGGCCATCACGAGAAAGTCGTTCGCCCCCCGTGGCGGCGCATACACGAGTCCCAACACGAACCGCAGCAGAATGATCACCAACCCGCAAAAGAGCGCCGCAAAGGCCGTCGGCGTGTCCTCCCGGTCGCGCAACATTTGCCGCAGCCAAAGTCGAAGTTGAAAACGTTCGCCTTCGCGGAACAGTACCGATTCGCTGTTGAACTGGTCGACGGCCCATTGCAGCGCGAGCAGGCAACAGCCGAGCGTGACCGCCACGACCGGCACGACGTACGGCAGTGCCGCAAGGTAGTCGCCTTCGATCATCGTCCGCATCAGCAGCATCACGCCGGTGATCGGGATCAGACTGTTGCCCAGGTTCAGATCGACGTTCGGTGCCATCGGCAGCATCACCAGCGGAATCGTCGTCAACAAAACCGGCATCAGGTAATACTGCCCTTCCTTGGTGCTGCGGGCGAAGGCCGCCAGCGCCAGGCAGATCGCGCTGAAAAGCAGCGACACCGGCACGAGGGCAACCAGCACGATGGGAATCACCGACAACGGCGGTGGTCCCACCTGGGGTAGCTGCCGCATCACCAGTGCCCCGGTGACGCCGATGCTGGCTAGATTGAACACGACTGTTGCCATGCTGAAAATGGCAACCGTGAGCAATTTGCCCCAGACGATCTCGGTCCGCTCGGCGGGGCTGCACAACAGCGTCTCCAGCGTGCCGCGTTCTTTCTCACCGGCGCAAACGTCGACCGCCGGATAAAACGCGCCCGTGAGCGCCCACAGCAACAGCATGAAGGGAAACACCTTGGACCAGACCGCCGCGTCCCGATGCCCCGCTTCGGCAACGTCGATCGACTGGGCACCGACGCGCTCGAAAATCACGGGATCGACGCCCATCGACTCGGCCGTGTCACGACGTAGCCGAATACTCCACTGGTCGAGTACGCCACTGACACGCGCCAACGTGATCTGAGATTTTTCTTTGGCCGAGTTGTGGATAATCTCGGCACTGGGGACGTCTAAATCGCCGGCCGCCGTGGGCGAGGCTTCCGCGGCCGCCGTCAGTTGCTGACGAAACTCCGTGAGCCGGTCCGCAAACCCGGGCGGAAACAGCAGGACCGCCTGGTAGTCGCCGTCTTCAACGACCCGTCGTGCCCGCGTGGCAAGTTCCTCGGCCGTCACGCCATCGGCTGACTCTTCGGTGGTCACTTCCAACAGGCGAGCCCTATCGGGCGTGGCACCATAAAGGTCCACGTCGAACTGACCGCCGTCGATCAGCCGTGGTGACTCGGGCAATTGTTCGGCGCCCAAGACCAACACCTGCGTGGGATTCTCCCGCATGAACTGCGAGACCTGAAAGAATCCCATGCCCAACATGGGGTACAGCAACAGCGGCAGCACGAAGATGATGAACAACGTCCGCCGGTCACGGAGTTGATCTTTCAACTCGCGAACCAGGATATAGCCGACGTTGTGCCAGTTGATGTGCTTCATCGAGCGAAATGTCGTACTTTCGAGTCAGGCGGTCGTCGCCCGAGCCGCTTGTCGTTGGTCATGTTCGGATATCAGCCGGAAGAAGAGGTCCTCGAACACCTCTTCACCGTGAGCCTCGCGCAGCCCTTCGAGTGTGCCCTGCGCCAACACGTGACCGCGGTGCAGAATGGCGATCTCGTCGCAGAGCTTTTCCACTTCGCTCATGATGTGGGTCGAATAAATGATGCATTTGCCGTGCTCGCGAAGTTCGGCCACCGACTCAAGCAGCGCCCGGGCCACCAGCACGTCGAGCCCCGACGTGGCTTCGTCGAAAATCAGTACCGGCGGATCATGCACCACGGCCCGGGCGATCGAGACCTTTTGCTTCATGCCGGTCGACATTTTGCCCCCCAGCACGTTGCGAATGTCGTTCATCTGCAGGCGGTCAAAGATCCGCTCCATCCGCTCGCGAAGCACGTCGTCGGCCAGACCGTGCAGGTGGCCGAAGTAGCTCACCATCTCCCAGGCGGTCATCCGGTCGTACACACCGGTGTTGCCCGAGACGAAGCCGATGCGACGCCGCACTTGGGGCGACTGGGTCACAACGTCGAACCCGGCGACCGTGGCGCTGCCGCCGCTGGGACGAAGCATCGTGCTGAGGATCCGCAGGGCCGTGGTTTTGCCGGCCCCGTTGGGACCCAGCAGTCCGAATATGCGGCCGCTGGGAACGTCGAACGACACGCCGGCGAGTGCCACAAAGTGGCCGCGTTCCAGGTCCGCGTACTGTTTGGTCAAATGCTGGACGTGGATCATCGCTCGTGCGGATCGGACCGCTCCCACCTCGATTCAACGACCGCTCGGTCGCA
>JAGQPT010000101.1 GCA_020426575.1 Planctomycetales bacterium
CTGCGGCCCCGATCGACGTACGCAACAAGCAAATTTGCGATTATCCGGCGACCATGAGATACTGACGCCGTCGCGAGACCGCAACGACCCCCGTTCCTCCGCCTCGCAGGAGATCGCCCGATGCCCCCCGCCATTTCATCCCGACAGCACCGGCGAGCGGTAGCCGGTTTCACGCTCGTTGAGTTGTTGGTCGTGATCGCCATCATTGGGATTTTGATCGCGCTGCTTTTGCCGGCCGTTCAGGCCGCGCGGGAAGCCGCTCGCCGCACACAGTGCACGAACCATCTCAAGCAGATCGGCTTGGCGTTTCTCAATCACCATGACACGCATGGACACCTCCCCACGGGCGGCTGGGGCTGGTACTGGGTGGGTGACCCCGACCGTGGTTATGACAAGCGGCAACCCGGTGGTTGGATGTACAACATCCTCCCCTACATGGAGAACTCGACGCTACACGACCTCGGTGCCGGCTTGGCCCCCGCGGCCAAACGTGCCGCACTGGCAACGATGACCGGTACTCCCGTGCCACAATACAACTGCCCGACGCGGCGTTCACCGACGGTGTATCCCAACGTCGTGTTTCACGGCGACAACGCGTTCAATGCCGACCCCATCGCCGTGCACGCGCGCAACGACTACGCCGTCAGCGCTGGCGACCGCTATTGCCACGGCATGGACCGCGGACCGGCGTCGCTGCAACTCGGCGATGATCCCAACTACATGTGGAATCAACCGTGGGGTGAACTGAAAGACTCGACAGGGGTCTGTTTCCTGCGCAGCGAAGTCCGCCTCGCCCAGGTGGCCGACGGGACGAGCAACACCTTCCTCGTCGGAGAAAAATACCTGCGTCCCGAGGACTATCGCACCGGCGACGACCCGGCCGACAACCTCAGCGTCTACCAGGGCTACGACATCGACACGGACCGCTGGACCTGTCTGCAAAACATTGCCCGACAAGACACGCCCGGATACCAGGATTCACTCTCCTTCGGCAGCGCGCACGCCTCGGCCTGGAACGCCGTGCTGGTCGACGGCAGCGTTCACTCGATCGGTTACGGACTCGACGTGGAAATCCACCGGCGACTGGGCAATCGCGATGACGGGCTGCCAATCGACGATCGACCGTTTTGACCTGCGTCGTCAGCGCCGATCCAGCTTCATTGGCCGACGGCCGAGACGTTCGACGTGGCCGGCAATTGCCGCGCCAGCGCCTCGCGATCAAGCGCCTCGTGATCGAGCAGGCCCAAACGCAACTCACGCAGGCCACGATCGGGCATCGACTCGTCCAGCCAGATGCGGCGGGCCAACTGCTGGAAGTCGCGGCTCTCGATCGTCCCGCGCTGCTCGTCGTTCACCACCACCTCGACCGCCGCGTCGCTGAATCGCAGCACGACAGTGTCCCCCTTGTGGGCGCCGGTTGCGGCCAACATCGCGATGAAGGCCTCACGGTTTTCGGCGTGCCTGTGCGACGCATGGGCAGTGGGCAACAGGTTGCTGAAGCTGGCGTCGGCGCTGCGGCGCAAATCGTCCGGCGACACGTTGCGGAGAAAATGAAACCGCAACTCGATGCGGGGATACTCATAGATGATCCGCGTCGAGTCGCTCGTGGGCTCGGGCACGTAGAGTTCGGCGTCGTAGACCTTGAAGCCCACGTCGCGGATGATGACGCGGCGGTAAGCGTGCCGCGTGCCGCGGCCGTTGAGCAACAGCGGCGTGTCGGACCAGCGCGCCCCGTCTCCGGCGGCCGTTTCGACTTCGACGAGTGACCGGGTGTCGAGCCCGGTCCCTGCCAGGCCGCTGTCGCCAAGCGCCGACGTGGCCAGGCCGGTCGCGTCGACGACACTGCCCGTGTCACTCGCACTCGTGGCGGACACGTGGTCATCGGCCGGGGCCGAAGTCACCCACCACGCCGCCAGCGCCAACGCAGCGAACCCGCGGAAAACGAGAGACCTGGTCCGGGGTGGCCGGGGCGACGCAAAAACGGAGCGCGTAACGAACGAGACCGGGAAATTGGCGCGCGGTGGTGACGTCATGGCGGGAGCCTCCCCTACGGTGCCGACACGGGCAGATCAATCAGACAAGCAGCTTCCAACGGCGCGGGCGGGCGTACGCCCTGGCGTTCCCGGCAGGGGAACCTCTGCCGCACTGGGGCAGGTCACTACACGGCGCGGGCGAAGACTGCACGGGCGAAAACTGCGCGAGCGAAGCTAGTGACCAGACTCGGGCCGCCGAAAGCTGGCGGGCCGACTCCGCTTCGCATCACGTCCGGCTAACGTGATGCGAAGCGGAGATCCGACCCACACTGGAAGTGTAGTACGGGTCTGGCCAAAACGCAAAAGATTGTGAAAGCCGTAACAAACCCAAGACGGGCGTCGGGCCGGTCCCACGTGGCGGACGTTACTCGAACGTCACCGGATTACCGTCGCGACGGTCGGCCATACGATTGAGCGTAATCTGGTCGATGCCAAAATTCACGAAGAAGACGTGACCATCGGCGAAGACGGCGTTGAAGCCCCCGCTGTGGGTTCCCCCAAATGCATAGGCGCCGAGGTTGCCAGCGTTGTCGCCATCAGGCCGAGGCTTGGCTGATGTAATCCGAACAACGTCTGGGTCCCAACCATCCGTCCAGCCACGATCATCGTGCCAGTCGCCCGCCTTGTACTTCTTGGGGTCCAACCACTTCTCTCCGATCATCATCGTATTGCTCGTGCCATCCGTGACGTTGGCAACGCGGCAAGCTTGGGAAAAGTGTGTTCGCGTGATGACGCCATAGTATTTCGCCCATTCGTTTTTGTGGTCGGCATAGACGCCCGGAGAACCCATGTCCCAGCGAAAATCGCCATCCCCCCAGAAGTCGTAGCGAAGGTTTTGGGATTCGCTGGTCGAAATGAGTTCGCGAACGCCAGGCGTAGAAGCCGCGTAGTCCATCAACACAGCCGTCGCCGTGTCAGAATCGCGCCGCGAGGGGCAAAAGTAATACTGCACACGATTGGTGACGACCAGATTGCCGTTGCCAATGTTGTAGACTGAGCTCAATTCCATATAGGGAAGTATCTGGAACCCCCAGCCGACGGTCATTGTCGTATCGCTGTTGCCGTTCGGCCAAAAGGTTTGGTTTTTCGGGGGCGAGGTGGGGCTGTTGCCGTTGAAGTGGATCGTGGGCCACGGAGTCGTGCCGCCGCGCGGGTAGAAGCCCTGACTCTCGTGCATGTTCAGTGCCGCCAGGCCCATCTGCTTGAGTTGGTTCACGCACTGTGTGCGGCGCGCCGATTCGCGGGCGGCCTGTACGGCCGGCAGCAACAACGCGATGAGAATGCCGATGATGGCAATCACGACCAAGAGTTCCACCAAGGTGAAACCACGTCGCGCCGTGGAGCGACGATCAAGCGGTTGGAACATCGTTTCTACCTCGTGGTATTCTGCGATTAGGGAAAGTGCTGCGGCACCGCTGCGTCTTTGGCGCCAGCATTGTTACTCGTCGGAAAAAACTACTTGACGGCCAATTTTTGCATTTGGCCGCCCGCGCCTGACTAGGGCGATGGCACGTACTGGGAAAACTCCTCGGGCGTGGCGTCGACCACGGACGTGTTGGAAAGGGCGATCTGACGCATGCCGTCGCGACCGGTTTTTTCGTATGCGATCGCTCGCTCGCCACCTGGCCGTGCCGGCATCTCTTTGTCCAACACGAATACATAGGGCTCGCCGTCGCGGGGAGAAACAAACGCGGCGTCGACGTTGTCGAGTTCCAGCCCCGCCGGTACCTGCCCGTTTTCCTTGAGCGCCAAAGCGAACTGTTTGAGTTCCTCTTCGCTCTGGGGGGGCTGCCCCCGATTCATCCCCTGAAACCTGCCGTACAGCACGGCGATGGTTTTCAGGCCCGCCTGCTCTTCGGGCGCCGGCCCCGTGTCTGCCGGGCCGCAACCGGCGAGCGAACCGGTCAGCAGTGCCATGCACACCCACGCCGTCCAACGGCGGTGACAACAACCGTTGCCGAGAACTCGACTGAACTGCACGAACGATCCTCCCAACGGTATGCCCGCTCGAATGTTTGAACTACGCTCGCTCGTTCGGCGGTCGCGACGCCACGAAGAACGTGGAGCGTGACATGCGACGGGCGGACCCACAACCGAATGCCTGCGAACTGAAACACGTCACCTGAGCCCACCGGCCAGGCAACAGAAAAAGACTCGGCGTTTCGATCGCCGGGGGCAGACGTCAGCGCACCCGTAACTGTCACCGGCAGCTTTTGCCGGGACGGCGGAGTGACGCGCATTCGGTACTGACCCGTGCGGAAGAAACCGCCCCCCAGCCTAGCCCCTTTCGGCCGGGGTGGTCAAGAATTTTCTTGTCGCGGGCCCGCGCCACGGCACCTAGTTCGCTGTCCCGGGGGCTTCGGGCTTGGAGACTTTTGCCGGCGGCCGCTGAGGGCGGTCGGCGGCGCGATGCGGTCCGTAGCGATTGCGCCGCTTGGAACTGGGCTGGCGGGAATGGTGCTGGCGGGATTGGGGGCGGCAGGGCGGGCGACGAAGCGGCTGCGGCACGCATTGGCGGCGTGAGCTATGCTTTCGATGGCCACGCCTGCCGCCGACGCGGAACGTCTCCGGGCAACCGTGGCCGGGCGGTTGCACGGAGGTGCATACGGGCCGCCACTCGTCTTTTACGCATATCCAAGCAGCTCACACTCGCCAAGCTCGCCGCGGAACGCAGTTCCCGGGCGCCGTCGGACGTGCACCGCACGGACGGCCGACCCTGTGGCGCCGCCCCGATCACGCAGCGCTCGGCCACACGTCGCCAAATCACGCATCACTGAACCACACATCACTGAATCTTGTGTCAGGAGTCCCCAAATGCGCTACGAATCATCGTATGCCGACGAGCGACCGATCTCTCGCTGGGCGCGGGCGATTGCAGCCGGCGCCACGCGGACGGCTGCGGCCTGTTGGTCGTGGCTGGTCTGGATCTGGCCCGACGTGATCGAGGTGCTACGCGTCCGCGCCGACCGTTGCCCGGATTGCGGCCACGAGGTCCACATGGGCGACAGATACTGCAACTTCTGCGGCACGCGCGACCCGGTGCAAGTGCCTGCCTGGGTGGTAACGATCATCGCAGGGTTTGCCACGGTCAACGTGGTCTCGATCGCCGGTCGAATGTTTGGCGCGTGATGCCCCAGCGGGCCGGCCGCGTCGAAGCGCGTCGTCGTCAAAACGCGTCGCGATAGATTTCGACGAGTAACCAAACGCCCAGTGGCGCACCGGCCAAGGCGAGATAGAGACCGAGCCGCTCGACCCACGGCGTGCGGCGCTGCAGCGCGGCGCGCGTGAGTTGCCCCCCGGCCGCGGCGGCGAGCAAATACCAGAGGCAGACAAACGGCACGCAGTACGCGAGGCACACGGTCGAAAAGCCGTCGTCCCGATCGGCGCTGCGCTCGGCGAGTGTCGTGGGCACGAGCGAGAGCACGCCAAAGCCGAGTGTGAGCAGCAACATCCCCCCTACCCCGGCACGCTGGCCGCGCAGTCGCCGGGCGATGACGAACAGTGGGCTCACCAGCGCCACGCCGGCCAGCAGCGCGAACCAGATGAGCCGCCACCAATCGTCCGACGCCACGTCGGGTTTGTCACGCGGGGCGAAGATCGCGAGCCCCAGCGCCACCCCCACCGTGAGCACGACCACGCGGCGGATCGTGAGCCGATCTGGATCCGGCCCCCCCGCTTCAACGCGCGCCGTTCCAGCGTCGTTCGTCTCGACGGGCCTCAGCGGTTCGATGCGGCCGGAAGACGGCTGTGGAGACGAGGGATCGCTGGAGGGCACGCTCGGCCTCGGCACACTGGGCTATGGTGCTGTCGCCATTGGCCCACGGCGCGTTGGGCACAGGCACACTCTCAAATCTACTTGGCTTTAGCGTGGACTTTTGCTGAGCGAATCGTCACCGGCTTCTTCGGCTTGTCGGCCGCGCCGACGGGCACGCTGCCAATCTTGCGGACGACATCCAGGCTCGCCTGGTCGGCCGTGCGTCCGAACGCCGTGTATTGGCCGTCGAGGTGCGTGTGGGTGCCGAGGCAGATGAAAAACTGCGAGCCGGCCGAGTTGGGATCGGCCGCCCGGGCCATCGACAACACACCGGCCGTGTGGGGCGTCTTGTTGAACTCGGCTTCGATGTTGTACCCCGGGCCTCCGGTGCCGGTGCCTTGCGGACAACCGCCCTGGATCATGAACCCCTGGATAACGCGATGGAAGGTGACGCCGTCGTAAAAGCCGATCTTGGCCAGCGCGACCATGTTGCGCACGTGGCCGGGTGCGACCTGCGGATCAAGATCAAGGACGATCGGCCCTTCGCTCGTGTCGAGTTCGATCTGATAGTCGTGTTTGGAAAAGTCGATATCGGCCTGGGCTTCTTGAACCTGGTCGGCGACGGACGCTGCCATGTGGGCACTTCCTTGGGTTGAATGAAAACGTGATCGGGCGGGCGGATGCTTCCCGGCGGCGGCAACGGGCAAATGGATCGGCACTCGACGGCGTCGTGCATCACTACGTGCCGACATCTGCCCTGCAACATACGCGCTGACGCCGCAGGCGGCAACACGCCGGCAACGGATTCGACGATGAACGCCACCTCGACGAGCAGGGTCGCTTCGACGCAAGAATTGGTGCGCAACGCCGAGATTGCTCCCACACGGACGCCGGCGTCAAGAAGAGCCGAAGCGGGATCTGCCAGCAAAGCCCACTCCGGGAAGGACTGGGCATCCGCGGGCCCGCCGCGTGGCCCCTCAGAGGGAGGCCGAAGCAGTGGCGGCCGGTGCTTCGCCCGCCGCCGGGCTGCGCGCCGCCGTGTGCACGGCCGAAGCGTCACCAGTGGAATCGCGAGTGAGGGGGGCCTCGCCCGGGATTCCGTTGAGTTCGTGACCGCTGTAACGCGACTGGTAGATCGTCATCGCCGTGCTGTTGGGCCCACCGTGGTCTGGGGCAATGCGCTTGACGACGAGGTAGTTGGCCGCAAGCTGAGCTTCCCAGTCGGGATTGAAGTATTCGATCAACTGGTCGACGACGACGTAGTCGCAGCGTTGGGCCACGTCGGGGCGAATCGCTTCGTCGACCGTTGGCGCCGATCCATCCGTGCACGTTTCCGCCCGATGGGCATAGAACGGCACCAGCGACGTGTTCGACACAACGACGGCACCGGGCGCCGCGTGAGCGTCGAGCCATTGGGCGGCTACCAACAGATGATTGTACGAGTAATTCACCTGACGCAGTGTCCAAGGCGTCACGATCAAGGCACACACCAACACGGCCGCAAACACGCCGCGACGAGGCGGCATGCTCAGTCGGGCCGATATCCAGACGCCCAGGTTGGTGAGTCCGACGGCACAGGCGGGTATGGCCAAGACGACGATCGGCAACACGTGGCGGTGGCTGATATAGCCGGAGATGAAGAAGACGTACAGCAGCAGCGCTGCGTGCCACATTCCCAACGCGTTCACGATGAGGAATGGTCCCAGCGGCGGTCGGTGCCGACCCACGTAGTAGCAGCCCAGCAGGAACACCGGGATATACACGACGCGGAGTGCCTTGAACACTTCGCGGGCAAGCTCGGAGATGGCCTCGCCGAGCGTGTGCACAATCACGCCCACGTGCGTCGACAACTTGGCCGTCGAGTTAGCTGATCCTGCGGCGGGTGTCGACGCGTTCGACATCGGTAGTTGGCTCGCCACCCGTTCCGACTCGACGAGCGCCTTGTGTGCGACGTACGGCAGCACGGGTTCGGGCCGGGCCATCGGGGCCTGCTTGCTGGTGAGCAGCTTCGAGCTGAGCAGCGAATACGGTGCAATCGTTGCCAGCGCGACTACCGCAGCGGTTGCCGCGCACGTCGCCATGCGCAGGAAACTTGCTCCACCGGTTCGCCAAGCTGCGAGTGGTGTCACCAGGCAAAGGACGATCGCGACGCTCAACCCTTCGGGGCGTACCCAATAGGCGAGACCACTGGCCAGGCCCGCAGCGGCAAACCAGCCCAACCGCCACTGCCGCAGCGCCAGGCAACTCAGCAGACAGGCGGTGAGCCAAAGCAATAAATGCGGTGTATCGGAAAGTGCATCGGCGGAGTTCTGCCGCAAAATCGGCAACGTTGCCGCGACAATCGCCGCGATGTCGGCCGCCGGATCCGCGAAAAGCTGTCGGGTGATGCCCCAGACGACGGCCACGACGAGCACGCCACAAATGGCCGTCGTGAGTCGTGCCGCGAGTATCCACTGTTCCGTCGCGTTATCGTCGGCGTCGGCCGGCAGCAACTGCCGAGCGGCCAGGATCATCGCCGGGTAACCCGGGTGCTGGTCCTGCTGGTGTAGGGCCGCACTCACGCCGCTGGGCAACATGCGAGCGAAGCGGATGAAAGTGACGCCATCGCGGGAGATGACCGGCGATCGGACGATCAGCACGGCCTCTAAAATGGCCGCCAGCACCAAGGCCGCCAGCAGCCAACGGTGGTCGAGCAGTCGGTTCCAGGGACAACGGCACTGGGAGCGCGGAGTCAGTGGACCTGGGGGCTGTGAGTCGCTCATCCTTGCCGACGACACGTGCGAGACCAGGGGTACGTAAGAAAACACAATAGCTTGTTCGACTCGACCGGCATCGAAGCGTGCGTAAATCTATCACGCATCAGGGTTTTCCAATAGATCAGATTGTCGCGGCTGGAGTGGTCGGACGGCGAACGATGAACCGCGGAGAGCCTCACCAGCCGTACCGCCGCGCAGGTTTTCGCAGTCGGTTCGTCGGCCGTGAGTGCTGTCAGCGTAAGTGCGATTGCGTGGTCCGTCACAAATAGGGTATTTTGCTCGCCTTTGACCGAGTTTCTCGTTGCTGCCGAGGCGCCGCGGCGGCCGAAACAGGGTTGTTTCGGCCGAGTGGGCGTTGCCACGCGCGACGGCCCTTGGCCGCGTCCCGTTGCAGTTTCCGCTCCCGTCATGGACGAACCGGGGGAATCGATAGCTTGAGTACCGCGACCGGTAACATTTCCGGTGGTCGCGCGACGACCGCCTCGGGCCCGCTTTCGCATCGCCGCGTGCGGCATTACGTCGACCTCGTCACCGTGCTGGTGGCTAAGGAATTTCGCGTTCGCTACAAGAGCACGGTGCTGGGCTACGCCTGGAGCGTGATGCACCCACTGGCCTTTGCGTTGGTGTTCTGCTTCATTTTCAGCTTCATGAGCAAGTTCGAGGTCGAGAACTACATCATCTACCTGATCGCCGGGCTGTTCCCCTGGCAATGTCTCTCGAACTCGATCGTGGGGGCGAACTTCTACTTTCTCGGCAACTCATCGTTGATCAAGAAGGTGAAGTTCGATCGCGCGGCTCTGGTCACGGCAGGTGTGCTCAACGAGATCATCCATTTTGCCGTCTCGATCCCGGTCGTGATGCTGTTCATGTTGTGGTACGGCCACTTGCCGTCGCTGGCATGGTTGTGGTTGGTGCCGATGCTGGTCGCCGTGCAAATGGCGATGGCCATCGGTTTGTGCCTGATTGTGGCGACCTGCAACCTGTTTTTTCGCGACCTGGAGCGGCTCACCACGATCGCCATGCACCTGATGTTCTACGTCACGCCGATCATTTATCCGGAAAACGTGTTGCCGGCCGAGTATCGCTGGACCCTGTGGGCCAATCCCTTTGCCCCACTGATCCGCTGCTGGCACGGATTGTTCTACTACGGTGAATTCCCGGCGACTGCTTTCCTGGGCGCCGTGTTGTGGGCCGGAGCAATGCTGGCCATTGGTTACGGCGTGTACCGCGCCCTGGTGTGGAGGTTTGCGGAAATTGTCTGACGAAGTCGCCATCGCCTTTGATCACGTCAGCAAAGAGTATCACGTCGACAGCGCGATACCCGGCGGAGTGAAAGAACTGGTGCTGCATTTGCCCAGTCACCTGCGCCGATTGCGCGAGCGCGAACCGTTGCGCGTGCTGAACGACGTTTCATTCGAGATTCGTCGCGGCCAGTGCGTGAGCTTCATCGGCCGCAACGGCGCCGGAAAAAGCACGACGCTGGGACTGATCGCCGGCGTGATCCGACCGTCGTCGGGCACGGTCGTGGCCCGAGGACGCATCTGCCCGCTGCTCGAACTGGGGGCCGGGTTTCACCACGAGCTCAGCGGCCGCGACAACATCGTGCTCAACGGCGTGCTGTTGGGAATGACCCGCGCCGAGGTGCGCGAGCGGATGGACCAAATCATCGCCTTCTCTGAGTTGGGACGCTTGATCGACCAGCCGCTGAGGACGTACTCCTCGGGCATGATCGCCCGACTGGGGTTCTCGGTCGCCGTGCACCTCGAACCCGATATTCTGCTCGTTGACGAAGCCCTTTCGGTCGGTGACGAAGCCTTCCAGGAGAAGTGCGTCGATCGGATGAAGGCGTTCATGGAAGACGACGTGACGATGGTCTACGTCAGCCACGCGCTGAACACGGTCGAGGAGATCAGCGACCGGGTGTTTTTGCTCGACCAGGGTCACTTGATCGCCCAAGGCGCCCCGCACGAAGTCGTCGAAGAGTATCACCAGCGACTGGGAGTGACGTCCCACGCCGCCGGCCCCAAGGACGCGAAGTCAGAACCCCAGCCCGCCACGAAGTCACAAGCCGCCTGATCGGCGCGGCTGACCGGCGCGGCGGCACAGGCGCGGCTGGTCAACGCGGCTCTGCGAGGCGGCACGAGGACGAAGCAACCCATTATGAGCGCACCGTCGACAGATACGTCGGGTCTTGACCTGGCCGTCATTATCCCCGAGCTGGCCAAGTACGGCGGCGCCGAACGTCTCTTGATCGAGTGCGTGGCCCGCTGGCAGCATCGCCACCGAATCACGATCTATTCGTCGAAGACCAATCGGCAACTGCTAAGCGAGCACGGTGTCGGCCGCGAAGTCGAGGTGAAGACGCTGTCCCCCTACTACGAGGGACAACACTCGATCCTGCTCAACGCCGTGCTGTTGCCGAAGATTTGGGAGCGCGAGGTCGGCACCCACGACGTCTACCACACGCACCTCTGGCCGACGCACCTGATCGACCGTCACCCGATGGTCTGGTATCCGCACGAGCCGTTGCGAATTCTCCACGACCTGCGCTACGAGCAGGCGCTCGACGACGTCGCCGACCAGTTCCAGCGCAACCTGCACATTTATCCGAAGTACAACTACGACCGCGTTTCGGACATGACGTACGAAGCCTACCTGGCATCGATCGACATGTTCGACAAGCTCGGCGCGCCGGACCGCATCGTTGCCAACAGCAAGTACACGGCCGGGTATTTGGAGCGCGTCTATGGCGTGGGCGTCACCGACGTCGTCTACCCCGGCGTCAATGACCAGGACTTCATCTACCAGCCGCCGGACGAGAACATTTTTCTCACGGTCGGTCAGCTCTGGCCGCACAAGCGGATGAAGCTGATCATCGAGGCCATCCGTCACGTCGAAGGCGCGCAGTTGTATATCGTCGGCAACGGGCCCGAAAAACAGCGACTGCAGCGCATGACGCAGGGACTCGGCCTGAGCGATCGCGTCTTCTTCCTCCACGGGCTGACGAACCTCGAAGTGCAGATTCTCTTTTCCCGGGCGCTTGCCGTGGTGTTCACGCCGATGAAGGAACCGTTTGGCATCGTGGCGCTCGAAGCAATGGCGGCGGGCAAACCGTTGATCGCCGTCGAAGAAGGCGGCTTCACCGAGGCGGTCGACGAGAGCTGTGCCATGCTGGTGCCGGCCGAACCCGAACGGATCGCAGACGCGATGCGGCAATTGCGCGACGACAAGGAGAGGGCCCGGCGGATGGGACTCTCGGGGCGACAACGCGTCAAACAATTCACCTGGGATCGGGCCGCCGAAGAACTCGGCACGATCATCGAAGACACGCACGAGCAGTGGACCGAGCAGCACCGCCGCGCGGAGCCGAGCGGCGCCAGCGACCGGCCCCTTGTCGGCGTCCACTACTACTGCTGGTTCGGCAGCGGTATCGGATCGCGGCACTGGAACGACACCGCACAGTCCGGCGCCGTGACCGACATGCCCACGCTGGGATTCTACCCGTCGTCCAGTGGCACGACGATCGAAGCCCACCTGCGTTCGCTGGAAGAAGCCGGCGTCGATTTCGCCATGCTCAACCTGCACGTCGACGCCCGTGGTGCCGATGCCTACGAAGTCGCGTCGATCGAAAACGTGTTCAGTATCGCGCGACAGATCGACTCGCCGATCCGCTTCGCCATACACCTCTGTCCATACGACTGTAAGGCAAAGGACTTGCAGACGACGATCGAGATGATCTACCGCATGTTCACTCCGCGCAGTTCCTACCTGCGGCTGGACGGTGATCCGGTGTTGTTTGTGTTCTGGACCGGGGTGTACGACGGCGACCGTCGTTGGCTCAACCAACTCGACGAGTGGACCGCTGGTTTTGTCCGTATCGCCTGCAGCCTGCGGATGTACTCGGCCCAGGACGAACAGCGCAAGACGTTGGGTGTTTTTGACGGCTGGTCGCTGTACTCGCCGCTGGAACTGTCGGCCCCCGCTCGCTGGGAAGAACTCTGGCAGCAGGCGTACACCGACTCGACGGCGGGTGCCCGGGGCCTGCGGATCGCTACCGTCTCGCCCGGCTACGACGACAGCCACCTCAAGGACCCCAACCGCGAAAACAATCCGTATCGCACCGTCTGTCGGGAAAAGGGTGCCACCTATCAGCGGATGATCGACTTCACGCTGTCGCTCGCCCAGCAACCGAACCTCGTGCTTGTGACCAGCTACAACGAATACCACGAGAACACGCACATCGAGCCGTCGAAGACGCACGGCACACGCTATATGGACATGACTCGGGAATTGACCAGCAAGGTGGCGACGCAATGGAACTAAGCAAAGTGGCACCCACGTCGTTGCCCTACGTGACGCTCGATCGCGACTGGCTCGATTTTTCGACCGACGATACGGGCGAGCTTGCGCTCGGTTTTTCCCGCGGCGTGTGGCAGAGCGAACTCTCGCTGGTCGTCGACATCTATTCGGCGAAGAATCCCGTGCATCCGGCCGGGCACGTCGGCTGGTGGTCGTGGTCGCTGTGGGACAAGAGTGATCTGGTGACGACGATCAAGCGGAACGCCGGCGGCTTCGAGGCGGAGATTGACGGCCTCGAACCGACCAACCAGTGGCAAAACCCCGATTTCACGGGTATCGACGAAGACGCCCTGGCCGTGCGGGTTGTGCTGCGCGACGTGACCACCGAGGCGATCGTCTTCGAAGACGCGTTGCTGCTGCACAATCGGGCCGACTCACTCGAAGCGGCCGGCGCGTCGCGGCAGTTGATCCACCAACCCGACACGCCGATCACGTCGGCCGCCTGGTACGGCTGGCCGGGCGACACGGCGATCCACGTCGTCGCGGCGAACATTTTTTCCCGCGACGCGGTGGGCAACTTCGCCATCGATCTGCACCGGCTATTCCGCGCCAACGGTATCGAAAGCCAGCTCTACGCGGCACACTTCGATCCGGCGGTCCGCGGTGCGATTCGGCACGTGTCGAGTTTGCCGGAGACGGTGCGCGATCACGACCTGGTCGTGCTGAACTTCTCGATCTATGACCCCTATGTCGAGATGATCAGCCAACTGCGCTGCCGCAAGATTCTCTACTTCCACAACGTCACGCCCCCCCGTTTTTTTCAGATCTACGACGCGGAACTCGCGGAGTTTTGCTCGCGGGCCTTTGTCCAGCTCGCCACCCTGCCCCCCTTCGATGGCTACCTGGCCAACTCGCTGCACAGCATGAGGCTGCTCGCGCAGTGCCTCAACTCGCCGTCGTCGGTCGGCGCGGCGATTGCCGAGGCAAACGCCGACGGGGAAGTTGACGGCGGTAGTGACGAATCGCCCGTTCGCGACGTGGTCGTCTGCCCGCCGCTGGTGAGCAGCGACCGCTGGGCCGGCATCGACGCCGCACCGATCAAACTTCCCAAGCAGACCAACCGCCTGCTCTACGTGGGACGCATCGCCCCCCACAAGCGCGTGGAAGACCTGATGGCGCTATTCAGCCAGTACGCCCGCTGGGACAACAACAGCGCGCTTATCATCGTCGGTGGTTGTGGCCTGCATGGCTACGCCAACTATCTCGAATACCTGTTGAAGAACACGTACGCCGACGTCGCCGACCGCATCCACATGCTCGACCACATCAGCGACGGTCAACTCAAGACCGTGTATGAATCGTCGAGTGCGTTCGTGACAATGACCGAACACGAAGGCTTTTGCGTGCCACTGATCGAGGCGATGCACTTCGGCCTGCCGATCTTCGCCTACGCCGAAGACGGTGTCTCACAAACGCTGGGTCGGTCCGGCCGGCAATATTTCACCAAAGACTTCGAGTCGATGGCGGCGGACATGAACCGGGTGCTGAGTACGGCATGGATGCGCGAGTCGCTGGTAACACGGCAGCGAGCTCGCTTGGCCCGTTGGCGCCGCGAATCGGACGGCACCGTGCTCTGGTCGGCCATCGAACGCGTGATTGCCAACGGTGTGGGAGGGCGCTGATGCGCGTGGTGCTCAACACCTATCCCGTTGCTTTCGATTGCCCGGGAGGCGGTGAGGTGCAATTGCTGCAGTCGCGCGCCGCGCTTCAGCGGCGCGGCGTGCAGGTCGACCTGTTCGACGTCTGGAAGCCGCAGCTGCGCACGGCCGACGTCGTTCATTACTTTTCGCTGCAGGGTGGCTCGGCAAATTTCTGTTGCCACGTGAAGAACATCGGGCGGCCGCTGGCGATCTCGCCGATCGTCTGGCTCACCGACGAGAACGTCCCTCGGTTTCCCGTCGACGAGATGCGGCACCTGCTGCACCTCTGCGATCGCGTCTTACCCAATTCACTCGCCGAACGCGACCAACTGGTCGAATTCTTCGGCATTTCGCCGGCGAAGTGCACGGTGACCCACAACGGCGTCGACGAAACGTTCGCCGAGCTGGCCGATGCCGATGTGTTTCGCGAGCGGTTCGACGTTCACGGCCCGTTTGTGCTCTGTGTGGCGAACATCGAGCCGCGAAAAAACCAATTGCGGTTGATCGAGGCGATCCGTTCGCTGGACGTCGAGTTGGTGCTCGTCGGGCACGTCCGCGACGAGGCGTATTATCACGCGTGCCTCGACCGCGCCGGTGACAACGTGCGGCACGTCGGACCGCTGTCGCGCGACGACGCCTTGTTGCGATCAGCGTATCGGGCCTGCGAGGTGTTCGCTTTGCCAAGTGAGCTGGAAACACCGGGACTGGCGGCGCTCGAAGCCGCCACGCAAGGCGCCAAGATCGTGATCACCGGGGTCGGCGCCACGCGCGAGTATTTTGCCGACTTTGTTGAGTACGTCGCGCCCAGCGACACGGCGGCGATCGCCACGGCCATTGATCGCGCGCTTTCCGCCACGCCGAACGCAACGCTACGCCAACACGTGCTCACGCGATTCAGCTGGGATCGCACGGCCGAGCAGTTGATCGAGGCGTATGAAACGATGTTGGCCGCTGCGGCGAGCGTCTGAGCGAGACACGTCAGTCGAACCGGGAAGGAATCCCACCATGCTGCGGTTTATCAACGCCTGGGTCGTGTACCCCCTGGCCCAATACCGTGAAGGTCGTGACATCCTTTCCAAGGTTCGACAGTTGCGCCAGCAGGCGCGGCAAAGTTTTACGGAGCGGCGGCGTCTGCGGCAGCGTCAGCTTGCCAACGTGCTCGAACACGCCGGCGAGGAAGTACCGTACTATCGCGACCTCTTTCGCCGCCTGCGATTCCACCCGACCAAGCTGCTGCGCGACACGCGGCACTTGGAAGACCTGCCAGTACTTACCAAGGACATCATTCGCGAGCAAGGCGACCGGCTCATCTCGCAGCGGGCCAAGCGCGGCGTGCTCCATGCCCGGAAGACGGGCGGTTCGACGGGACCTTCGGCCGTCGTCTATTACTCGCCCGCGGCGCTCGATTGGACGGCGGCCGTCAATCGAGCGGCACTCGAATCGGTGGGCCAACGGCGCTGGCACCGCGAGATGCACCTCGCAAGCCGCTATCCCGAGGAGTTTCCCTGGCAAGCGCGACTGCGCGAGTGGTTTAAGACGCAGGCACTGAACCGCACGAACGTGTTCACCGACCATTTCGACGACCACGCCATGGAAACGCTTTGGCGGAAGTTGCGACGGACCAGGCCGCGACTCGTGCAGTGTCATCCATCGACCATGTTCGCGCTGGCGAGCTACGTGGCGCGTCAGGGTCACCCAGCCCACAACGTGCTCAGCGTTTTTGAATCGACGGGCGAGGTGCTGACGGACCGACAGCGTGACCTGATCGAGGCGACCTTCGCCTGTCGGGCGATCAATCGCTACGGCAGCGCCGAGTTCGGAGTGCTGGCCTACGAACAACTCGCGGAAACGCGGCGCCGACTGCATTTGCTCGATGCGGTGGCCTGGCCCGAGGTGATCGAACACGAGAGTGGTTCGAGCGAAATAGTCCTCACCGGTTTGTTGAACGAGGCGATGCCGCTGGTGCGGTACCGAACGGGCGATCTGGCCCAACTCGGCGAAGATGAAACCGGCTGGCATATTTGGGAACTACAGGGCCGCATCCACGACCTGGTTTACATCGGCGACGCGGCCTACCCGACGCACTATCTTCAGGACGTGTTCGACCGCTTGGGAGGAATCGAGGAATTTCAATTCCAGCAGCAGGCCGAAGGCCGGCTCACCGTGCGGATGGTCGTTCCCGATGTAACGCGGCACGCACCGATTTCGGCACAACTGCGAGCCTGGTGGGGCGACGGAGTTCGCGTGGAGTTTTGCGATTTCGACGGTCTGCGTCGCACGGGCTGGCGGGGCAAGTTCCGCCACCTGGTCGACGCCAGTGACGAAGACAAGCGGGCGGCCTGAGCAAATGCTGCCACGAAGGGCAATACGATCAGCATGACGCTACATGCGGGCGCTGCCGCATGGAAAACGAAGTCGGCCGTCGTCATCCCGATTGGGGACAACGACGGCCGCTTCTCGGCTGGCCAACGAGCGTGGGTCTCTTCCACGGCCAGCTTGCCTCGGGAGGTCGGGCGACAACTTTCGCAAGTGCCTTTTCTTTTCCGGCGCCTACTCTTTTCCGGTGGCGTTGCGTGCCAGTGCCAATTCTCGCTACTGGTAACTGCCTCGTCTCGTGGTGCCTCGTCGTGACGAACGGTCCGCCATGCGGTGGACTTGCATTTCGCCTCAATGCCGATTGACTCTTCTTTGGTTCCGTGACTCGTCGGGTTCCGTGATTCGCCGTTGCGTGCCACTGCCTTCTCTGGTTGGGCGTAGCGGCCTTCGTGTGCCGCGGGGTGCGCCCCACTTGGTGGGGTTCCGACCACCGTGACCCTCGGGCGATCAGTAGATGCTGGTGAGTCGCAGTTGATCGCGGAACATCGTCGCCGACGTGTTTGGTTCGACGTGGCCAGCCGACGACTGCAGGTACTTCAGCAGTTGGTCCCCACCGTCACGACGCGACGTTTCATCGAGGGCCCAGCCCCAATCCCCAGCCGACAGCGCGGCAGACGCCCGGAACAATTCCTGCTGCAGTTCGGGTTGCACAAGTTCCGAGCGCTGCCGCGCGTCGCTGATGGCGTCGCGGAACATGCACTCTCGCGCCGACGCCGGCAAAGGGGGGAGGTTGAACATCTGCGCATCTGCTGCCTGTGCAGCGCTGCCCAGGGTCGCCACGAGGCCGCTGCCGATGATCGTCGCCGAGGCGATTCGTTGGAACGTCTGCTGGAACATGGCTGAAACCCTCCGATCGCGGTTGTGGTCAGGCCGACTTTGCGGCCGTCGTTGTTGTCGTGGTGAACGTGAAAAGCAAACGTCGCGCCAAAACGATCTAGCCGCCGAATTCCGCCTTCGAGCATGGAGCGTTTGCCGCTACCACGCCCGGAAAAACACGGGAAAAAGTCGGTCCCAGGCCGTCCTGTCGACATCACGTCGAAGTGCCACGGCCGTACTGAAAACACGTCCCGGA
>JAGQPT010000102.1 GCA_020426575.1 Planctomycetales bacterium
CACATATGACGTATAGGGTGTGCCTTTCCCATGCTACCCGAGAAGGGTACGGCAAGGCAAGCGTTTTGCCGCGTTTGCCCTCGGCCGGACAGGCCGGGCGTTCGAGCCGCTCGGCACGTCACCGTCCCGGAACCGGCCGCTCCCACCACGGCGGGGAAACGACCGACTTCCGGCTTCACTGGGACGCACTCATCGTCTTCCCTCACATCGTCTTCCCGCAACGCCGGCGCCTCGGCGAGATTTCGGGGTTGGCGGGCGTTGGCAAAGGGGCCCCGGATGATTAGGTTTGGCCCCATGAACGCATCTCAAACTGAACGCCCCGACCCACCGGCGACGGAAGTGGCAGTCCGTATGGAGGTTGCCCGCGATTTGGCGATCGCCGGCGGCCAATTGGCCCTGGGGTACTTTCGCCGCGAAGACCTCGAGGTCCATAGTAAGGCGGACACGTCGCCCGTCACCGTGGCCGATCGGTCCACGGAGCAGTTTCTCCGGGAGCAGATTGGTCTAAAGTTCCCCAGCGACGGGATTCTCGGCGAAGAATACGATGAGCGGCCGGGTGAAAGCGGCTTCCGCTGGATTGTCGACCCGATCGACGGCACGAAGACCTTCATCCGCGGAGTGCCGCTCTGGGGCACGATGGTGGCCGTGGAGTTCGCCGGCCGGGCCGTGATCGGTGCCATGTCCTTTCCCGCCCTGGACGAACACATTTACGCCGCGACGGGACAAAAGTGTTGGTACCAACAGGGCGACTCCGCACCACGCCTGGCGACCGTCTCGGCCGTCGATCGCTGGGAGGATTGTCTATTCTGCGTCACCGACGCGGCCTCTTTTGCCCGACAGGGACGCGGCGACGTGTATGCGGCGATCGAAGGGTCCGCCTGGATCTCACGGAGTTGGGGAGACTGTTACGGCTATCTGCTTGTGGCCACCGGTCGAGCCGAGGTGATGATCGACGCCATTATGAACGTCTGGGACGCAGCCGCCCTGCAGCCGATCATCGAAGAGGCCGGCGGCACCTTCACCGATTTTCAGGGCAACCGTACGATCGACGCTGGTGAGGGAATCGCGACCAACGGCCGGCTCCTGGAAAAAGTACTGGACGTCACGCGCGGGACGTGACGTCCAGTGAGATTTGCGTCGGTTCTCTAGGATGACTCGGCTCGGTTGACTCGATCGCGTCAGTCGGACCGTCGTCGCAAGACACATCCGGACGCAATGGCCAACAGCGCAAACGTCAGGGCCGAAGGCTCGGGGACCGTCATGATGTGGTGGCGCATCCCTTCCATTGCCGTGTTGCGCATGATCACGTCCGAGAGCGACGTCGCCTCGAGTGCGGCAATATCGCTGGCGCTGAATTCCGGATCGTTGCGGTACCAGAAGCGATCGCCGTCGCGCAGGCGCACGAACTGGTCGATGATTGCTGTCGACAGTAGCTCACCCAGGCTTGAGTCCGGCAGGTGGTCCTCGGCCAACGCTCCTACCCAGAGGTCGATGTCGTCGACGTTGCCGTAAAGGCTTTGCAGGTCGAGCTGAAGATCGACATCCGAAGTGATGTCGGCAAACGTCGCGACGGGGTCCAGACCATAGGCCACGCGCACCGAATTGTAGTCGGCCAAACCGTGGTCGCGGCCGCGTTGCAAATTCAACGACAGGAGGTCGAGACCGCCCGAGCCGGGAGGTCCAAACAGGAAATTCCGCAGGTCATCGATGACCTTCACGTCAAGTTCCTGCGCCATCTCCTTCGTGAGTCCGTTGAGAATGAACTCGACTTCGTCAGCCGAAGTGAGCACGGTCGGATTGAAAAAGGCGTCCCGCAGTGGGAGCGAACCGCCCGGTGCAACGGTGCCATCGGGTTTCACGCGCAGCAGGTCTCCGCCGATCATGCTGTGCCCTAACCGATACAACGCGGTCGAGAACTCGTTGGCGATGCCGGCACTCAGGCTGGGGTCATAGGTGCTCAACAGGCCAGGTGCCGAAGGGCCCAACAGGGCGGGCAGGAATTCGTCGTAAGTGATCACCTGCAGCTCGGCGCCGACAATCTTGCGAGCCCGCTGGTAGATTTGGTCATCTGTCCAGGAAGGGTTCGCTATCGCGATTTCATCCGCCAGGCGATTGTGTTCCCACATGAACAGCGTGTGCATTGAGGTAAGACCGACCTGTTCGTTGGCGCGAATGTCGCCGGCCAAGAACATGTCTTCGTCGTTGAACATCCCGTCGTTGGCGTTCGGCAGCAGCGACGTGTTCTTCGGCAGCAGTCCGTTCAAATCGGTTTTGAGCTTACCGCCTATCCCGGTTCTCAGGGCGGCCGCCCGCACGGCGTCGGAACCGTAGACGTTTGACGCGTCGATATAGGACGTGATTGAGTTGACCTGTTGGCGGGGATCGACGGTGCCGGTCGCTGGGTCGTAGTTGGAACGCGTGAAGTGCAACACCTGGGTGCCAGTGTTGAACGGGTCGAAATAGGGATCGCCCGTGGGAATAGAGATGTCGGCGGACTCGCCGCTCCCGACCGTCAGGTCGATGTCGTGGTCGAGGAACTGGCCCCACTGCCAGACCATCGCCGTCATGCCGTGCCCATTGACTGTGGGGCTCGTCTGAGCGCCCACGGTGTTGCTGACCTCGCGCGCACTGGGCCTCGACGCGCCGGCAAGCGCCGAAAGGCCGTCGGCATAGTCGTCCGGCGCAACGCGACGAAGCTGCGTGCCGACGGCGCCCCAATCCGTGTTACTCACGTTGTTGCCTGAACCGTCGATTGAACGGTCTTCAGCGCGGACAACCCCAATGACCGACTGGACGATGCCGAGCATCAGGGCGGTGGTCAGGGTGATTCGATGAAGTCGCGTGATCAGATTCCAAATGCCCACGAGTTGGCCGAGCGGCGGTCGGTCGGACATATGCGTTCCTTATTGGTGTAGCACGTCCACTGGCGGACGCGCGGACGTCAAAGCTTTCTCTCCTATTTACAGCGGAACGCCTCGGTGCTCTGTCCAACTCGCTCACTCGCGGCCTGAATCGCTCGTTCTCGGTATAGCGCAGGCCGGCCGCAGTGGATCCTCTCAGCAGGAGCCCGACGGCCAGGGCTCAGTCCCCGGTCCGATCTGCCATATCGGCCGATGGGGTTATCGACCGGCTAAACGTCGGAGTCATCTCATTCCGTGATAGCGACTAACCAAAAAAGTTCATCTAAAAGAATCCGATTTCCCAGTCTCTATTACACCCTTTGTTTTTCACGAGTCAAATGTTTTTTTCCCGTACCCACCTGAAATCTCCCTTTCCGCGACTCCCGTTGTGGATAAGCGTGGTTCTGGCGGAATTCACCTGGGGCTGCCGCTCCGGATTCGGCAACACCGGATGGAGTCCCCCCCGGAGGGCCGTCGGGTGATTTTTTTACCGGCGACCGGTTGCACTACCGTCCAGCGCTTGCGAACCATCTCCAGTTGGGTTAGTAGAAGAGTTATACAACTCACCAACGCGTACGCCACCGGCGCAACCTCGCGCGATATCGGCTCGGCACTGCCACCCCCCTTTTGGCCACTTCGGTGTCCTCAGACAGGAGCCCCCTGACCTTGTCTACGTCTTCCCCAGATTCTACACCTTCACCGGTTTCTGCCAGTGCGTTGACCCGCGAATTTCGGCAGTCGACGTCCGCTTCCGCTTCGCACGACCAAAACGCACGCTTCGCGGACAATGCTACGAGCAGCGGCCGCACTTTCGGCCGGATGGAACTATCTGCTGTCAAATTGGTTACGGCGATTGCCTTGCTCGCCGTTGTGGCGCCTTCAGTGACTCTGGCTGACGACGGGCAGGCCCGGGCCGACGGCTCGAGCGAAGTCCAATGGATATGGTCGTCCGGCGATGCACAAGACGATCAGACCGTTTACTTCCGCAAGGTGTTCCACATCGAGGGAAGCGTCAAGTCGGCCCGCCTTGTCGGCACCTGCGACAATGCGATGGCGGTTTTTGCAAATGACCAGTCGGTGCTCAGCGACGACGACTGGTCGCGCCCCCTCGGTGCCGACGTCGCCGCGGTGTTGAAAAAGGGGCCGAACGTACTGGCCGTCGAGGCGAAAAACGACGGCAGCGCCGCCGGGTTGCTGCTCCGACTCACCATCGAACTGGCTGACGGCAGCAACCAGACGATCGTAACGGACCCTTCGTGGCAAGTCTCTACTGAGGCGGCAAAGGGTTGGCGGAGTTTGCACAAGCCGGACGGGGACTGGCGACAGGCCGTCGCCTTGGGGGCGCTCGGCACCCAGCCTTGGGGTAACCTCGATCTCGACAACGTCAGCTTCGACACGGTCGAAGCCACCCCTGCCGCCGACATCCAGACGCAGCCAGGCTTCGTCGTCGAGCGACTCTATTCGGTTCCCAAGCCGATCCAAGGCTCCTGGGTCAGCATGACCTCGGACGACAAAGGCGATCTGATCGTCTCGGACCAGTACGGCGGGCTCTATCGCGTCACGCCGGGCGACTCCGCGGCGACGACCGTTGTTCGGCCCATTCCGGTTGAAATCGGCGAGGCGCACGGTCTGCTCTGGGCCCACGACAGCGTCTACGTCGTCGTCAACGGCGAGGTCGCCCAGGGGAGCGGTCTCTATCGAGTGACCGACGAAGATGGCGACGGTGAGCTCGACACGGTGAAACTGCTGCGAAAACTTGCCGGAAACGGTGAACACGGCCCCCACGCCGTGCGGCTTGGCCCGGACGGGGCCCTGTACGTCATCGCAGGCAACCACACCAAGTTGCCTGAAGACATCGATCCGCTGTCTCCCCACCGTAACTGGGATGAAGATTTGCTGCTGCCGCGGAATCCCGACGGCGGTGGCCACGCCAACGGCGTCATGGCACCCGGCGGCTGGATCGCCCGCACCGACGCCGACGGCAAGACCTGGACCGTTCTCTGTGGCGGCTTCCGCAACGCGTTCGACTTCGACTTCAACCAGGACGGCGAGATCCTCACCTTCGATGCCGACATGGAGTGGGACACCGGCGCCCCCTGGTATCGCCCCACGCGGATCAACCATGCAACGAGCGGCGCCGAGTTCGGCTGGCGCTACGGTACCGGCAAGTGGCCTGCCTACTTCCCGGACAGCGTCGGCGCCGTTGTCGACATCGGCCTCGGCTCGCCGACCGGTGTCTGTTTTGGCACGGGAGCTATGTTGCCGGCCAAGTATCAACGCGCCTTGTTCGCTTGCGATTGGACTTACGGCAAGCTCTACGCCGTCTTTCCTACACCCAAGGGTGCCAGCTACTCGGCAACGTTCGAAACGTTCCTCTCGGGCAAGCCGCTGCCACTGACCGACGTGATCGTCCACACCGACCGTCAGCTGTATTTCACCATCGGCGGGCGCAAGACACAGTCGGGGCTCTATCGTGTCACGTATCAGGGCGACGAGTCGACGGCTCCCGTGGGGCCGATCGAAGATGCCGACGCTGCCGAGGCGCGTGAAACCCGTCGTATGCTCGAGTCGCTGCATGGCCACGACGACCCGCAGGCGGTCGAGATCGCCTGGCCCTATCTGAACAGCGACGATCGGGCGCTTCGTTACGCGGGGCGAGTCGCCATCGAAAGCCAGCCGGTCGAGACGTGGCGCGAGAAGGCACTTGCCGAGACAAACACGAACGCCCGAATCCAGGCACTGATCGCGCTGGCCCGCTGCGGTTCATCCAGCGATCAGGCCGCTATTGTCGAAAGACTCGACGAGATCGATCTAGGGAGCGTGACCGAAGAGCAAACGCTCGATGCGTTGCGGGCCTACGCCCTGGCCTTCATTCGCCTTGGCAAGCCGAGCGACGAGGTTCGCGCGGCGGCGCTGGCTAACATCGATCCGCATTTTCCCGGTCAAAACGACATGGTGAATCGCGAACTGTGCCGTCTGCTGGTTTATCTCGATGCCCCGAAGATCGTTCCCCGGGCGCTCGAACAAATGCGGCTGGCCCAGACGCAGCAGGACCAGATGTACTACATCTTTTTGTTGCGGAACGTCGCCGACGGCTGGACGCTTCCGGAACGGGAAACCTATTTCGGCTGGTTGCAGCTCGCCGAATCAAAGTACGTCGGTGGTCACAGCTTCGCGCGGTTCCTGGTCCGCATCCGCGAAGACGCCTTGGCCACGGTTAGCGACGAGGACCGCGACGCCCTCGCCGACGTGCTCACCGGCAAAGCAAAGGTCGACGTGGCCGACTTGGAGACGACGCGGCAGTTTGTCCACAACTGGCAGGAAAGCGACATCGTGCCGCTGTTGCCCCAGACGCTCAAGAGCCGATCGTTCGCGACCGGCCGCCTCGTGTTCCACGCCGCACAGTGCCACAAGTGCCACCGCGTGGGTGGCGACGGCGGTGCCACGGGGCCTGACCTCACGGGCGCCGGAAACCGCTTCAGTCCCCGCGACCTGCTCGAGTCGGTCATTTTTCCCTCTAAGGTCGTGTCGGACCAATATCGCAATGCCACGGTCGTCACCAACGATGGCCGTGTCATCACAGGCCGCATCGTCGATGAGGATGACAGTAAGATACGCATCCGTACAAACCCGTACGGCAGCGAGATGACCGAACTGCCCAAGGACGCGATCGAACAGCGCACCGTGCTCGACACATCGGAAATGCCGACCGGCCTGATCAACGTGCTCACGCAGGACGAAATCCTCGATCTGATCGCTTATCTGCGGTCCGGCGGCAACGCGGCCGATCCGGCCTTTGCCGAGGGCGGCGAATAGACTCACGACGAGCGTCTCACGCGTTCAATACTTCGAGCCTGCCCCGGCCGGCCCCTTCCCGTTGTGGAGGTGGTGGCTGGGGTGGGCTCGTGGTGTTTCTGGTCCTGCCATAGCTTCACCGTGAGTCGGTGGGCAGGGCGTTTGCGCCCGCAGGTCAGTGCGTCCCGTTACTGCTTTTTCCGACTGCGGACACGGGTGGCAGGCGTTGCCCACAACCGTGGCCGGGCCGCGAGTCAGGGAGTGAGCGGCCGAAGGCCTCGACATCCTGGAATTCAAGATCCGGAGATCTAACGGCACGTACAATCGGGCCCGCGAGGGGCGGCGGCCACGGCCTCGCCGCCGCCGGGAAGAACCGTTGCCGGCCGCCGGGGCGAAAATCGGCGAAAGATTCCCACAAAAACGCTCATTGACATATCGAGATATCTCGATATATTTAATATTGAGTGTGGGGCGGGACGCTGCGGCGCAACTCCTACCAGGGCGACTGGCGTGACGAACGTTGCCCTTTCGCCCGCCAATCAACCAGCGAATACGAACCACCATCAAACGAGCGGGAACCGGGGCGGCAC
>JAGQPT010000103.1 GCA_020426575.1 Planctomycetales bacterium
GCTGTTGGTCGTGGGGTTGCTGAAGGCGAGGATCGAGGGAGCGTGCTTGAGCAACCCGCCCATGGCGTACATGGCCATCTCGCTGAGCCCCGCATAGCCGCTGCCCGCGAACAACGGATCGTCGTCCTTCCAGAGCGAAATGTGGGTGTGCATGCCGGAGCCGTTGTCGGCAAAAACCGGCTTGGGCATGAAAGTGACGGTCTTGCCGTTGCGGCGCGCGACGTTCTTGATGACGTACTTGTACATCATCATGGCGTCGCCCATCTTCACCAACTCTTGAAAGCGGAGGTCGATCTCGGACTGACCGCCCGTGGCGACTTCGTGGTGCTGGCACTCGACGTCGAGACCGACTTCGATCAGCGCCAGCATCATCTCGTTGCGGATGTCCATCATCTGGTCAGCCGGCGGCACCGGGAAGTAACCTTCCTTGAAACGCAGCTTGTTGCCGAGGTTCGGCCCTTCGTCCGTACCGCGATTCCACTGACCTTCGATGCTGTCGATGTGGTAGTACGCCTCGTGGTTGTTCTGTTCGAAACGCACGTCGTCGAAAATGAAAAACTCGGCCTCGGGGCCAACGTAGCACGTGTCCGCGATGCCGGTGCTCTTCAGGTAGTTGGCCGCCTTGCGGGCCACGTTGCGGGGATCACGCGTATAGTCCTCGCGCGTCAGCGGATCCTGGATGTTGCAGAGCATCGAGAGCGTCGGCTCGGCCGTGAACGGGTCGATGCAGGCCGTCTCCGGCTGCGGCACGACGAGCATGTCGCTCTCGTTGATCGCCTGCCAGCCGCGAATGCTCGAACCGTCAAACCCCAGGCCTTCTTCGAAAGTGTCTTCCGAGAGCTTGTTGACCGGGATGGTGAAGTGCTGCAGCAGTCCTGGAAAGTCGACGAACCGCATGTCTACGGCCTTGACGTTCTTTTCCCGACAGAGTGCTAAAACTTCTTTTGGTGACACTGTGGGTCTCCCTTGGATCTAGTCGGTAAGCATTACAACGCGAGAGCGGGCCAACCACCCAGCGCAACGACCAATGCCGCCTGGTTGCGCGTCACCCACCTCGGCGCGACGTTTCCCATGTGGTCGCGCAGTACAGCATCGCTATTCCAGTCCGGCCGCGGCGGCGACACCTATGGACGCTAGCCAACCGAGAAGTATGCCAGGACGACACGGGGGTCGGCAATGGTCGGCAGAGAAAAAAATCGCCTCACCCCGTCCCCGACGGCGACGAGGGCTGCGGCGCTGCAGATGCTGGCGCCGAATCAGCGCCCTGCGGCAGCAAAGTCTCCATCAGCGACCGCAATTGACGCAGTTTGATCGGCATCGCAAGCGCCACGCGGTGATCATCGAGCTTGGCCTTCGACTTCCAACTCCGTTGCTTCTCTCCCAACAACAGGATCGAAGGAATCTCCCGCGTTCGCTCGCTTTCACCAAAACGGTTGAATGCCCGCAAGGCGTTGCTCCCCAAGCTGCCCGTGCTGAACACCACGCAGTCGGCCGCGCTGGCATCGGCACTGAATCGGTCCAACGCCCGCTGCGGATCGCTGGTCAGTAGCACGCGGTAACCGCTGCGCTTCAATCCGTCTCGGAAGATGTCCTGCATCCGCGTGTCCGACTCGACGAACATCACGGCACGGCGTTGCGAGTCAGGGATGAGCGTCTTCGCCCAGCGCTGGCGTTCCGCCTCGCTTGACAGTCCCCGCTGCTCCGAGTTTTCACTTTCGGCCTCGCCGTTGCCACCGTCGCCACTTGCCAGCTTGTCGCTGGCGATCTTTAGATCGATCAGCAACTCGGCCGGTGTCTGGTAACGCGCCGAAACGTCCAGCTCCATCGCCTTGTTGACAACGGCCGTCACGGCCACGGGCAAGCCGGGCTCGGCGCGGTAGATCGGCTCGACGTCGGTGTAACGGCTGCGGCTGAGTCGCTGGATGCGGTCCTTGGTCTCCTGCAACGCCGCTTTGCCGGTGAGCATGTGGTAGAGGATGCAACCCAGGAAGTAGATGTCGCTGCGCTGATCGTCCTTACGCACGCCGGTAGCCCGTTCCAACCCGGCATAGTCGATCGTGCGGGGGTTTTCCTGATCGGCCAGCGCTCCATCCTTGATCCGGTCGTCGGCCGCTGCCAGGCCGAAGTCGACGAGCTTCGCCTGACCGCGACTGGAAACAAGGATGTTCGTGAGCTTCAGATCGCGATGCGTCACGCCGCGTTCAAACGCGTAGTGCATCCCGTTGGCGATGTCGATCATTAACTTGACCGACTCGTCCGGGGCGATCTTCTTGCGAATCCGCACAAAGTCGCGCAGGTTGTGCCCTTCGACAAACTCCATCACCAGGTAGTGCTCAGCGCCACACGACACCACGTCATAGATCGGCACGATGTTCGGGTGCCGCAATGTCCGGCCCATTTGGCCTTCGCGGTAGAATTGCTCGGTCATTGCCGAGTCGTCGCAGTAGCGACGACGCAAGACCTTCAGCGCCACGATTTTGTTCGTGTTCACGTCGACCGAGCGATACACACGGGCAAAGCTACCCGTGGCCACGCGGTACAGCACCTTATACGATCCGTAGAAATAGCCGGAACGCTCACCCTTGACCAGGCGTTCGACCTGATAGTTCGTGAGCAGTTCGCGCCGGACCAACAACTGCAACAAGTCGTCGGCGGGAACCTCGTGTGTACCGAGCTCCCCCCAAACTGCTTGCATCTGGCGGTTGTCGATCAGATTCAGATCGTAGGCGCGCTGAGCGATTTGTTCAGCACTGAGCTCGCCCATTGCTGCCTTCGTCCTCTATTCCGTAGCCCCATCATGCCCCAATTACCTCGCTCTCTGGTGACCAAACGTCCGCACGCCGGTCGCGGTTCATCTTATTCCAGGCGTCGGCGTGTCGCAATCCTCGCGCTGGAATAGTTTTAAGTCGAAGCAAAACGATCGCTGCGCCCGGGGTCGGCGAGCCAACCCAGCCGAGGCACCCACCGCGACAAGGTCGTCCGCCGGACGCCCTGACGCCACCGACCAAAGAGGCCCTCGCCAGAGGGGGTGCCGTCGAATTCGGCGCGGTGCCGTCAATCTGAGTCGGAGCGCAACGAAACACCCCGATCCAGGGCACAGAGGACCGGGGTGTCGCGCGGGAGGAGTGAAGGAATTGAGGCCGAAATCAGCCTCAGATCGCTTCGCGGGGAAGGGCTGAACTCGTTTGTGTGTATAGGGTTACTCTTCCCGGGACTCCAGACGTCGCTGTAATTCGTCGCGTTCGCGACGGGTCGCTTCCAGGTCGAACATCAGATATTTCATATCAAGACGCAGTTGGCTGAGCGCCTCTTGAACCAGGCCGAGAATCCGCCGACGGCGGTTCGTGCCGTCAATCACTTGCTGAACCAGTCGATCGACGCCGCCGCGGTTCCCGGTCGGTAAGGCCGTTACCGCCTCACAGAGGTCCTTGATGTCCTGGGGCAGTTCGTCCAGGTCGTTCTTGATCACGCGTGTCGGCTGGCTCATCAGGGTGGGTCCTCGTCAAGGTTGCGTTGATGCAGGTACCCAATGCAGGCGGCGTGCCAGATCTTAGCGGCCGACGCACGCTTACACTCAACCAATTAAAAACAAACGACTTATGGCGATTTGTCCGCCCGTGCAGTTTCGGCCACGTTGTGGTTTCAGGACGGCGAACTCGGCTGGATCGACTCTGCAAATCCTGTTAGAACACGCGCTTACGTCGACGTTTCGCTTTTTCGCCGGACGAGGCGTTTTGACCACATTTCTCAGAAGTACCAGCCGCCGGCGGAACGATGCGTGCTATGGCGGAGTTTCTTCTCGCCTCGAGCCACGCGACCGTCGTCCCTTCACGTCCGTGCCCGACAAGGCCTGGCCCGCTCATCCGCTCACGTGCGGCCCCAATCCGACGAATCGATGCCCGATGAATCGAACCGGACTCGCTATCGTTTTGCTCTGCGGCATGTTTGCCGCTCGCGTCGCCTTGGCGCAGGACGACTGGCAGGACGATTTCGAGAGCTTCGAGCCCGTCTGGCGTCAGGACGCCGGCGACGCCCAGATGCGCATCGACCGGCACTTCCGCCAGGCTCAAATCGTCCACGGCGGTAAGCTCGCCGAATGGATCGAGCTGACCATGGGTAACGGCACGCATGCCCACCTGAGTCGCCAACTCACGCCGTCAGCCGTCATCGACGAATGGTCCGCTTCGCTGTGGGTGTGGGCCAACCGCCCCGGCGTCACGCTGTTGGCCCGAGCCGTGCTCCCGCGCACGCTCAATCCGGCAACCGGTGGTCCCTACACGGTGCTGTTGCATGGCACGCGCTACGGCGACGTCGACCGCTGGCAACGACTGGAAATTCGCGACCCGGTCCGACTGCTGCAAAGTGAAGTGCGTTTGCTCCGCGCGCGGTTGGGTGGATCGACGACGATCGACCCGGGCGAAGCGTACATCGATCAATTGCTCGTCGACGCCTATGCCGGCAGCGGGCGCATCAGCCTCGCGCTGGACGACATGCGTATCGCCGGGGCCGTCGCCGTCCGCCCGCCGGGTCGCCGCACCACTCCTGCGACAACGGTTGCTGCCACGCTTAGCAGCAACGACGTTGCCTCGCTGCCCGAACCGCTTGCCGGCACCGAGACGCGCAACGTGTCAGCGGCCCGTGTCGACCACAACGGCACATTGCTACTGCCCGACGGACGTACGATGTTCGTCCGCTCGATACGCTATCGGGGCGAAAGTCTCAGCTTTCTCGGGCAACTGGGCTTCAACGCCATCGAGTTGCAAACGCCCGCTTCGGCCGCGCTTCTCGACGAGGCACAGCGTGTCGGCTTGTGGGTCATCTGTCCACCGCCCGCTGACACGGCCGAGGATACCGGCGCGCTGTCGTCGGCCCCGAGCAATTGGTCGGCGTACTCGGGCGTCTTGGCCTGGCAGATGGGCTGGGAACTTGCCGAGGCCGACTACGACGAGGCCCGGGCACGGATCGACTTCGTGCGGCAGAGAGATCGGCTCGCTGGCCGCCCACTGGTATGTCAGGCGGACTCGGACCTGCGCCGCTATAGCCGACAGGTCGACTTCCTCATCGCCCGGCGGCAAGCGCTGGGCACGAGTCTCGAATTGGTGGCGTATCGCCGCTGGCTTGATGAACAGGCGCGACTCGCGCGGCCCGGCACACCGTTCTGGGTCACGCTGCCGACGGAACCCGACCCGGCGCTGCTCGACCAGATTTCGGTGCTGACCGGCGGCAACGCTCCGTCGCTGTCGCTTGCGCCAGAAAAACTTCGCCTGGCGGCGCTGACGGCGCTGGCCAGTGGCTCGCGCGGCATCCTCTTCGAGAGCAACACCCGGCTCGACGCCGGTGACCCGGCCACGGAACGTCGGGCCCGCGTGCTCGAGCTGCTCAACCTCGAACTGAAACTTATCGAACCTTGGGCGGCCACGGGTTCACCCGGCGAGGTGATTCCGGCCGCCGGCACGAACGTTCCCGTCACGGCGGCCGTGCTGAAGACGCGCCGCAGCCAGATGTTGCTGCCGATGTGGACCGGAGCGTCGTCGCAGTGGGTGCCCGACCAGGCAGCGCTAAATAACGTGACGTTCGTCGTACCTGGCGTGAGCGAAGAGACCCGGGCGTACGAACTCACCCCCGCCGGCTTGCACCCGTTACGGCACGAACGCGTCACCGGTGGTCAAGAAATTCGCCTCGCCGAATTCGGCGTCAGCTCGATGGTTCTGCTCACCAGCGACGACGAGGTGATCGCGCATCTTTCGCGGCGGTTGAACGCGACGCGAAGTCGCGCCGCGCAACTGATGACCGACGTTGCCCTGGCAAAGTACGAAGTGGCGACGCAGGTCTCACAGGGCATCGTCGACCGCGGTCGCGCGTTCCCCGAGGCCGGCGCTCGGTTACAAATGGCTCAGGCGCTGCTGTCCGGCCAACAGGCGACGTCGCTTTCCGGTGCCGAGAGTGACGTCTACCAACAGGCGCGGCGGGCGATGCGCCCTCTGCGCATGCTCGAACGCGCCGCCTGGGACGCCGTGGCCGGCGAATTGAGTTCGCCGGTCGAAAGTCCATTTGCCGTGAACTTCGCCACGTTGCCCCAACAGATCGCCTTTGCCAACAACGTCTCCGGGGCGGTGGTGGGAGCCAACCAGATGCCCACCGGAAGTTGCGAAGACCTCGACACGATGCAGCGGGCCGGTTGGCGGCCGTGGCAACACGAATACACACCGTTGGAAATCGGCGTCGCTCTCTCGCCGTCGTTACCACACGGTGGTCGAAGTTGCCTGTCTCTCACGGCGCGGGCCGCCGCGGGCACACCGCCACCAGACGTCGTCGAGTCGCCGCCGGTTTGGGTCACCACGCCACCGGTTCGCTTCGAGGCCAGCCAGCTGGTCAAAATCCACGGTTGGGTACGCGTCCGCCAGCCAATCGCCGGTACGGTCGACGGATTGCTGGTGATCGACTCGTGGACCGGCGAGGCCCTGGCCAGCCGCTTCAATCAGACTGGCGACTGGCGCGAGTTCACGCTCTACCGTGCCGCCCCGCAGACGACGGAACTCACGCTGACGTTCGCCCTGACCGGCGTTGGCGAAGCCTCGATCGACGACCTGACGATCGAACCGGTGCTCCGCCCTGCCACCGCCCCGCCACCGTCCGGCATCGCTCGCCAAGGTTCGGCGTTCACACCGGCCCCGCGGTAGGCCTCCGTGCCCAAACCGACCAGGGCCGACTGACGTGCTGTGCCGCACGCCAACGGTTCAGTATCGCCCCTGCGTCCGCTGTGACGCATGCACTCGGGGCCGTCGCCCACAACACGACGTCGCCCACGCCGTGTCGCTCATTCAGACGCCGTCACGGCGACGCAACACTCCTGTGTCGTTAGCGTCGACGGTGCGGGCGTTGTTCAGCGCCAAAGTCAAGGCTTTCGGTCAACGTCTGGGCCGGGTCGGTCGTGACTCCCGATTCGAGCACCGCGTCGTGGGCCTGCAGGCGGGTGCGTCGATCGGGCTGAGTGTCGCGCCGGCTGTCTCGGTGTCGCTGGTCGAGGCTCGCGTCCTTCCCGCCGCCAGCGGGTCCGAAGTCGACGTTGCGCACGACCTGCGAACCGACCGAAATCAAGACGTCCGCGGTCTGCGGCACCGTCGTGCCATTGCCCGACGGCAAGGCGACCCGAATCTGGTAATCACCCGTTTCCAGAAAACGATCGAAGAGATAAAACCCCTGGGAATTGGTGACCGTCGCGTCGACGACCTCGCCGGCGTCGTTGAGCAACTCGACCGCAACGCCGGCCAGTGCGGCAGCGTCCTGTCCGGCGCCGCCGTGTTTGCGCCTTTGCCCACCGCCCGCTTCGCCCGTCACAGTTCCCGACACCGAGGCGGTCATGCGGAAGACATTGTCCTGCAGGTTGGTCACGGTCGTGTTGCGTCGGATCACGTCTGCCAGCGTCGTCTGCCGGAGCTGATTCACGTCCTGAGAGGAGAACGTGTGTTCGTACCAGAACCGATCCCCGGCGCGCAGGCGGGTGAACTGATCGGCGACGATCACCTGGACCAGTTCGCCGACACTGCCGCCCGGCACGTGGTCCTCGGCCAGCGAACCGACCCAAAGGTCGACATTGTCGACGCTGCCGTAAAGTCCTTCGAGGGTTTGTTGCAGGCCCACGTCGGACGTGACGTCGGCGAAGCTCTCCATGCGTGGCAATCCGTAAGCCTCGCGAACCGTATTATAGTCGGCAAGCCCATGGTCACGTCCGCGTTGGATGTTGAGCGAGGCGAGATCTAAACCGCCGGCCCCCGGTTCGCCAAAGAGAAAGTTGCGCACGCTGTCGACCACCTGATTGTCGAGTTCTTGCGACTGTGACGAAGCGGCGTACTTAAGAATCGGATCGATACCGCGCTGGATGAGTAATTGCGGGTTTTCAAACGCTTCGGCAAGCGACACTTCTTCAAATACCGCGCGGCCGTCGTTGCCGAAGAACTCGACGTCGTCGTTCAACAGGCTGTGGCCAAGACGATACGCGGCGGTCGAAAACTCGTTGGCGATGCCGGGGTCGACGTGCGGATCGTACCCGGCGTACTCGGCGATCACGCCGTCGCCCAACAGCGCCGGCAAAAACTCCTCGAACGTGATCGCCTGCAATTCGGCGATCACGATGGCGCGTGCCTGCTGATAGATCGCCTCGTCGCCGAGCCCTGGTGACTGCTGAGCGATTCGTTCGGCCCACCAGTTGTGTTCGCGCACGAACAGCGTGTGCATCGACGTCAGCTCAATGTTCTCGTTGGCCCGCACGTCGCCCGCGACGAACGCGCCGTCGTCGTCCATCGGTAACAGACCGTTCTCGCTGGTGGTCAGTTTGCCGGCGGTGAACGTCCGCAGGCTGTCGGCCGTTGCCTGGTCCGAACCATACACCTGCGACCCGTCGATGAACGCCGTGATTGCGTTGAGTTGCTCGCGGGGATTTGCCACACCGTCGCCGGTCGTCACGTCGAACGTCGAACGGTAGAAGTCGATCAACTGTTCGCCCGTGCCGGCGGGGTCGAAGAGCGGATCGCCCGTCGGCACTACAATCGGAGCGCTTTCGGTGCCGGCCGTCTCGGACAGGTCGATGTCGTGATCGAGGAATTGGCCCCAGACGTAGACAAACGCGGAGAGTTGCCGCGCGTTCCCCGCCGCCGCTGGGTCTTGCGCCGCCAGGGCGTTGCTGATCTGCCGCGGACTGGGGCGGTCTTGCCCAGCCAATGTGGAAACACCGTCGCCGTAATCGGCGTCGGCAACTCGTATGAGTCGATCGCCCACGGCACCGTACTCGGGATGGTCGAGATTGTTTCCCACACCGTCGGTCGGCCGCGATTCACTCGATAGTGGTTCGGGAACAGCAACACCGCGGGCACGAGTCGCCACCAGCGACTGTTCTTCGGGCAGCGCCGCCTCGGCCGCGATCGGCGCCGCGGCCGGGTCCGTCAGTTCCGCGATCGACGCGTCGAGGGCGTCGGCCGCCAATAGTTCTCGCTGTTCGAGCTGCTCGCACCGCAGCGCCAACACGCGACGAAAAGCCTGCTTCCAATTCCGTCCGCCCATCCTTCACTCCTTCACAAATCGGGGAGCGCGGATGCCGGTCGCCGGAGACACCGTCAGTTTTTTTGATAAGACGAGCCGCTGACGACGAGCCGTCCGCGGGGGTGATGAGAAGCACGGATTCCGTTCCTGACGTGGTCGGTCCTCCATACATATAGACCGAAGCACGTCCTGGACTGTCACGCGCGAATTTGCCAAACGGCGCAGCACGCCGCAGCCACCACCACGACCGCCCGGTAAGTCCGCGAACCTGGACGACAGCAACCCGGTCATGCGACTGGTCCGTTCTCGCCACCCGCGCGGTGGCGGAGAGTTGCGGTGCACACGCGGCCGAGGTTAGATTCCTCGCTGACACGCTCCGAAACGCCCGCAGATTCCTGTCGCCACAAGGTAGCACCAATGCAGCACGTCTCGATCCTCCAGGACTTGTTCGACCACGGCGACTGGGCGAATGCCAAAGTATTCCAGCTCGCCTCCGATTTGCCCGACGATTCGCTCGACGAGCCGCGGGAGATGGGCTTCGGTTCGCTCCGCAACACGTTGTTCCACATCGTCGAGGCCGAGGCGATCTGGCTCGAGCGCTGGCAGGGCAAACCGTGGCGGCCGCTGCGTGTCGATGCCGCCGGTGCCGGTGTGGCCGAGATCCGCGCGCTGGCCTCAACAACGGCCGCCGAGCGGAACGCCCTACTGGCGGCCGAGTCGGCTGACGGTGTTGCCCGCCGCGTGACCTTCCAGGACAGCCAGCAGCGCGAGTGGGCGTTCGCGCTGGGCGACCTGATGCACCACGTCGCCAATCACGGCATCCATCATCGCGCCCAGGCGCTGAGTTACTTGAAGTCGTTTGATCGCACCGTGCCGGCCGGGCTCGACTATCTGTTCTGGAAACTTGCCCGCCCCTCGTGCGACATCCCCCCGGAGAGTTTGCCGCCGCTACGCGCATTCGGGCTGGAAGTGGCAACCGAGCCCGGCCTGGCCCCCGCGTTCGACAAGTCCCGCGTCGAGCGCTACTTCGCCTATTCCGATTGGGCCATGAACCGCGTCTTCACGGCTGCCGCCGACGTCGCGCCTGCCGAACTGGACCGCGATTTCGCCATCGGCATGGGGACCCTACGGAGAAACCTGCAACACTTGGTCAACGCCGAACGATGGTGGTTGGCGAATTGGCAATCAGACCGCTCCGATTTCCCGCGTGACGAAGAGCAGCGCAGCCTGCCGGCGATCGCCGAGCAACATGCTGAGGTGGCCAGACAACGCAGCGCGTTCGTCGCTCAACTCACGGCCGCAGATGCCGACCGTGTCGTCTGCGTCACGGCCGGCGGCCCCGACACGAAGTTCCGCGTCACCGAATCGCTGCTGCAGTTGTGCTGCCACGGCACCCACCACCGCTGCCAGTGCCTGAACATGCTCCGCCAGTCCAACGTCGCCCCACCGCAGCTGGACATCATCTTCTGGCTGCGCGAGAGTCCGGCATGACACTGCACGCCACGCCGCACGACGTTGTCGGCACGTAGGCGATGTGACCGCCATCGGCATGCACGATACAACGCCGCCGCTCCGCATCCTTCATGGATTCCGGTCGTACCGTCCGAGGAGATCTGCTCAGCGCCTGTCGAGACTGCGGCATCACGAATAGCTTGATCGTACCGCCATGCACGATCACGGGAGGTCGGCCGAGTAGGTACCTCAGTACGGGCCGATCGTTGGCGTCGAATCGCTTGGAGCCCCCAACTGCCTGGGCCGTGTCAGGGACTTCCTTCTCGCCGACGACGGGCCGCCTGCCGATCTCGGTTCCGCCCCGAAACGTGCCCGATGTGGTGGCGGGGCGCGAAGTATTCGGCCCACTCCTCCGCGATCGGCGTGGTGTCGGCGTACCGGTAAATCCGCGCGATGTACTGCAGGCGCCGGGCTCCCGACGCCTGCGGAGATGGTCTCGCCGTGTATCAAAGCCGCGGCTCAACAGGTAGGCTACGGGACACGAAATTCCACAGCAAGGTTTAGCATCCGGTAGGAACCCGCCATGCGTATCATTTCATCCGTCACGTTCGTGTTGATGATGGCCCAGCTCCTCTGCGCGGACGGAACGAAAGACAACGTTCCCGATAGCGTGCGTCCGGTTCCCCCGGCCGGCATTGAAATCAACGCGACCGACCGCGCGGAGCTCAACGAAGGCCTGTTCCAGCTCGGCGAGCGCATCAAGCAGCTTCGGGCGAGCAACGACGACCGCGTGCACGACCTGCTCCCCGACGTCGAGATTTTTCATCGCGCCGTCGACGTAGCCCTCGCCGACAACGAGTACTTCGCCCCCCAGGACGTCGACACGGCCAAGGAGTTGCTTCGCGTCGGCACGGCCAGGGCGGAGAAGCTGCAGGCGGGCGACGCCCCCTGGACCACGCAGACCGGACTCGTCGTGCGCGGCTACCGCTCGAAGATCGATCAGACCGTGCAGCCGTACGGACTCGTGATCCCCGAGTCGTACACCTTCAGTGGCAAGGACCGCTTTCGGCTCGACATCTGGATGCATGGCCGCGGCGAGACGCTCAGCGAAAACAACTTCCTCGGTCAACGCATGAAGCAAGTCGGCTCGATCGCGCCGGACGACACGATCGTGTTGCATCCATATGGTCGCTACTGCAACGCCTTCAAGTTCGCCGGCGAGGTCGACGTGCTCGAAGCGCTCGACCACGCCAAGCAGCACTACCGCGTCGACGACGATCGCGTCGCCGTGCGCGGCTTCTCCATGGGTGGGGCCGGCTGTTGGCAGATGGCCGTGCACTATCCGGGTCTCTTCTTCGCCGCCACTCCCGGCGCGGGATTTTCGGAAACGCCCGAGTTCCTCAAGTCGTTCCAGCAGGAAACGCTCAGCCCCACGTGGTACGAACAGAAGC
>JAGQPT010000104.1 GCA_020426575.1 Planctomycetales bacterium
CAACATGCCGGCGACCAACTGCCAACCGTCGACCAGCACGAATAACAGCAACTTGAACGGCAGCGAGATCAACACCGGCGGCAGCATCAACATACCCATCGAGATCATCACGCTGGCAACCACCATGTCGAGAATCAGAAATGGCAGGTAGATCTGGAAGCCGATTAAGAAGGCCGTCTTCAGTTCGCTGAGCAGAAACGCCGGCAGCAGGGCTCGCAGCGGCACGTTTTCGTACGTTACGTCGTCCGTTTCGGCGTCCCAGTCGGGCATATAGTCGAGGAACATCCAGACGTCGTCGGCGTTGCCGGCGTTCTCGATTTGCATGGCCATGAACTCGCGGACCGGCTTGGCGCCTCGTTCCACGGCCGTCGTCAGGTCGATTTCGCGGTCGGTGTACGGCTTGATGCCCTGGTGATAGACGTCGGACCAGACCGGCGTCATCACCAGTAGTGTGAGGAACAACGCGATCGACGTGATCACCTGGCTCGGCGGAAGTTGCTGGGTTCCCAGCGCCTGCCGCAGCAGTCCCAGCACCACGATGATCCGCACGAAGCAGGTTGTCATGATCAGCACCGCCGGTGCCAGGCTCAGCACGGTCAGCAGCAACATGATCTGCAGCGTCGAACCAAGCTTCTCCGGACTCGTCCAACGCTGGACGTCCAGAGCGGGACCATTGGCAAGCGATGCCAATCCATCGCCGGCGTCGCTCGACTGTTTGCCGCCGTCAATGGGCGTGCCAATGCTCGTGGGCAGGTTCACCACGTCCTGAGCCCACGCGCGGTTGTCGGCAACGACCGTCGTAGCCAGCCATGCGGCCACCAGCCAACCGACAAGCCGCGTGGCGAAGCCACACCGCGCCGGGATGAGTTGCATCGGTCGGGTCATGACGTCCCCCTTTCGTCGCGAGCGCGACGCCCGTGGGGGAAAGACGACGAGTACGCCCCGCTGTCGCCGACGAAACCTGGCTCGGCGGGTTCCTGGCCGAACTGATGCAACAGCCGGCGGAAGGTTTCACTGCTGCTGTTGGCGTCGCCGCGGCGGCACAGGGCCACGATGCGGTTCACCTCGTCGCGGTCTTCGATCTCGGCCAGTGAGACCATTTCGCCACCGGGCGTGGTGGACACGAGCACCAGTTTGTTGGCAAATCGCACCATGTGCAGTTGCTGGCGGTTACCAAGCGGCGCACGACCCAACACTTCAACAACATCGCCGGGCAACGGCTGCATTGCCGTCGGTACACTGCGGCGCACCAGCCAAGCCAATACGAGAAACGCACCCAGTGCGATGCCGAGCGCTCCGACCGTGGTGGCAATCCAGCTCGAGCGACTCCGGTCGCGTTGTTCGTCGAACGAAGGTGCCAATGCGTCCGCGGTCGCGTCCCCCGCTGGGCGCGTGCGTGGGGAAAGTCGCATTGGCCCGTTTGCCGGCTGACTCGACGACGTCTCCGCGCGGTGTGTGGGAGCAGGCGACGTCGGCGCAACTTGTGTCGCGGCCGATGCGGCATGGTGCGCGGATCGGGTGACGGGGCCCGTGTCTGCGGCGCCGTGCACCTCGCGCAAAGCGCCGATGCCGCCGGCGGGGGCGATTGGCACGGCCTGCGCACTCGCCTGTGGCGAAAGCTGCCGCGGCGCCGATTCAGCGGCGGCGAGCGAACTCGCCGAGCAGACGAGCAAGACGGTGGCAAACAACTTCGGCGGCATCCGTGCCCTAACGATGTTGGTGAGTGATTTTGGTGCGCCGACTCAAGTCGCGGCAGCCCGGCGTCCGAAAATGGATGCGAAGCGGTAGCGAAACTGCGAGCCGAATCGGCCTGTTGAATTCAATTGCGGTGGTTGGAAGTCGTCGGTTGGGCCGTGACTCCAGGCCGGCGCAATCGGACGAGGCGGAAGTGACGACGGGGAAGTGATTTGTTGAAGTGGTCTTGAGCCGACGCGGGAGTGCTCGCGTTCAGCCTGCACGAGCGCCCTCGCCGGCGATCAATTCGGCGACCCGCACACAAAAGTTGTCGTTGAGCACGAGCACCTCGCCGCGGGCGATCAACCGGCCGTTGACGTAGATGTCGACGGGATCACCCGCCAGTTTGTCGAGCGGCACAACCGAGCCTTTGTGCAATTTCAGCACGTCTTCCAGGTACATGTGGGTGCGGCCCAACTCGATGCGGACGTTCAATTCGACGTCGCGGATCAGGTCGAGCGTGGCTGCCTCTTCGCTCGGCTGTTGGCCGCTGAACTCGTCGAGTTGAAACGCTCGAACGCCAGGATGGGCGTTGGCGCCCTCGCGACCGCCAACGCTCGCCAATGCGCTTTCGGCTTGGTTGAGCAACAGTTCGATGTCCTTGTCCTGAATCGTGGCGTCATCGGACGAGGAGGCCCGTCGGCGCGCCGCCGCGGCGGGAGACGCTTGAGGGTTGGCAGTTGCGGCCTGTGTGGTTTCGCTGGGGAGAGCGGCGCCGGCGGCGGTATTTGCCTGGTGGGCGTGGTCACCAGTCGTTTGAGCGGTCGGTCTCGGCGAGCCCTCCCCACTGATCATCGCTTCGATCTCGTCAACGCTGAGAGTGCCGCCCGGTGGAGACGCGCTTTGTTTCGTAGGCGCATCGGCCGGCTTGCCCGACTTGCCGCTGAGCAGCGCGTCGATCTCATCCTTGCCCAATGTCTTGTGCTCGTCCTACATGGCGCTTCCGTGCGCTGGGGCCGCTTCACCGTCGTGTACGGCGGTCGGCCGATGGCGATCAACTCTCGGCGAAACGGTACTCGGTGAAAATGATGCCGTTGATGAGCGGCTTTTCACCTCCGAGAAGCCGGTTAGTTGTGTTCAAAATCTTGTGTTTGATCAAGCCCAACTCCGAGTCCGTCAGTTCCTCGGGAGTCGAACTGCGGATGATCGTCATCACCTGGTCCTTGAAGCGGTTTTGCCGCTCCTTAAACCGCTGGCTGAACTCCTCGGCGTCTTCCTTGTCAATCGTGGCAAACAGGGTGAACGAGATCGAGTAGGTCGACGTCTGTGTGACGTCGTGATAGACGATCTGAAATGAGTCGAGCTCGACTTCCTTCTTGTTGTCCTCGGAGAGGTCGGGTAACTGGGCAACCTCGTCGTCCATAAGATCTTCGACCCGTTGTTCCAACTCGGCCGGATCGTCGGCCGCACTGACGTCTGCCGAGGGAAGGTACAGATATGCCGCCGTGCACTCGACGATCACCACCACGGCAATCACGCCGAGGATGCGGAGCCTGGCAATTCGGGAGGAGCCGGTCGTCGGCACTTCGTCGACCGGGGTTGCTTCCGGGACGCTGTCGTTTTCACTCTTAGCCATCGTTTGTTACCAGGTTTCGTTCGGCCAATCTTAGCTTGCATCCTGCTGAAAACCCGCCGTGTTCCTGCCGGCTCGTTCCTGTTCGGTTCCCCGCGCCTCGTCGGCCAACTGCTGTCGGAGGTAGACCTCGACGCGGGAGTTCTCTTTGAGTTTTTCGGGGTCGTTGGAGATGTGGGCCGGTTCGTTCGGGCCGGCCACTTCCAGTCGAAAACGTCGGCGGTCGACGCCGAGGTCGACAAGCTGCTCCATCACGGCCTTGGCCCGACGATAGGCCAAGTCCCAGGAGTCGGTACCCCGCTGGTCGACGGTCGCGGCGTGACCGCGGACCTCGACGACCTGCGGCAGCCCTCGCACTTGCTCTGCCACCGTCGCCAACTGCTCACGGGCCGTGTCGTCCAACTGCGGGCTGGACCCGTCAAACAGCACGGCGCCGCCCTTGCGGTCCATGCCCGTGGTGCGGATCGAGCGAACCCGCGCGTGGGCGCCGACCGGTGCGCGGACGGAGTTGCTGCCCCCTTCTTCAAGGTTCTTGCGTTTCGAGCGGCCGAGGTTGGCCAGGTCCGCCATCTTCTGACTCATGGCCGGGTGGTGTCCGGGGATCGAGGCGGCGGCCGAGGCGTCGTAGCCGAATTGTTCGCGCATCGCCTGCATCATGGCCGTCACACGTCGTTCGTTTCTCATTTCGCTCATCGAGACCAGCAGAATGAAGAACGTCAGCAGCAGCGACATCATGTCGCCGAAGGTGACGACCCAATCGGGTACGCCTTCCGGACATTCGCATTCATGTTCGGCCATTGCGTCACGCCGCCTTGCTTGCCGAGTCGCGTTGCTTGGGCGCGATGAACGTGTTGAGCTTCTGTTCGATCACGCGGGGATTGTCACCGGACTGGATCGCCATGATGCCGCGGACCGTGATCTCCATCGCCAGCAACTCTTCCTTGTGGATAAAGCCTAGCTTTTCGGCAAAGGGAATCGCGAAGAGATTCGCCAGAACCGCCCCGTACAGCGTTGTGATCATGGCCACGGCCATGCCGGGACCGAGTGCGTCGGGGTCATCCATGTTGCCAAGCATCAGGATCAGACCGAGCAAGGTGCCGATCATGCCGAATGCCGGGGCTGTTTTGCCTATTTGTTCAAAGAGGGCTTTGCCATCTTTATGGCGTCCGGTGATCGCGTCCATCTCGTTGCGCATGATGTCTTCGATCATCTCGGGCTGCGTGCCGTCGACCGCCATCTGGATGCCGAGCACGATAAACGAATTGTCGATGTCGTCGATCTTCGCTTCCAACGCCAGCAGACCCTCGCGGCGGGCCGTTTCGGCCAGGCTGACGATTAGTGCGATCAACTCGCGAACGTCGTCCGACTTGTTGAAAAACACGTTCTTGGAGACGCCGAAAATGCCCAGCGTCTTCTTGAGCGGGAAGCAAATGATCGTTGCGGCCAACGCACCACCGACCGTGACCAGCGCACCGGCCACGTCGATGAAGGCCGAGAGCGATCCGCCGGGCGCGCTGAGGATCGCCATCAAAATGAAGGCGACGCCCATCAACAGACCTATGACGCTTGCCAAATCCATGAAGTGTTATTCCTTGTCTTCGTCGCCCTCGGGAAACGCGCCCTGAGTGAGCGGCCGTCTCCGCCGTCGGCATCATCAGGGGGCTGCAATCGGTTGATCGGCAGTCAGCGGCAGCGGCGCCGGCAGCAAGTGCTTGGACCGCTGGTAGTCGACGGCCCGAGCGACCACTTCGTCGATCGATTCCTTCACGATGATCCGTTCGCCACTGGTGAGCGTGATGAACGTGTCGGGACGCTGTTCGACGTAACGGATCAAGTCGGCGTTGATCACAAAGGCTTCGCCGTCCAGACGCGTGACTTTGATCATGGTCGTCGGTCCTCTGAGGGGAACAAACGGCAGGCAGCCGGTTAAAGGGGGAACAAGTATCTCGAAAACTTAGGTCACCAGGGGGGGGACGCGGACTTGAGCCGGCCTGTCGTTATCGCCGCAGGTTCAGCAGCTCGTCGAAGAGCGTCTGCGACGTCGTGATCACGCGGGTGTTGCCGCGATACTGCGTCGACGCCAGGATCAGGTCGATGAGGTTCTGGCCGACGTCGGTGTTCGACAACTCGGTCGCACCGGCAACCAATGTGCCGATGCCGTTTTGCCCGGGCTGACCAGTCACGGGCAGACCGGAGTTGACTCCCGTGGCGAAGAGGTTGAGCCCGCGTTGCGTCAGACCGCGGTTGTTGGCGAAGCGCGCCAGCACGATCTGACCGAGGTCTCTTTCCGAACCGTTGTTGAAAACGCCGCGAATCACGCCGTCCTCGGCGATGATGTAGTCGGTGAGTCGTCCCGGGGGAAAACCATCCTGCCGCAAGGCGTCGAGCGACGACTCTTCGGCCAGACCGGAAAGCTGGGACGTGTCGATTTCAAAGCTCAACGGCGAAGTCGAGGGAACATCGGACCGCTGCACCGTGATTGTAGTGCCGTCGCCGGGGATCAACTTGCCGTTGCCGTCGAAGCGGATAATGCCCGAGCCGACCGACACGTCGACGGCCGGGACCGCGGCACCACTCGGATCGAGTGGGTCGTTGAGGAAGGCATCGGCAAACCAGCGATACGTCGTTTCCGAGCAGTTGGTCGATTCGAGCACGGCCGTCAAGCGCACGTCGATGGCGATACCGAGCGAGTCGTAGACCCGGAACGAGGTGAGCACACTTTCGCCCGTCGCTTCCTGCACGCTGTTGAAGCCGAACTTCACTTCTGACGGAGCGGAACCGCCCGACGGCGTGAGCAGCAGTTTTTCGATGGCGATATCGTTCGCCGTGCCGTTGTTTCCCACCAACACGATCTGTCCCGACGAGTTGACCGAGCCACCGGGGTTGGCGCCCGAGGAGTCGGACGGCAACGGCGTCGAGGTCACGCTGCCGGGTACCTCACGAATGCCGAGACCGCGTTCGAGAAAGTTGATCAAATCGAGCACCGTGGTGGCGGGTTCGGGGCCGGTGCCGTCATGGATTTCCATCCGCAGCGGCGGGACATTGTCGTCCGAACCGTCCGGCGTGCTCACGTTGCCCTTGGAAGCGTCGAGCGTGAGTACTCCGTCCTTGAAGACCTGTTCGTAGTTCGTGCCCGAAGTGCGGCGGATCACGTCGACGAGCCGCGTGGCGGATTGAATCTTTGGCCCGTCGAGGTCGATCTGTGCATTGCCGGCAATCACCGCGTCCGGCACGGCGTCGGTGTATGACTGGTTGCCGCCGCTGACGTCGATCGTGTCGACGTAGTGGAACACGCTGTCGTTCGTCGAGAGGTTGCGGTAGATGCGGGCGTGGGTCCAGCCCTCGGAGTTCGGTGGCGGGGGCTGTGGGATGTCCTGAATCTGGACCCGCTGGCTCGACACGATTTGCGGACCGAGCAGCGGCATCGGGCGGCTTTCGGTGCCGGTCCCGGGGGGACCCCCGGTCGTCGAATACGTGATGTAGTAGCTGTAACTTCCACTGATGGTCGTGTCGTCTAATTGCGATCGGGTTGTCAACGTGGCGTCGCTGACCGACGAGTCCGTGAACGTCGTGCCGGTTGTCTCGCCTACGTAGTAGTACGTCGGGTCCGCGCCGGGATTGGCTTCGGTTCGATAGACGCGAGCGTAGTTGTAATCGCTGGGGATGGCCGGTATTGACGCGAGGCTTGCCGCGTTGTCGCCTCCCGCCACCGTGACCGAGAAGGCGGCCGAAGGTTCCGTCTCGCTGCCATCGACGTTCAACGGATCGCTGACCGACCGCTCGGCAAAAACGATGCGATACTCGTAGGTGTCGCCGGCAACGAGTTGACCACCGCCGACGTTCGCGCTAGTGGCGGTGGAGGACGCTCCTGGCACGGCGACGGCCGCCAGGTCGGTCGTGCCGAGCGCGACCGGTGCGGTGTACTGCAACGTGCCGAGCACGTCGGAGTTGAGGATCGTTGCCGTGTCGGCGATGGCTCCGTCCGGACGCAACGAGCCGCTGAGGTAGACGTTTTCCGTGGCCCGAGCGATCGCAGCCGAGCCGAGTGGGATTTCCAGCGGCGCTAGCGCGGTCGACTGGATGTTGAAGTTGGCGTCGATGCCGTACCCCAGTAGACGGTCGCCGTTGGTGGTTACCAACTCGTTGGCGGAGTTGAGCTGAAGAATGCCGTTACGGGTGTAAAGCTGTTCGTTATTGAGCGATTCGACAATGAAGAAGCCGTCGCCCTGGATCGCCAAGTCGGTCGCGTTGGAACTGATTTCGACCGACCCCTGCGAGAAGTCGGGCGTGATGGCCGAGACTTGCGAGCCGAGACCGATTTGTCGCGGGTTCGTACCGCCGGACGTGCTGGTTGGCGCGGCACCGAGGCTGAGCGTTTGCAGGAACTGGGTGGCAAAGACGACTTCTGACTGTTTGAAGCCGACGGTCTGCGAATTCGCCAGGTTATTGCCGGCGACGTCGATCGTCGTCTCGGCGGCGGTCATGCCCGTCAGGGCGGTGCTGAGTACGGATGAAAGACCCATGATCGCTTCCTTTCGTTATGGTTCCCGTCGCGGGACAACGATCGCCGTGCGGGCCGGCGAGGTGAGTGGTTGCCCGTTACCGGACTTCATCGTGCTGGGTTGAATGAGTTTTCCTGCGGGATGTTGTATCGCGGCCCGCGAGCCACGGCGGAGGCGGCGCTACGACGCCGCGCCGTCGGTCGCCAGGTTGTTGGTGTCGGCCGTGGGTTCTTCGTTGAAGATTTCCGCGACCTTGTCCATCGCGACAGTCTGCGCGCCGATGTGCACTTTCACCTGGCCTCCGGCGATCGACACGCTGTCGACGGCCCCTTCGATATAGCCGTCTGCATCGGTCAGCGCCCGGACGTACTTACCGACCATCGCACTGGCGCTGGCGAAGTTCTGGCCGGCAAGCACGGAGTCAAGCGTTTGTCCCAACCGGTCCGAGACGTCGATCTCGCGGATCTGGCTGATCTGCTGCAGAATCTCGCTGTTGTCCATCGGATCGAGCGGGTCCTGGTTCTGCAGTTCCGCGACCATCAACTCGATGAAGTGACCAAGTTCGAGCCCGCGCAGGGCGTCGTTCTTGCCGTTGGACGTCGCCTGTGAGGATGCTCCGACACCCGACGTTTCCATGCTTTGGTGCTCCGGTTTGAGGCATTGTGCGCCGGGCGGTGTCCACGCAACGTGGCCCGACGGGTGTACGTCATATCACCAGGTTCAACTGTGATTGGTCATCGAGCCGCCGCGTCACGCGCTGCTCGACTTTGCCGGTTTCGGTCGCGGCGCGTTCGGCCGGGTTGCGTTGGAGCAAGCCGCCGCCGGCGTCGCCGAACGACGTCGGTCGACCGTCGCCGTCCGGTCGGCCATCGGACGCCTGGCCGGCAATCTCGACGTCGAACTGCTGAACTTCGATATTCTGGTCCGCCAACCGCTGACGCAGCGCACCAAGGTTTTCGACGACCGTGGCTCGGGCGTGTGCCGTTTCCACCTCCATGCGGGCGGTCATCGCTCCGTCGCGGAGGCTGATTTCCAGACGCAGAGAGCCGAGTTCCGCGGGACTGAGACGCAACCTTACGACGCCGCCCCTTTCGTCCGCCAGGCGAAATGCGTGGCTCACTCGCTGGATGAATCGTGCTCGTTGTAACGTCGAAAGCCGGTCGCCCGTTGCTGTTTCGCCGGCGGCGCGGGAGGTGAACTGTGAACGCAGGCGCGCCGGCATATCGACGTGTTCGTCCGAGCCGTCACGTCCTGAGTCGTTCGAGCCTGTCGCATCGCCGCTACTGTCCGAGTTGTCGTTCGCCAACGTCGCCGAGACGTCGCTTGCGACTTGCGACAAGACCTGCGCGGCTTGCTCGGGCCGCGACACCGATGGCGTGGCACTCGCCGGGGACGTTTGCCCCGCGGCCAATGGTGACACGGCGGCGTCGGAGGCGTGTCGCTCGTGCGGTGCTGGGCGTTCGGCTGACTCCGCTGCTTCGTGGTGTGCGACGTTGTGCGAATGCGTCCGCCGCGATTTCGCTTTTGCGCCGTCGGTGGCCAATTCTTGCTCCGGCCTCGCCCCATCCGACTCGGCATGTCGGTGTTTGTTGGTCGTCGCGGCGCTTGCTGCTGTATCGTCGGACCCGTTCAGTTGCTGACTGCGGTCGGCGGCCTTGTCGCCACGCGCATCGTCCTGCCCTGGCGATGTTGTTTCAGCCGAGGCCGTCCCGTCGATCTCAGCCGTGGAGTCTTTGGACGACACGGAAGCTGGTTCGGCGCGGCCGACTGCATCGCTGGAATCTGTCGCATCGGCGCCTTGCAGGGACGGCGCGGTGGCATCGCCGCCGCGTTGTCCACCATTGATCGAGGGACGTTGGTGGCTCGTGGTTTCGTCGACGCGTTCTTCCGCTACGTATTCGCCGGCATCGTCGTCGGCCGACGGCTCGCCATCGTTCGTTTGGGCCGGCGCGATGCGGCCGATGGCGGCCACGCTTGGCACATTTGCCGATGAATCGGAATCGTCGTCTTCCTTTTCGTTCGACGAAGTGGTCGAAACGGCCGCGCCTTTCGGCAGCGACGTCGAGTCATGCTCGTCGTCGCGCGTTGCTTCCGCGTCGCGTGGCCCTGTCCAGGCGGTGTCCTCGCCGGCGTCACCGTCGCTGTTGACGCCGTCGTCGTCAGCACTGTCGCCGTTGGCGCCGTCACGTTCGTTTGGCGCGACGGCCTGAGCGCCGACCCCTGACGCGTTGGTGTCGGTTTGCTCCGGTGTGGACGCTTTATCTCGGTCCTGCGGGTCGTCAGCCCGCGGCGATGAAGTGCCGCCGTGATTCTCGGCGCGCCGAGTGGCTGGCGGCGCATCGCGACGTTCCGCGTCGGCGGTCGACGTTGAACGGACGTCGTGCGCCGCGGGCGCCTGTGCCTGCCGCAGGTGGTCGTCGAATACCGTCAGCAGGTTGGCCGAACGCGTCGCCGCGTGGTTGGGCGTCGTGCCTTCACCGCGGCGCAAACCCGCTCCACTCGGTTCGATGTCGAATCGTGTCACGGTGTGCTCCCAGTGCCGACGGCGGCGGTTTGCGGAAACAACTCGTCGAGGAAACGGCGGATCTTTGTCGCCTGCGGTCCGTCGTTTTCCAACTCGCCCAGCATCATCACGACGCGCGGGCCCAGCGTCTCGTCGACGAGGTCGGCTTCGGGAGTGCCACGGGCCATCCGCTCCAGGATGTCAGCGACTTCGGTTTCTTGACCCACGAACTCCGCCAGAATGCCGGCGCGGATATCGACGGCCATTTTGCGGAGCATGCCCACGACTTCATTCTCGCGACCGTCCTTGATCATTAGCATGATTTGGTCCTTGGCCTGGGAGGGCTCCAGGTTTTCCAGCGTCGTGCGCACGTCGACCACGCCACGCGCCGACGCCTGTTCTCGCGTCGACAGCAGAAGTTCGTTGAAATGGTCCGAACGCGTGGTGAGCGATTTCGTCCGTTGTGCGACTTCGTGTTGCTCACGGCGAACGTCGACGTACAGGCTGTTGATCTCTTCGCCACGCTTCTGCAGGTTAAACATCGTCACGGCGCGGGCCTGTTCAATCTCGACCAGCGACGGTTCCGCCGGGCCGGCGTTTTGCTCCGGGGCGTCGTCGTCGGGCACCAAATCCGTGACGTCGCTGCCCTGTAGCAAAGCGCGGATCTGCATTAAGTTCGTCGGATTGAGACGGCCGGTGGACCAAAGACTTCCCACGATGATTCCTTGCGAGAGGACCGTCGCCGTCGCCAGATACATCACCAGGTGCGTCGCACCGCCGAGTAGTTTGCCAATCACAGGCTACCCTCCCGTGGCACGTAGCCGAGCGTAGCGGCCTCGTCGATCACCTGTTGTTCGCGGCGACGCGCCTCGACGTTGTGCCGCTCCTGCTGGGTTTCCCGCAGTTTCTCCAGCACGCGCACTTCGCGATCGGCCGCAACGAGGGTTTGACGGCGCCGTTCGACCTCCTCGGCGACGGTTTTGCTTTGCTGTCTGATCATCGCCTGTTCGGCCAACATGACTAGCTCATAGCGACCGTCGTCGAGCAGCCGGTCGACGTTGACGGGGCCACCTGAGAGCGAGTCGCTGGCCAATCGGCGGGCCTCGCGGAGTTGATCGTCGATTTCGCCGAGGCGCGCCTGCAACGTGTCGTGCGCCTGCTGGGCTTCCAGCAGGTGCCGCCGCCGCTCATCACGAGTCGACTCGCGGATCTTCAACAGCGTGGCCAGGCGAAATCGATAGGGTTTCATCGTGTCGGTTTACCGTTCTCGCCGCGATGTCGAAGCGAGCTCTGTGTTGAACGTGGTGAGTACTATGGAAAGGTCGGAACTGTGTCTTGGCACTCGTGCTGTGGTGCTCCTGGCGCGCTGTCAACGCATGTTGGATGCGATCGGTGATCCGCCCGCGGTATCGGTCCGCTGCTGATTCGCGGCGCCTTGCCGGCGACCTTGGCACGTGCGAATCAGTTCCAACAGATCGTTGCGCGCTGACTCGATCGTTGAGCGTTCGTTGACCCGCTGGCGGAGGTATTGGTGGATTTCTTCACGAACGTCGACCGCGAGGTCGACCGTCGGATTGCTGCCGCGGCGGTACGCCCCGATCGAGATCAAGTCTTCGTGATCGCGGTAGGCAGAGAGCAGCATTCGCAGGACCGTGGCGGCGTCTTGCTGTTCCTCGGGCGTGATGTCGGACATCAGCCGGCTGAGGCTTTCCAGCACGTCGATCGCCGGGTAGTGACCCTGCGAGGCGAGCGATCGTGACAGCCAGGTGTGTCCGTCGAGCAAGCCGCGGACGGCGTCACCGATCGGTTCGTTGGGATCGTCGGCCTCGACCAACACGGTATAAAACGCGGTGATGCTGCCGGCGGTGGTGCGACCGGCCCGTTCGACGATCCGCGGCAACAGCGAGAACACCGAAGGCGGATAGCCCCGCGTCGTCGGAGGTTCCCCCGCCGCCAGGCCGATTTCCCGTTGCGCTTGCGCACAACGGGTGAGCGAGTCCATCAACAGCAGCACGTTCTTGCCCTGGTCGCGAAAATACTCGGCGATCGAGGTCGCGGTGAGTGCCGCGCGAATCCGCAGCACGGCCGGTGCATCGCTCGTCGAAACCACGACGACGCTGCGGGCGCGTCCTTCGGGGCCGAGGTCCTTTTCCAGAAACTCGTTGACCTCGCGGCCCCGTTCGCCGACGAGCCCGACGACGGTGACGTCGGCGTCGGTGTATCGGGCCATCATGCCGAGCGACGTGCTTTTGCCGACGCCCGAACCGGAAAAAATGCCCATTCGTTGTCCCCGCCCGCAGGTGAGCAGACCATCAATGGCACGTATGCCGGTGCTCAGCGGGGTGTCGATTCTTGGCCGCGACGTTGGCGTCGGTGCGATGTTGTCGATGGCGACCCGATCGGAGCGGACGGGTTCAGGCCGACCGTCGATGCAGCGGCCCTGAGCGTCGATGACGCGTCCCAACAGTTGCTCGCCCACGCGCAGCCAAGGTTTCGTGCGGCACAGCCGCACGCGGTTGCCGCGGCGCACACCCGACAGGTCGCCAAACGGATACAGCAGCGTGAGGTGACCGTTGAAGCCGATCACTTCGGCCTGAAGCGGTCCGCCCGAGGCGCGTTCGATTTCGACCAGCGCACCGACCGGAGCCGGCATGCCCTCGGCGGCGGCCGTCATGCCGATTGTGCGGGCCACGCTGCCGACCAGGTCGGTCGTGGTGATTTCGTCAAGTTGTGCCGTGGCGGTGAGCATGTACGGTTTTCGTGGAGTGGTTTGTGTTTGCGGCGTTGGAGTATGACCGGCGTTGGAAATGGCAACGCGTTGCGTGCGCCGAACGCCGCTCAAGTCAGTTCCTCTTCGATGCGGGCGAGCTGCGCCTCGAACGTTTGGTCGATGGTGCCGAAGTTCGTTTCCACGCGGCATCCGCCGGACGTCACGCGTTCGTCAGCAACAAACTCGGTCGGAGCCAGTCGGGAGAACTCGTCCGTGATGAGTTTGACGTGGACGCCCAGCGCGGCCAGGTCGGCCGGATGGACACGAACCTGCATCCGGGCGGCGCCGGCTGCAAGGTTGAGGGCTTCACGGATCAGATCGGCGGTTACGTCGGGCTGGTTCCTCACTTCGCGGCGGATCACCCGCGCCGCGATGGCGGCGGCCAGGTGCACGGCCTGTTTTTCCCATTCGGCCAGCCAGGCCTGCCGCGCCGAATTGAGTTCGCCGATCGCCTGGTGGATGGCGGTCGTGACTGCTTGCAATCGCTTCTCGATCTTTTGGTCGATCACGTTGTCGGCCGCCGCGCTTCCTTCGGCGGCGGCCTTGCGACGGATGGCATCGGCTTCGGCGTGGGCATTGGCAACGATCTTCGCTGCATCGGCGCGCACGGCCGCCAAGTACTCGTTCGCCTGCTGGCTGAGGTCCTCGAAGTTGAACACCGGGCCACCGATGCCGGCGTTGCGTTCGCTCGATTTAATCACGGTCGACACGGGGCGGATACTCTCGGTGATGGCGACACCGGCGCCAACGGCGCCGTACGTCTCGGTTGGTCTAAATCGTTGTGGTTGCGTGGGTGCGTTGCGCTAGGAGGGATGGGGCGCTGCTGCGTCGTCTAAGCGGCGCTTTTCATCCGCAGGGGCGAGTGTTCGGCTTGTGGGGACGGAACGTCGTTGAGCGGCCGGGCGGTGCGACGACAATGACGGCGAGCCGCTGCCAACATTTCGTGTTGTGCCGTTTCGACGTCGTCCAGTCGCACGGGACCGAGGCGTGTCATGTCGCGACGAATGGCGCGGGCCACCGAACGGGGCAGGGCGGACAGCACACGTTCGGCAAACTCGCTCGTCATGCCAAGCAGCGCCAGCACGACGACCTGGGGTTCGAGCGTGGCGACCACCTCTGCCAGCATTTGGCCGGGCAGGTCGGTGAGTTCATCCAGCGAGGCAAAACGGTCGTCGAACATCGCCGCCAGCGCCGGGGCATACGAGGCGAGGTTGCCCAGAATCTCGTGCTCCTCGTCGGCGTCGGCCTGGTGCAAGATGCCGCTGACCAGGGCGAGTCCCGTGTTGCGACGTTCGCGGCGCCGTGTCTCACGGCTTATACGACTTTCCAGGCCACGTTCCACTTCTCGCAGCGTTTCCGGATCGGCTTCGTCAAGGTCGATAAGGCGGCGCAGCACATCGGCCTGTGTGGCGGGCGACAGCCCACGCAATACGTCCAGCGCGCGGGGTGCCGGCAAATGCGAAAGCACCAGCGCGACGGTTTGCGGATGCTCGCCGTCGAGTAGCCCCGGTAGGTGCTCGCCATCCGCGCCGTCGAGAAATCGAAACGGTGCGGCTCCGGACTTGTCGTCGTTGATCGTGTATTCATCGGCGTCGTTGACCGGTGGAACCCCAGATCTGGTTGCGGCCGCCGTCGCGCCGCGGCGGAGGTCATCGCTCCAGGGGCGCGCCGGAGGCGATACGTCGTACTCGTCGGTCGCCGCGTAGCCGGTGCTCGGTGGCGTTTCTAACAGCAGGTGCTCGGACGGCGCGGCCATGATCTTGCCGTGAGGGCTGTCGTTGCTGCCTGCGGCCGGTGCCCAGTCGAAACCGCCGATCGGGCCGTTGCGCATGAATTCGTTGATGACGGCCTGGCGTTCGCTTGCCGACACGTCGTCAAGCACGATCAGCTGATCGCGCACACGTCGCGCCTCGTCGTCGCCCATGACGTCGAGCAGGCGGTCGGCCGTGTCCGTGTCGAGACAGGAGAGCAGGATCGCAGCCTTGCGGAGATTGTCGTTTCGGTCGGTCATGTCTTAGGTGCCTGAGGTGATCCAGCCACGCAGTACGTTCGCGGCGGCTTGGGTGTCTTCGCGAACAATCTCGGCCAGCTCTTCGGCGAGGTTCGGTCCGGAGGGGATGTTGCGGCGAAGTTGACGGGTGGGAGTTTTGCCGCCGTCGCTGGCCTCTTCTGAGGCCGGTTCCGATGGTGCTGACGCGACCTGCGGAGCCAGCGGCGCGACCGTGGGCGAAGATTTGACCATCGAACGCAGCACGATCAGTCCGAAGCCGGCAATGCCGAACGTGCCCAACGTGGTCCAGTTCATCGCCAACCAGCTCGAGGCGGTCTCCGTGATGGGTGGTCCCTCGACTTCCGGAAGCCGGCTCGGCGTGAAGAATGAGATCGCGACGACGTCTTCGGGGGCAACGCCCGCGGCTCGCGGGATCATGTTCGGCACTTGTGCGAGCAAGTTCCGCCGCACCGTCGATTCGATGGCGAGCAGTTGCTGTTCGGTCGGTTCGACGGGTTGCTCTCCCTCGGCGGTCGGCGCCTGCTGTTCGCGGAACACCTGTTCGATGTAGGTGCGGGGTACGTCGACCGCCACGGTCACGCTCTCGGGCGTGAGCGCCGCGTTTTCCGTGAGCGTCTTTTCGTACGGCGCCGTTCGGAAGTCTTCCTTCGACTCGTTGCTCTCGAGCGAGTTTGTGCCACCGTCCGAACCCCCGAGCGACAGGGCGCTGTTCGCCCCGGATTGGGCGGCCAGGCCGACGCGTCCACCGCGGCTCTGCGTCGTCGTGCTCTTGTGCTTCTC
>JAGQPT010000105.1 GCA_020426575.1 Planctomycetales bacterium
AGTCGATCGTCGGCTCGAAACACGCCATCGTTTCACGGGTGATGTCGTTGGCCAGTTCGTGGAGCCGGTAGCCCACGGCCAGCTTGGCGGCGATCTTGGCAATGGGAAACCCGGTCGCCTTCGACGCCAGCGCGCTTGATCGGCTCACGCGGGGATTCATCTCGATCACGATCATCCGCCCGGTGTGGGGATGAATCGCGAACTGGATGTTCGAGCCGCCCGTCTCGACGCCGATTTCCCGGATCACGGCGATCGAGGCGTCGCGCATCCGCTGGTATTCCTTGTCGGTGAGCGTCTGTGCCGGCGCCACCGTGATCGAATCGCCCGTGTGCACCCCCATCGGATCGAGGTTCTCGATCGCGCAGATGATCACGACGTTGTCATCGGCGTCGCGCATCACCTCCATTTCATACTCTTTCCAACCGATGATCGACTCTTCCAGCAGCACCCTGTGCACCGGCGAGAGTTCGATGCCCTTGCTGACGAGGTGGTCGAACTCTTCGCGGTTGTAGGCGATACTCGAGCCGGTCCCCCCCATGGTGAAGCTGGGCCGCACGACACACGGCAGCCCGATCTCGGGGAGCAGGGCGCGGGCTTGTTCGAGATTGCCGACCGTCTCGCCGCGGCAGACGTCCAGGCCGATTTTCTCCATGGCCGCCTTGAACTGGTCGCGCGATTCGGCCTTGTCGATCACTTCGGGGATAGCGGCGATCATCTCGACGCCGAACTTCTCCAGCACGCCGTGCTCGGCCAGTTGCATCGCCAGGTTCAGGCCCGTTTGTCCGCCGAGCGTCGGCAGCACGGCATCGGGCCGCTCGACCTCGATCACCTTGGCGACGAACTGCCACGTAAGCGGCTCGATGTACGTGCAATCGGCCATGTCCGGGTCAGTCATGATCGTGGCCGGGTTCGAATTCACCAGCACGACTTCGTAGCCCTCCTCACGGAGAGCCTTGCAGGCCTGGGTCCCGGAGTAGTCGAACTCACAGGCCTGGCCGATCACGATCGGGCCGGAGCCGATCAGCAGTATTTTGTGGATGTCGTCCCGACGGGGCACGGCGCCGCCTCATGCAGGGGGGTCGCAACTAAGCTCGTCGATGGCCACAATCGCTGCCACGAGCGGCGGGGACCGTGGGGTCCCTGAACGGGTTCGGCGAGCAATTCAAATCTCCCGAAAATACCATGAGGCGGTCCGCACCCACAAGCGGCTCACCCCGCGGTTCGACTCCGTCGCTCGCTCGACCATCGGTGGCCCTCGGGCAATCGATCCGTCGTAACGCCGCCTCCAATCCGCTACAATGCGATGCGGCGGTAGCGCGGATATCGTGCGGCCCTGGCGAGCCGCGCCGACGAGGCCCGACCGACGACGCGTTATCGCCCCAACCCATCGTTACCCAGCCATCGCCGCCCGGCCAAATGTTGCTCAGCCGGCCGTTGTTGCGAACGTGCTGGTTGTGCACGCCCGATACGGCGAAAGATCGAACCGGACGAGTCAGGGACCAGAAAGGGAGTTGATGGAGAACCAGCCGAAAGAGCCAGCCCGCAGGCCGGACGCCCCCTCGATGCGCCCGACGCGCAACACCCCCGCGATGTGGTTCCTGCTGATCGCGATGCTGGTGCTGCTGGTGCTGTTCTTCTTCCCGGGCAAGTCCAACCGATCGGAGATCACCTACGGCTACTTCCTCAAGCAACTTGCCGAGGGGCACGTTGCCCAGATCACGGCCCGTGGACTCGAAGTCTATGGCAAGTTCACCGAGGCGGGGTTGCCGGGCGAACCCGACCTGCACAAGGCGGCCGACGGCACGGTCAAGAACCTGGAAGAACGGTTTTACGTCAAGTCGGTACCTGCGTGGGCCGGCGAGGGCCTGGAAAAGAAGATCGAGGCCCAACTCGCCAAACAGCCCAATTTGATCTATGACGCCGAACCCGCCACCGACAGCACGATGGTATTCATGCTGCTGTCGCTGGGCGTGACGATCACGTTTGTCGTCATCTTCCTGATGATCATGCGGCGAGCCCGCGATCAATTCATGGGGGGCGGCATCCTCAACGCCTTCAACAAAAGCCCTGCCAAACGCTACGACGAGTCGGGACGCCGCGTCACCTTCGACGACGTGGCCGGCCTGGAAAACGTTAAGACCGACCTCGAAGAAATCGTGCAGTTCCTCAAAAACCCCGAGCGGTTTCAGCGGCTCGGCGGACGCGTCCCCAAGGGCGTGCTGCTGATGGGCCCTCCCGGTACGGGCAAGACGCTACTGGCCAAAGCGGTCGCCGGCGAGGCGGGTGTGCCCTTCTACTCGATCAACGGCTCCGAGTTTATCCAGATGTTCGTCGGCGTCGGTGCCAGCCGCGTCCGCGACATGTTCCGCACGGCCAAGGAAAACAGCCCTTGCATTCTCTTCGTCGATGAAATCGACGCCGTCGGCCGCGTCCGCGGTGCCGGACTTGGCGGCGGTCACGACGAACGCGAGCAGACGCTCAATCAAATCCTCAGCGAAATGGACGGCTTCAGCCCCACCGAGAGCGTCATCGTGCTGGCCGCCACGAATCGGCCGGACGTGCTCGACCCGGCGCTGTTGCGCCCCGGTCGTTTCGACCGCCACATCACCGTCGATCGACCCAGCGTCAAGGGGCGCGAAGCGATCTTTCGCGTCCACGTCCGCGAGGTGCCGCTGGCCGACGACGTCGACCTCGAACGCCTGGCCCGCGGGACCGTTGGTCTGACCGGTGCCGACATTCGCAACCTCGTCAACGAAGCCGCCCTGTGGGCCACCCGCGAAGGCAAAGACAAGGTCGATATGAGCGACTTCGAATACGCCCGTGACAAGGTGCTGATGGGCCCGAAACGCGAGGAGCTGCTCACGGGCATCGAAAAGACGATGACCGCCTACCACGAGATCGGCCACGCCCTGTTGGCTTGGCTGTTACCAGCCGCCGACCAGGTCCACAAAGTGACGATCATTCCCCGTGGCCGCGCCCTCGGCGTCACGCAGTTGCTCCCCGAAGAAGACCGTATGAACATCAGCGAGCGGCAATTGCACGATCGGCTCACGTTCATGCTCGGCGGCCGCGCTGCCGAGAAGTTGGTGTTCGACGAGTACAGCGCCGGCGCCGAAGACGATCTCAAGCGGGCCACCGGCTTGGCTCGCCGTATGGTCACCCACTGGGGAATGAGCGAGCGGCTCGGACCGGTCGCTTACCGCACCAGCGAAGAACACCCGTTCCTGGGCCGCGAGATTCACGAACAGCGCGATTTCAGCGAACAGACGGCGCACATGATCGACGAAGAGGTAGCCCGGATTCTTCACGCGGCCTACGATCGGGCCTTGGAAATCCTTACCGAGCACCGCCATCAGCTCGACCTGTTGAGCAAGAAGCTCGAAGAACAGGAGATGCTCGACGACGCCGACATCGAGCGCCTCGTCGGTCCCCCGGCCAGCCGCAAGTATCACAAAAACGGCGCGGTCGTGATCGCCGAAGCCGGCGAGCACGTCGGTGGCGAACAGAGCGGCATCGAACCAGCGACGTAGATTGCCTTCGTGGCGTCCGCGCCAGGGGGGCACGCCATTGCCCGGGGCTCATCCCTGCACGACCGGGTTGGCCAGCGTGCCGATGCCCGTGATGCCGATCTCGACGATGTCGCGTGCCTGGAGCGTGAAGTCGTCTGGCGGGATGATGCCCGTGCCCGTCAGCAGCACAACCCCGTTGGGAAACGAGTTGTCACGGCCCAGCCAACCGATCAGGTCGGCATAGCTGCGGACCATCGAGCCCACGTTCGTCGAATCGCGGTAGACGACGTTGCCGCACCGCACCACATCGAGTTGGATCACAATGTCGCGGGGATCGGGCATCCCCGAGGCCAGCGTGATACAAGGACCCAGGCCACAGCACTCGTCGTAAAGCTTCGCCTGCGGCAGGTAAAGGGGATTTTGCCCCTCGATGTCGCGCGAACTCATGTCGTTGCCGATCGTGAAGCCGACCAGGTCCAGCCGTGAATTGAGCACCAGGCCAAGCTCGGGCTCGGGCACGTTCCACTTCGAGTCGTGACGGATGCGGATCGGTTGACCCGGGCCTGACACGCGATGCGGCGTTGCCTTGAAGAACAACTCCGGGCGCTCCGCCACGTAGACGCGGTCGTAGCAGTCGGCCGCCGCGTCGGATTCCTCCATCCTCGCCTTTTTGCTGCGCTCATACGTCACGCCGGCGGCCCAAACCTCCTGTTGATCGATCGGTGCCAACAGCTTCACGTCGGACAACGCGAACGGCTTGGCGCGGGTGTCGATGAGGAATTCGACCGTCGCGGCGGGATCGTCTGCTTCGAGCACGTCGGCCAGGCTGCGATACTGACCACCCGA
>JAGQPT010000106.1 GCA_020426575.1 Planctomycetales bacterium
CCTACGGCGGCAAGAGCCTGCACGAACAGTCGCACGGCGAGGCGTTTTTCGCGCTGGTGCTCAACCGGCTCGGCGGCAACGGGCTCTACATCTTCGACGAGCCCGAGTCGGCCCTCTCACCGACGCGGCAGCTCTCGTTCCTCACGGCCATGCACGAGTTGGTCGAAGCGAACTCGCAACTGATCGTTGCCACGCATTCGCCGATCCTGTTGGCCTACCCCGACGCCACGATCTTCCAGTTTTCCGAATCGGCGATCGAAATCGTGCCGTACGAGGAAACCGACCACTATCGAGTCACGAAGTCGTTCATGGACCGCCGCGAGATCATGCTGGAAGAACTGCTGGGTGGAGAGTAGTCACGAAGTCAGGGTTGGGTTATGCCTGAATTGTGCATGAATTGCGGTGGTTCGTGGACGCCCCCCGATTTGATTGGGGCAGACGTGCGGCGCGAAGTCGCGCGGCTTGTTCGCAACGACCGGCCGATGGCTGCGATCAAACAACTGAGGCAGGCTGGGGAAATGTCACTCGGGGACGCTAAGGCGGTCATGGAACACGTGACGCGGTCGCCCGGTAAGTGCCATCGTTGCAGCGCTCAACTCGAACGTTCCCGATCGTGCCCTAATTGCCATGCGCTCAACTACGACTGGTAAGGTCCGGCTAGGTCAAAGCTGCCGCTGCCATCGTTTACCTCCTGTGTTGCGCACACCGTGGATGGCCGAAACTGACCCCGCGAATCATTGCGAGGAGGACGTCGGCGTGAGCCGGTATCCCCGCAGGGGAGGCGTGCTGTCGGCGGCCCACTGGGGCTCGCCGCTGCATTCCATGCCGGCCGCCACGTCGATCTCCTGGTCGAGGCCGACCGTCGGAGTGCCGCTGCGGTCCTGGAGGAAACCCGCCAACGACGACACGATTTCGACCTCGCTGCCGTCGGGCGATATCGCCAGGTCGATCGTGTCGCTGCTGCCGGCAAGCAGGTCGCGGGTGATCCGCGTCTCGCCACCGGTGTGGATGTACTCGACTTTATAGTCGGCCCGTTCGCGGCCGTCGGCGTCGAATCGGCCATACTGGCTCTTGCCGCGCGTGGCGACCTGTTCGAGCACGTTCTCGTTGCCGCCCAGTCCGCAGAAACCGTAAAACGTCTTCAACAGCCGGTTGTCAACGAACTCGAATTGTACTTCGCAGTCGTCGCCAATCGTCACGCCATAGTAGCACTCGTCGTCGCGACTGGGCAGAAACCCCGTTTGCGGGTCACGGTCGACGTCCATGTAGGCGTAGAAGTAGCTGCGGCCGTCGCGCGGATCACAATGCCCCACGCGTCCGGCGACTCGGGCATATAGATAAATATGCGTGTCGTCGTTGGCGACCTTGAGTTCCAGGAGGTCGACGTCCGGATCGTACGTCAGATACGGCACCGAGTCGCCGCGAGGGTCGTCCACGCCCGGCACGTTGCGCCAGTCGTCGAAGTTGCCGTCGATGCGGATCACGGCCGGTGCTGCGTCGGTCGGCTTCTCGACGGTAGTGCCAATGGCGGCGGCGACCAGTTTGGGACCGTCGGTGCGCAGAGCCGACGTGAATGCTCCTGTGAGGGTGACGGTCACGCTCGGTTCGGCTTCGCTGCTCCGGACGTCGGCGCGATAGGCGTCGTCGGGAACGTAGGTGTCCCGGTCGTTGTCGAACGAACCCGTACGAACGGCATCGCCGCGAATCGTCTCCGGCAGCGACGCCTCGGCGATTGTGATCTCCTTGCCGCCGCGATCCAGCAAAAGTCGAACGACCGGCGGCGCGGACTCAGTTAAGTATTCGATCGCGTATCGGCCCGAAAGCGGTTGGCCCGCTTCGTCGGTCAAATCGAGCGGCAAGAAGTCGAGCGTTTCGCTGACCAGCGGCCCTGAGCTGTCGGCCTGGGTACTTGAGGCGTCGCCGTTTGAATCGTCGACGTACAAGGCGTCCGCGTCGGCGTCGTAGCGCAGCGTCGCGGTGTCCTCGGGCCACGTTGGCAAAAGGTTGCGGCTGTCGGCATAGGTCGAGTTGGCCACGAAGCGGTCGTCTCGGTC
>JAGQPT010000005.1 GCA_020426575.1 Planctomycetales bacterium
CACGTGAAAGGTCGACCGCTGCCGGACGAGTGGGAGTTCCGTATGCCGACCGGTCAGCAACTCGGCGGGCGCGTGGTCGACGAGCAGGGAGTGCCCGTCACCAATGCCCAGGTGCAAGTCCGAGTCGATACCAAAGATGGAAAAAAACCGTCCCTCCCCCTGCTCAGCACCTCGCTGACGGACACGGATTTCGGCTATCCCGCCCCGATGACGGACGCCGAAGGACGTTGGTCGATCGAAGACGCGCCGGCCTCCCCCGAGGATGCCGACGACTACGACTTTCTTCTGAAGGTGACCCACCCCGACTTCGCCGGCGACACGAAATGGGGGGAACTGCAGCAGCACCAGCCTGTCACTACCGATGAACTGCGACGCGGCGCCGCCGTACTAGTGCTCAACCGCGGCACTGTGATAACCGGCAACGTGACTGGTCCGGATGGGAAGCCGGTCACCCGCGGCTGGTTTGTTTGGAACGACGAACCGTATTTCAACAGCGGCGACTGGGAAGCGACCATCGACGAGCGAGGTCACTTTCAAATCCCACCGCTCACTCCGGGTGAATACCCGATCACGATCATCGCGCCCGGCTACGCCGCCGAGCGCCGCATCGTTTCGGTCCGCCCAGGCATCGAGCCGCTGCAATTCGAGTTAAAGCCCGGCAATCGCATTGTCTTCCATATCGTCGACGGCGAAGGCACGCCCATTCCAAACGCCGGAGTTTACCTTGGCGCCGTGAGCGGAGCCAACACCTGGAACAACACCAACGCCCTGCACAATCAGCCCGGCTCAAACGTGCCCGACTACGGCATTCCGCGCCGCGCCGACACCCACGGTGTCTACGTCTGGGACTGGGCGCCCGACGGCGCCGTCACCTATTACGTCCGTGCCAAGGGGTTCGCCACGCGGGAGCTGGCGCTCGTGCCCAAGAAGTATCCTCACGTCATCACGCTCGCCCCGCAGCGCTTCGCCGTGGGCACCGTCACCGACGCCTCGACCGGTAAGCGTATCGAAAACTTCCAGGCGATGCCGGTGATCGTTTTCAGGCCCGACTTCTACTCGACACGAACCATCGATGCGGTGAACGGCCACGACGGCCAGTACGAACTTCCGCTCACGGGTGGGGCGACAGACGTGCGCTATCGCGTGCGGTTCGAGGCCGACGGTTACCGCGCGGCTCTGAGCGACGAGTCGTTCGGTCCGCTCGACGGCAAGGCGACACTCGACTTTGCCCTACATCCCGCCGCGGCGCGGCGAGGTCGCGTCGTGGACGACGACGGAAGACCGGTCACGACGGCCATCGTGCTCGAGGCCTCACCGACCATCGTTCCCTCCACGACCAACGGCCAGCCCGATTCGTACGGCTCGCGGCCCGTGGAAACTGACGCCGAGGGCAACTTTCAGCTCCACGCGACGACCGAGCCCGCCCTGGTGCGCGTCTACGACGAACGCGGCTTCGCCGAGCAGGCCGTCGCTCCCGAAGCGCCCGAGATCGGGGTCATCGCGCTTCGCCCGTGGGCGCAAGTCACCGGTCGTCTACTGCAAGACGGGCGCCCGATGGGCGACCAAATAGTCTACTTCTCACCGCTGACAAATCATCGTTTGACCGAAGCCCGCTTTCAAGACTCGTACTACTCCCGAACCGACTCGAACGGTAACTTCCAGTTCGACCGCCTGCCGCCGATCAGCGGTTCGCTTCAGGCCCACCTCGGTCCCTGGAGCGAATCACCGCTGACGTCCAGTGAAGCCGTCCCGCTCAACCTGGCTCCCGGGGAACAACGCCACGTGACATTGGGGGGCGACGGCGCTACCGTCGCCGGGCGCGTCGTGGCTACTGACCGAAACAACGAAAGCCTCAGCAAGCAATGGTCGCTCAACTACCTGATCAGCCGCGACGACGGGGTCAACGCTCCCCCAGCTGTTGTGCCGCTCAGCTTTGATCCCGTCGGCCCCGTGCAACCCGACTGGTTGCGACAACCCGACTTTCCATCCTGGGTGACATCGCGCCTGAATTTTTTCGTGAAACTTTCCGGCGATGGCCGACTAATGATCCACGGTGTTCCGGCCGGTGAGTACGACCTGGTTGTCCAGCTCTACGAGGAACCGGCCGGCTGCCTGGTCGAAACCATCGGCGAAAAAGTTGTGCCCGTCACGGTTACTCAGGCCGAGGCCGACAACGGTGCGATTGAAATCGGCGACATCGAGGTCGAGTGCCGAACCGGGCCACGCGCCGGGTCCGACATGCGGGCCTTCAAGTTCACGGACGCGCACGGCCAGGTCCGTCACGTCGACGACCTGGCCGGGAAGTTCGTGCTGCTGCACGCTTGGGCAACGTGGTGCAGGCCTTGTCTCGAATCGATGCCGGCGATCAAGTCGACCGTCATGCGCTATTCCGACGCACCGTTGACCGTCGTGGGACTCAACGTCGACGACGATCCCGCGGTCGCCAGGGCCATGGCGCAGGCCGAGGGCTGGGATTGGGCACAGAATTATCTCGGGAACGACTCGGCGATGATGCGCCAACTCGCCGTCAGCACGATCCCGGCCTACTATCTCATCGGCCCGGACGGCAAACTCGTCGGCTCGTCAAATCATTGGGAACAGATCCAACAGCTGCTCCGTACCGAGCTCGACAACTTCGTTGCGATATCGCCATAGCGCCCGACCGCGGAGCCGCCGCGACGTAAGTACATAGGTCGCGCTCAATTCCCGAGTCGATCCGCCACGCTGCGGACGGCCGACGCAGGCAATTCATCAGCAATGCCGCGAACGCGATCAGCGTCGCTGAGGCTGGATCACGGCGGACTTACCAAAGCAGGCGGTTATTTCAAGTCGGCCACCAACAGCGGTCTTCACACGAGGCGCTTATTGCCCAACGACGAAAACCGGTGTTAGGATCCGACTCACAACGGCGTCTCCGCTCGCCGCCGATAAGCACCCGGTGCAGCGGCTCGCTTTCGCCATCAAATGCCCGATAATTTGGTCCGCAGAGGATGATAGCACCTGGCGTCTTGCGCTTCCTGCGAAAATGCTGATATCATCCACGGCAAATCGTCAGCCATCATGGAGGCACAACGCGTGCCAACGTTTCCTAATGCACGTTCGCCAATAGCGCTGACGGCGCTCGCCGTCTGTGCCCTGTTCTCGTCCGGTCGGTCCGCCATCGGCAGTGAGCTCGACCACCCCAACGTGATTCTCTGTATGACGGATGATCAAGGTTGGGGGGACACGGGGTACAACGGGCATCCCGTGCTCAGAACCCCGCACCTCGACCAAATGGCGAACGAAGGAATTCGCTTTGATCGTTTCTATTCCGGAGCACCCGTCTGCTCGCCAACGCGCGGCAGTTGCATCACCGGCCGACATCCATATCGCTACGGCATAAAGTTTGCTAACGACGGACGCATGCCCGTCGATGAGATCACGCTTGCCGAAGTTCTCAAGACGCAGGGCTATGCAACGGGCCACTTCGGAAAATGGCATCTGGGAACGCTCACAACTTCGGTGAAGGACGCGAATCGCGGTCGGCCGGGCGACGAGCGATTCTACTCTCCACCCTGGAAGAACGGATTTGATCAGTGCTTTTCCACCGAGGCCAAGGTTCCCACTTTTTGGAAACACGGAGCATACGACTCGTACGGAACACACTACTGGACGGCGCCGGAACAGATGGTGCCGGCCAGCGAAATCAGCGGTGACGATTCGACGCTGATCATGGATCGGGCCATCTCCTTTATCACGGCGGCCGCCAAACGCGGATCTCCCTTCCTGGCCGTGATCTGGTTCCACGCTCCTCATTTGCCCGTTATTTCGGCCCCGCCGTTCACCGACGGATACCAGGAGCACGCGGACTATTACGGCTGCATCACCGCGATGGACGAACAAATGGGCCGGTTACGGGCCCGGCTGAAAGAGCTGCGAATCGACGACAACACGATGATCTGGTTCTGCTCGGACAATGGGCCCGAAGGCGATGCCACTGCACCTGGCAGTACCCGTGGACTGAGAGGAAGAAAGCGAAGCCTCTATGAGGGCGGCGTGCGTGTTCCCGGCCTGTTGATCTGGCCCAAGTTGGTCACCCAGTGTCGGACTGTTTCGACACCATGCAGCACGAGCGATCTGTTCCCCACCGTGCTGGACGCACTGGGCCACCGTCTTCCGGAGACCGAAACACGCCCGTTTGACGGAATGACGTTGTTGCCACTGGTCCGCGGGGAACGGAATGAGCGACCGCGGCCGATCGCGTTCGAATCACAGGACCAGTTGGCTTTGATCGACAACCGCTACAAGGTCTTTAGTGCGGACGCGGGCAAGACCTTCGAACTCTACGATCTGATCGCGGATCCCGAAGAGCGGTACAACCTCGCGCCTCAACTTCCGCAGATCGTCAATCCGATGACGGATGTACTGGAAAAATGGCGTAACTCGTGCAGTGACAGTGCCGTGGGCAAGGACTATGACGCACCGACAGATCACGCGACAACGCCGTGACGACCGGGGCCACTCCGAAATACTGGTCGGAGTAGAAACCGCCGGAGCAGCGAGACACAGCGATCGCGGCTCGCGTCCCGCCTCTATTTCGCGGTGCAGTCAGGCGCGCGAATAGGCCCACCACTCGGTTGCTGTCGAGGTCGAAA
>JAGQPT010000006.1 GCA_020426575.1 Planctomycetales bacterium
AATGAAAGCTAACGGGCACTGACGGCAAGTTACGGCCGCTAGTAAAGGGCCGTCGAGAGCCGGCGACGATACTCGCTGACTAGTTCAGAGTCGCCGGGCAAGACTTGAAAGACGTCGAGCATCACCTGCCGGGCCTGGTCGCGGAGTTCGCCCGCCGCAGCTTGTACGACACCGAGCGCCAGTTCGAGTGCCTCCTGGTGGTCGCCCCGCGCGGCCAAGGCCTCGCCGAGGTGGAGTCGGGCGGCGAGGTCCCCCGGTGCTTCGTCGACCGCTCGCCGCAGTTCGGCCACGTCGCCGACTTCGGCACCGTGTCGGCGGATGGCCAGTTCGGCGCGGACGCGCTCGGCCTCGGGTTCGAGGAACCCGCGCTCTTCGAGTTGCCGGAGCAGGTTCTCGCTGTCGTCGAGGCGGTCCCGGTGCAGAAGGAAGGCCGCCAGGCTGATCGTGGCCCGGGAGTCGCGTTCGTCGGCGAGCATGGCCGCGCGGTAATGCGCCTCGGCGGCGTCTGGATCGCTGGCTTCGAGCGCTCGGGCGGCAGTGACGAGCTTTTCGGCTTCGCTGGGGAGAATCCCGGCGATCCAGTGGCGCAGTTGTGATTCGGTGAGCAGACCGACGAACGAGTCGACGACGCGGCCATCGCGAACGGCGTAGACGGCCGGGATGCCGCTGACGCCGAATTGCGTTGCCCAACGTGGCACGCGTTCGGTCTCGGCTTTGACGAGCGTCAATTGGCCGGCGTGTTCTTGCGCGACCTGTTCGAGCAAGGGCCCCAACATGCGGCAGGGTTGGCACCAGGTGGCCCAAAAGTCGACGACGACAGGCATGTCCCGCGAACGCTCGAGCACGTCGCGTTCGAAGTCCGCATCGCTGGTTTCCACCACTGCCGGGGAGGAAAGCTTGGGGGCGTCTGGCTTGCCGGTCGGCTCCGGTCGGCTCATATCACTTTCGGCTGGGTTGGCAATGTGAATTCGATCGACGACTGACCGTCGGTATCAGGCACGCAGTATCGGGCACGCAGAAATCGGTCCACACGGCGAATTCGCAGCGTGAATTGGTCGCGTGCCCCGCCGGGCTCTGCGGAAACTTCGCGCGGACACGGCACCGAGGACCGGGGCCGTTGCCAGTCTACGGCGATCGGCGTGGGACGGACAAGTGGTTGGTGTCGGTCCCCCCCTCGGGCGTCGACTAGTCGGCGGCGCCGGGTTGGTTAGAATGTCGAGCAATCGACTGACGTTTTTCGCCCGAACGCGGGCGAGTGACGAAAACCCCTGTGCAAGATGCGAGATGAGCATGCCGAAGAGTCACAGCCGACACTTGGCGATGTTGTGGGCGACGGCGGCCGCTGGTTTGGGGGCCGTCATATTTGTGCGAGTCGGGCTTGCCGATGCCGACGAGCCGGACGATACGGCCGCGGCCATTCAGCAGATACGTTCGGTCGGGACCGAAGGCGCCGGTAGCGAAGCCGCGACAGACGCCTGGCGGCAATTGACGCGTGGCGGTGTCGACCAGTTGCCGAGTCTGCTTGTAGCGCTGGACGACGCCAACCCGTTGGCGGCGAACTACCTACGTAGCGCGATCGACGCGATCGCGGCCCAGCACGGCGATGCGCTTTCGACCGACGTGTTCGCCGACTTTCTCGCTGAGCGCACCCACGCCCCACGGGCGCGGCGGTTGGCCTACGAATGGCTGGTTCGCCTGGATCCCACGACGCCTGACCGCTTGCTGCCGACGATGCTCGATGACCCCAGTGTCGAACTGCGGCGCGACGCGGTCGCCCGTGTGATGGAGCGGGCCGCCGGGCACGAAGACGCCGGTGAGTCGGCTGAGGCAAAGCAGGCCTACCGCGTTGCCCTGAGTGGCGCGATCGATCGAGATCAGGTCGACGCCATCGCCGCAGCGCTTGATAAGTTGGGAACGCCGGTGGACCTGGCGCGGCATTTTGGCTTTATCCAACGCTGGAAGTTGATCGGACCTTTTGACAACGTCGGGGGTGTCGGCTTCGCGGCGGAGTATCCACCGGAAAAGCAGATCGACTTCGCAGCGCGCTATGACGGCAAGGACGGCGAAGTTGGTTGGATCGACCACGTCAGTGAGGAGACCTACGGCAATATCGATCTGTATCAGGCGATCAAGCGCGAGAATGGCACGGTGGCCTATGCCGCGACGCAGTTTCTCGCCGCCGAGCCACGCGACGTGGAGATCCGCTACGGCACGGTCAACGCCACGAAGATTTGGCTCAACGGAGAGCTGCTCGACTCGAACGAGGTGTATCACGCCAACGACGAGATGGATCAATACATCGTCCGTGGGCACATGAAACAGGGCGAAAACACGATCGTGCTCAAGGTCTGTCAGAACGAACAAGAAGAGTCGTGGGCTCAGGTTTGGAAGTTCCAGCTTCGCGTCTGCGACGAAACCGGCACAGCGGTTCTCTCGGCAGACCGTCCCGACACGGGCTCGGTTGCCCAGAATTCAGCGCTTCGCGGCCGACTTAATTGACCCGTGCCGCCTGGCATGAAAAATCAGTTTTTCCCCGAACGAGGCGAAGCGACGATGCGAGTGCTTCGAGTGGTGATACGGTGCGTGCTGTTGGCGATGGCCCTGGCGGGGCCGACCGTAGTGGCGCGAGCCGACTGGCGCGGCTTTCGCGGCGGCGAGTTGGGAAGCGTGGCCCAGGGACCAGTGCCGCCGACCAGTTGGGCCGCCGGTGACGAAGGCGAGAACATCGCCTGGAAAACCCCCATCGAGGGACGCAGCGTCTCCGGACCGATCGTCGTGGGTGACACGGCCTACGTGACGAGTTCGAGCGGCTATCGTCGCGACCGCCTGCACATCGTGGCACTCGACGCGGAGACGGGCGACGTGCGCTGGCAGCGGGAGTTTTGGGCGACCGGGCGCACGTTCTGCCATCCGACCAGTGCGGTGGCGGCGCCGACGCCAGCAAGCGACGGCGAGGCAATCTTTGCCCTGTTTTCTTCGAACGACCTCGTCTGCCTGGAACTCGACGGCACGTTGCGCTGGTACCGCGGACTGGCGTACGACTTTCCCAAGGCGGGCAATGACGTCGGCATGAGTTCGTCCCCCGTTGTCGTCGACGGAGTCGTGATCGTACAGATCGAGACCAAAGCGAAGTCGTTCGCGGCGGGGATCGACACGGCAACCGGGCAGACGCGCTGGCAGATCGACCGACCGCTGGAGAGCAACTGGTGTTCGCCGACGGTTATCGAACAGGATGGCCGCGCGGTCGTGTTGTTGCAGTCGGCCGGTGGGCTCGCGGCCCATGACCCACTGACGGGCGAGCAACTCTGGTCGTTCGACGAACCGTGTGCCACGATTCCTTCAGCCGTGGCGACGGATAAGTCGGTGCTCGTGGCCGCCGGCGGGATGACGGCGCTAGGCCGCAGTGCCGATGGCGACAAGGCGGAGGTGCTTTGGCAGGAGCAGCGACTGGCGCCGGGGAGTTCGAGCCCCGTCGTCTTTCGCGATCGCATTTACGTGTTGGCGCGTGGAGGTGTTCTCAACGTGGGCGACTTGGCAAGCGGCGAAAGGTTGAAAAGCCTGCGGCTGAAAGGTCCGTTCTGGGCCACTCCCGTCGTCGCCGGAAACTATCTCTACTGTTTCAATCAGGACGGAGTAGCTCAAGTCGTCGACATTTCGACCGATGAGCCGGAGATTGTCAGCGAGATCGAGATGGGCGAGTCAGTGCTCGCCTCGCCCGCGATCGTTGATGGGCAGTTGTACATTCGCAGCGTCGACTCGGTCTGGAAAATCGCCGCACCCAAGCGTTCGGCGCCGTAGTCGCCAGCACCGGCGCCGCCACTGCCGTCGTGCCCAGCGCGATCGTGGCGGTACTCGTCCCGTGCGCGGGTGAGGCCGTCACGTGCCATGACTTCATAGAGGTCCACCTGTATCGTGGCCCGTCTGGCTGGTGGCCCGCCGAGTTTGCGGCCCGCCGAGTTTTCCGCCCATTGATGCACAGTCTTGGTTCGTGGATGATGGGGGCCCGGCGGATTGCTGCCGGCGTATCATCTTTCACGGCCGCGGTGAGTAAGTCATTGCCAGAATCGATTGAGATCAGCCCGAGTGGCCCGGTTGCAGGCATAGTACGGCCGCCGGGATCGAAGAGCATCACGAACCGTGCGCTCATTTGCGCCGCCCTGGCCGAGGGAAATTCGACGCTGCGTGGTGCACTGGACAGCGAAGACACCCGCGTGATGATCGCAGCGCTGCGTGCGGTTGGCATCGCGGTCGAAACGCGCGACGACTCAACCGTGCTCGATGTGGCAGGGCAGGGGGGACGCATACCGGCCGACACGGGCGACCTCTACATTGCCAACAGCGGCACGAGCGTCCGTTTTCTCACGGCGATGCTCACGCTCGGCCGGGGAACTTATCGCCTCGACGGCACGGTGCGAATGCGCGAGCGGCCGATCGGCGACTTGCTCGCGGCGCTGCGTTCTTGGGGGGCCAACGTGGCGTGCGAAGCGGCGAGCGATTGTCCGCCGGTAGTGGTTCGCGCCGACGGGCTTCGCGGCGGCAGCACCACGGTGGCCGGCAACTTGTCGAGCCAGTATTTGAGCGGGCTGTTGATGGCGGCGCCGTATGCCGATGACGCCGCAGTCATCGAGGTCGACGGCGTGCTCGTGTCGCGTCCGTATGTCGACATGACGCTCGCCGTGATGCGGTCGTTTGGTGTCAAAGTCAGCGAGCCGCGCGACGGGCGATTCGAGGTCCCCGTTGCTTGTTACCAGGGGCGCGAATATGACGTGGAACCCGATGCCTCGGCGGCGAGCTACTTCTTTGCCGCCGCCGCGATCACCGGCGGCGAGGTGACCGTCTCGGGGCTTACGGCTGACTCACTGCAAGGCGACGTTGCTTTTGTCGACGTGCTCGAACAGATGGGATGCCGCGTGACTCGGCACGACGACGCGATCACGGTCAGCGGTGCGGGCGGAAAGCTCCACGGTGTCGACATCGACATGAATGCGATCAGCGACACGGTGCAAACGCTGGGGCCGGTGGCGCTGTTCGCCGAAGGGCCGACCACGGTCCGCGGCGTGGCGCACATTCGGCACAAGGAGACCGATCGCATCGGGGCACTGGCGCGTGAGCTGCGCAAGTTGGGCGCCGAGGTGGTCGAACTGGCCGACGGTCTGCAAATTACTCCGGGGCGGCCCCGCGGCGCCGAAATCGACACGTATGACGATCACCGAATGGCGATGGGGCTGGCGCTGGCCGGGTTGCGGATACCACGCGTTGTCATCCGCAATCCGCAGTGCACCGCAAAGACGTATCCACGGTTTTTCGATGACCTCTCGCGGATCTGTCGTTCGGCGGAGTGACCTGGCGCCGGATGGCGAAGCGACGTGGCAATGACGGCGGCCTGATTGGTTAACCGTGCAAGCCAACTCGACCATGCGCACGGCGAGACTCTCTGCGAGACCCAATCAGACGGGAAAACGGCGCAACTGGCTGAACCGCCAGTTGGTGCGCTGTGCGGCGAGACACGAAGATGGGTGTCGCCGCGCGGGGTTATGTGACGTCAGGCTTGGACGTGACGTTGACGTTCGGCAATTTCGAGCAGTTCGTCGGCCCGACGCATCAGGGCGCTGTCGCTCAGATCGGTGCCAGCATTGACATCGGGGAGCGAGGCAATGAAGGGAGCGCCGCAGTGACGGCACATCACTTCTCGCCCGAGATACCAGACACGAACCTCGAGGGCCCGGCAGCATGTCGGGCAGGTTTGGACATAGAAAGTCGACTGGGGCATACGGTATCTCCTTCCACCGCTGGGCGTGACGTGGATTGCTCGTCAATCGTACGAAAACAGGGCGGGCGATTCAACAAACCTTTGTTGGGGCCCACCCATCCCTCGTTTTTGCCGCCGCGCGGCAACGCCAGGGGACGGGACGTCGTTCGCCGTAAGTTTTTAATGTGAAATATGTTGTGGCGTTTTTCTGGCAAGTGCCACGGGGCGTCGCCCCCTAATAGACGGCGCGACGTGAATCTCCGGTACGTGACGACGAACCGTTTTGTTCGCGGTCAACCGACGATTCGGAAATGCCTGCTGCTCAAGGGATTTCACCATGCGAGCCGCCGGTGGTCGACCGATATTATTCCTGAGCGAACCAGGGTATTGACATCACGGCCCGTCGGAGGGGGGACACTCGGTATCGACGCAGTCGGTGCGTCCGACGCATAGCGCGTGAGCTAGGCTTGTAGTGAAGACACAACTAACTGTGCCGACGGTGTACACCGACGGAGGTCGGTCGCGGGCGGAGAACCAACGGGACCCGAGCGATGATGGACAAGCTACTTTACCGATTCATTCCTGCATTGATCGCGATCGTTGTCGCCCTCGTGTTGTTGCCAGCGACATCGCCGATGATTCGGCAGGCGCTAAACGACTGGTTTGCTCGCTGAAGTCAGGCGGACGGCAGACGCGGCGTGCCAGACGGAGTTCACATCGGCAATAAACGAAGATGGGTTACTGGAAAGTCGGTCACTGGGAAGTCGAGGTGAGGTGATGCTGGAATTGCAACGAGACTGGTGGCAGGCGATCGGCCGAGCGATTGCCATCGCTGGTGCGGCGCTTGCCGCGTCGTTCGCGTGGGCTGAGGCGCCGGGCGAATCGTTGTGTCCACTTTCCTCGTTCGCCGATGCCAGTGACACGTCGCTGTTGGTGCTGGCTACGTCGGGACCGGCAAAACGGCCGCTGCCGTCATTCGCCGAAGTCGAACAGATCGTGGCTGCGCACTTCAGCAAGGCGGAACTCGAAGGCGATACGGTAATCTCCAAGGGCCAGGTCAAGCCGATGTTCTACGCCCTGGCCAAGGCCGGATGGCGTGTGGAAGACGCGGAGGAAATCTATAAGCTGGTCCCCGATGACGACTCGTTCCTCGTCCAGCAGATGCGCTCAACAGACGGCGTGAGCTTTGCGAGGGACGTCGCACAGTTTCCGGGCGCCTGGGACACGATCGATCGACTGGCGGCGATGCCGTTTGGCCACAACACGATTCGGGCACTGGTTCGCGGCCCGGATGGTTACAAGATGATCGAGTACATCACGACGACGCCGGGCGGGGCGAACATGGCGGCGATGTTGTCGCAAGCCCCAACGGGTCGCGACTTCATGGCGCCGACCGGCAAGATTTACACTGTGTCGATGTTGATGGAACGGCTCAAACAGAGCTACGCCGCCGCCAAGGCCTCCCAGCCGCAGGCGACGTAGTTTCACGGCCGGCGACCCTTCTTAATCTGCTTGCCTTGTCGGACCACCTTTGCGCTCGGGCCGAGGTGACTCGGCAAACCTCAGCACGGCCAGCTTTCCTGGCAATACGCCGTGGGGCGGTCCGCAAATGAGGACGGCGACGCACCCGGGGTCGCCAATATCCCTTATCTCTGTTGCGAGCTCGGCGCGGGTCCGCTACCCCGCGGCTGGCGAACGCTGCTACAATGTCGGTATGGGCCAGAATCGGGCGTGCACCAGGACTGATCTGTAGCGGGAGTTGCGATGGGATGGGGAACGCGGTTGGCCGTCACCTTCTTCTGGTTGGTGATGATGGGCTGGCTTGTCGTCGAGAAGGTGTTGCCGCCACTTCTGGTAGGCGAGCCCCCCAGCTATAAGCAGATCGTCGCCGAACTCGACCAGGAAGCCACCGAACCGAAGCCCGTCGTCTGGCAACTGCGCTGGAACGGTCGGCCGGTGGGACAATCGCGAAGCGAGTGGCAACGCCGCGACGACGAATCGACACAGCTTTTTTCCACGGTGCGTCTCGACGAACTACCGCTGGTGGACC
>JAGQPT010000107.1 GCA_020426575.1 Planctomycetales bacterium
GCCGCGCGACTGAGCAGCAATCGTGCTCGATAGACGGGCGCTTCCTGCGGGAACACGTCGATGCACTCTTGCAGATAGCCGACCGCCTCGTCACGGTGTCCGCTCGCCAGCAATGCCTCGCCAAGATCGACGAGCGCTTCGGAGCGGTGCACGCGGGCCTCGTTCGAAAGGTATTCACGCAGGATGATGGTGGCCTGACCGTATCCCTGACCGGCAAGGTAATTCTGCGCGGCCGTCCAGACGTCCTCCGGATACTCGCGCGACGTGTAACGTAGTCGTGCCGAGCGCAGGTAGCCGCGACCGGCCAACCGCAGGTGCTCGAGTCCCTCGTTACGGGCCGAGACCGACTCGCCGTAGGGGAGCGACTCGGCCGCATTCAGCAGGGCCTGGCCCCATTGCCGTTCGGCATCCGCCTCCCAGCGTGCCGCCAGGTCGCGCGAAAAAAGCGGGTAGAGCGATCTTGCCAGCTCGACAGCAGCTTGATATTTGCCGGCCGCCAACCAGAACTCGAAGGCCGCCTGAATGCGGCGACGCAGCTCATCGAGCGGAATCCATTCGTTGCGGTAGCGGTCGGGCGCGTCGGCCATTCGCAGTACTTGGCGGAACGACGTTACCGCTAGGTCGGGTTGATCGAACTGCTGCAGAATCTCCGCTTCGTAGAGCTTTGACGAGAGTGCTTCGGGCGTGTCGACGTAGATGTCGCCGACGCGCGTGAAACGGTCCAGTGCTGCCCGGTATTGCCCCGTCTCGTAGTAGCAAACGGCCACGAGATAAGCCGCCTTGCGCGTGATCCGGCTGCGGAGTGAGTCTTCGGCCTGCGCCCGACTGAGGACATCGACGGCTTCGCGGTATTCTTCACGAATCCTCGCCGCATCGACGGGTCCGTCCGCATGTTCGTCGCTGCGAACAGCCCCTTCGGACATGCGGCGGGCCTCGTCGAGTAGCAGCAGTCCCTTGACGAGCAGGATTTCGCCGCGCAGGGACGAATCGTCGGGGATTTCGGCCAACAGTTGAGCGGTCGCGGCGGTGTCACCGAGATGAAACAGTATCTGGGCACGCTGGAGTTTCGCGGCGTGCTGTTGGTCAGGATCCCGCGAAGTATCCGCAAGCAGTTCAGCGTTGTGCGTGAGCGCCGCCTGATAGTCGGGCTGCGAGTCGTTCAGGTATGCTTCAGCCAACAGGCGGTGGACCTGCCACGGCTCGGCCACTCCTGCCCGCAGCGATTCTGCCAGCGCATCGCGTGCTTCGGCGGTGCGCCCCACCTGATACAGGCATTGTCCTAACAACAGGTAGCCACGGGCGGCGCGTCCCAGAGGGAAGCCGCGGTCGCGCGATTGCTCGAAGTGCGACGCGGCAATCGCGTACAGCGGCTTTTTGTGTGTTTCAAAGTCTGACTCGGCATCGCGAAACGCGAGTTCGCCCAAGACGAAATACAGCGCCGCCCAGTCCTCCGTGGCGGTCTGTTCACTTCGGCGCGCGGCCTCGGCGAGCGTGGCGGCCCGGCTGAAGTCTCCGGCGTCGAGCGCAGCGACCGCCGCGGCGACCGTTGCGCCGCCGTCGGTACTGCCGCGTCCCAGAGTCATGATGCCCACCAGCAGCATCGCGACACCGGCACTGACGAGCCCGGCCATCGCCAGCAACTTGTGCGCGCGCACCCATCCTATGGCCCTGGCAAGGCGTCTCTGCGACTGTGCGTTCAGGCCGGCGTCGCGGTCGAGTTGTTCGCGGGCGTCATCGGACACGGTTCATCCCTGCGTGCAAAACGTGTTGGCGCGACTCGGACGCGCCAGACACTGGCGCGGCGAATCATCCCCCCAACATGTGTCGAGGCGTTGGAGCCTACTTCGAGGGTTCGGTAGGATTGGTTGCGGACGGGATGCAGCGGCGGGCTCTTGCCACCGCTGCTGACTGTTGCCAAGCGTGCGCCAAAAAACGGCAAATTGGGGTGAAGTTTGGGACGAGAAGTGCCGAGTGTGTACTCGATTCGGCGCGGCAGTGTCAATGTTGCTTGGCCCGCACCCCAGACTGCATGGGCAAGCTAGTATCGCATTGTCACAACCGCTTGGATGGCGACAACGGCAGAACGTGTCGCGGCGATGCATCCGACGTGGCGCTCCCGTCGGGGCGGATGAATGTCGGGCCGGCGGAATTGTGTCACGGGCGCGAGGGCGCAAGCACGACGAAACCGCATGATTTGCGATGGCGCAAGCACTGCTAACGGCGATCGTCAGGAGCCGATCTGTTCCATGATCCAGCGGTTCATGTCGGCCAGCATGTCAGGCGAGATTTCGTGGGCGCAGGGGTACTGGCGTAAGGTGATGTTCAGACCAGCGCTGTGGAAAAGCCGCAGGTCGTCGCAGACGGCCTCGGCAGGGAGCGAGGTGCTTTCTCGTCCGCAAGCGAGGAACAGTGGCAAGCGGCGAACTTCGTTCAGGCGTGAAAGCAGCGACTCGTCGGCAGGAAATCCGCCCCCCAACGACATCACACCCGCAAAGCGATCGGGATAACTCAGCGCGAGCCGATACGCCATGGTGCCACCAACGTCGAAGCCAGCGAGGAAAATGCGATGGCTGGCGACGTGGAAACGGTCGCGTGCGGCGTCGATGGCCTGGAACAGCCGTTCTTCGGCCGTGGCCAGATGCGGAGGCTCAGGCGTCCACGTGTAGCGGCGCGGCACACCATCGGCTACGGCGGTCGTGCCGCGCGGTGCTACCGCTACGTAGTTCTGCACGCTCAGCAGCGGCATGATCCGTTTGAGCTGGTTCTCGTTGGCACCCGGGCCGTGGAACCAGACGATCAACGGATACGCGTAATGCGCCTCGTAATGCACCGGGGCAAACATGCTGTAGGTGTCCGACGGCGAGGCGGCCCGAAACCGCGCACGTTCTACGTCGAGGGCCTGCTGAGAGGTGGTCGGCTCAGCGGGTGCGAGCTGAATGCGATTCATCATTTTTGTTTGCATTCCGCCGTAAAAGGTGCATGCGACTGCCGGCGACTTCCCGAATGACTTCGCTACAATTTGCGACTCGTCGCCAAGCCCGCGTCGTGATGGGCGCCGGTGTTTACCACGGCTCAGCCGAAGGAATTGATCCAGCGGGGCCCCGAGAATCGGCGGAATCTAGCCCAAGTGGTCTCGCCGCGTCAACGTCGCTCGCTGCCGTTGCCGACGCCCACTCGGGGATGCCCCAATTCACCGGGGTGACCCAATTTGACAATGGGCACGTTCACGCGCTCGTCGGTGCTGGTAAAGCGGCTCAAGCGTCGGCAAACTTGGCCATGGCGGCGACAAGTTCTTTGACGGCGTCAACGCTCTTGTTGAAGGCGGCGCGCTCGCTGTCGGTCAGCTCGAGCTCGACGATCTTCTCCACGCCGGCCGAACCGAGAATGACCGGGACGCCGACGTAATAACCCCCCACGCCGTATTCAGCGTCGCAGTACGCGGCACAGGGAATCAGCCGCTTCTTGTCGCGGACAATCGCTTCGACCATCTGCGCCGTCGCGGCAGCAGGGGCGTAGTAGGCACTGCCCGTCTTCAGCAGACCGACGATCTCGGCTCCCCCCTTGCGGGTGCGGTCGACGATCTCGTCGAGCCGATCGTCGGAAATTAACTGTGTGATCGGCACGCCGCCGACCGACGCACAGCTTCGCAACGGCACCATCGTGTCGCCGTGGCCCCCCATCAGCATCGCCTGCACGTCTTCGACGCTGACGCCGAGTTCCATCGCCAGGAACGTGCGGAATCGGGCCGTATCCAGCACGCCGGCCTGGCCGAGCACGCGTTGCGGCGGAAAGCCACTCACCTGCAAGGCCCGTTGCACCATTGCGTCGAGCGGGTTGCTCACGACGATAATGATCGCGTCGGGGCTGGTCTTTTTCACCTCGGCGGTGACCGACCCGACGATCTTGGCGTTGATTTCGAGCAGGTCGTCGCGGCTCATGCCGGGTTTGCGCGGCATGCCGGCGGTGATGACGACCACGTCGCTGCCGGCCGTTTCTTCGTAGCCGTTTGTGCCGACGACATTGGCGTCGAAGCCGACGATCGGCGAGGCCTGCATCAGGTCGAGCGATTTACCGCGGGGCATGTCCTCGGTCTGGGGGATGTCGACCAGGACGATGTCGCCCAGTTCGGCCGCCGCACACCAGTGCGCCGTCGTGGCCCCCACGTTTCCAGCTCCCACGATCGTGATCTTCGCGCGACGCATTGCAGACTCCTCGCTCAATCGCCCGCCGATGCGGCGGGACGTGTGTCGTTGACCTGACCAATGAAGCGGCAAATTGTCGGCCGCTCGCCGTTGAGTATGCCGCTTGCGCGCGGCGCGTCAAGGGTACCGGCCACCCCAGGCCGATGTGCCGATTACACCGGACGCATAGCCTGGCAAACCCCACCGCTGCACCGGCAATTGAAGTGTCATGGCGCGCGGCGACGACGTGGGCCGCCCCGTATTGGCAAGCGTCAGCGACGCAAGTCGCGCCGCGCAGCGCCGTCGCGCCGGTTGCTCCGCCAAACGGCCCCGACGATCGCGGCGAACACGACAGCAAAGATCGCCGCCGCCACAACACCCGCCAGTGAATTCCGTTTTACGGTCGCGCGATGCCAATCCACCGTGCGGGAAATCACCAGTGGCGCCAGTCGGATGACTCCCTGATCGCCAACGTCGGTTTGCGCCGACGAGCGTTCGCCGCGGTATGCCCACTTCTTCATCAAGAAGCCGGTGAGCGCAACGTTTTCCTGAATGCCACCACCCGTGGGCATGCCCGACGGCAACTCCAATAGACAGCAGACGATCGGGTTGTGCTGTGAGTCGGCCGTGAATAATTCGAGTTGGTAATAGCGGTCGATGCCCAGGCGGTCGCGGATGTCGGGATCATCGACTTCGACCGGCGTGACGCGCCGTGTCCACCCGCGCAGGAATACCCGTTCACCGCGAATCGTTTCCGTTTCGTTGAAAAGCTTGACAGCTGGCGTTGTCGTGGCGGCTGACGCCGTTGCGTCGTCGCCGGCAACGGCGGCGAGCATCTGGTAGAAACACTCCCGGTCGCCGGCAACCAGCGGCCTGTTATCTTCGATCGTATCGAGCAGTCCCACGTCCATCCCGAGACGGCCGAGCGGCGTATCCGGGTGCCAAGCGATGCGGTGCGCCGCCAAAACTGGCCTGGCCTGCGCGTCGGGAGCATCGCTCGTCTTGAGCAGCACGGCGCGCGCCGTGGCTTGTTCATACAGATCATCGTCGCGCGACGCGTCGCCCCGCAGCCAGGCACCGGGAACCGTTACGGCATACACAACAGCCGACCGAGTGAGTCCGGCGTCGGTTGTGCCTGCGTTCGTGGTCGGGCCGTCGGCGGTGAACTCAATCACGCAGCGGTAATAGTGAGACAACTCGCCGTGCGCGGCCGCACCGGTTGGCACTTCGATGCGCTCGCATTGCCGCACCGTGCCGTCAACGAGATAAAACGAGCCGCGTTCGAGATCGGGCGGGGACACCGTCGCCAACGAACCGACCTGCTCAGCCCAACGCCGCACGTCCCTGATGGGAAACGCACGCACTGCGAGCAGTACCTGACACAACGGCGCGGCCTCGTCCTCCGTAATCGACCGACCATCGTCAAACGCCGCCCAGACATCGTCGCCGACGCCCCGCAGCGCGAAGAGTTCGGCCGCCGTTGGCTCAGCGCCCGCGCGACTGCCCCACAGTAGACACGACAGCACGACGGCTGCCAGGCCCAAACGGTGGAACGAGTTGGTCACGCTCGGAAGGTTCGGCGTCATGCGTTCACGGATCTAGGGAATCACGAATCGTGTGCCGAACCGTCGCAGTCGCGCATGGCGACGACGGGCGCGACGCCCGCGTCGGCATGCTGCATTTCGGCGGCGACGTCGACGTCGGCAGTTTGGGGCGGCCGGCGTACCGGTGGCGTGCGTCGCAATCCTCGGGCGACGATCGCCAGTGCGATGAGCACCGCCGCCGCCACGGCAATCGCCATCACCGCCGGCGTTGGCAATTTCCCTCGCGGCACCGACGGTGGATTCGCCGACGCTGACCATTCGGGTGCTGACGTCAGCAACAGTGGTGCCGTGCGCATGCCGTCGCGCGCCTGGTATGGCCAGCGCTTCAATGAGATCCCCGTGATCGTGACTGGCTCGCGCATTGCGAGCAGCGTCGATGAATCCACCGGGAATTCGCCACCGCTGCCGTCACCGTTTTTGACCGCTGCGTCGGCAAAACCACGCGGCAGTTGTGTGCAGTATACGACCGAAACGCTGCGGGGATCGTCTTGCGGCTGCACCCAAAGCTGATAGAGCCGCTCGATGCCGTGGTCGTTGGCCGACGGTTCGACTTCCTTGAGCCAGCGCGCCGTGCCGCGGAACCGCACCCAACTTCCGCGCAATTGGGCGGGTGCGGCGGCCAACTCGAGAAACGATACCGTGGGCACTTCGGCCTGTTGTGCGGGTGAGGGGCCCAGTGCGTCCAGGCGCGCCAACAACGCATAGAACAAGTCGTGTTCGCCAGCGCGAAACGGGCGGTCGTCTTCGACGCGACGCAGTTGTGTCCGCAACGTGTCGTCGACGACGTCGTCGAGCGGTTCTGCAGACGCATGCCGTATCTGAAAGTCTGCGATCGCGTCACCTCCGGCGGTGACGGGCGCCGCATTCCCAGGGGAGTGCTTCCCTGCAACCGCGCCTTGCGGAGGATGACCACCCCAGAGCCAGTACCACTTTTCGGGCTGAGCCGCAGTCTGGATGGCCAGCAGGACGATGCCGAGGCTCAACACGAGCATCAACAGCCGCAGTTGTTCGCGACGGCTGAAGTACGACTTAGGACGGCGGCGGCTCGTTGCGGAATCGGCCATACGTGACGACTTTGACGATTATGTGCGTCGACCGACGGCCGCGCCGGGAAATCCCGACCACGCTCGTCGCCCGGGCCGGTCGAAACAACGCGACTTTCTTGTTCGGCGGCTCGAAATATCTTACGTTGACGGATGAGGACCGAGGAGAGGAGCTCGTCTATTATGTGCCGGCAAGTCGCCCGCGTGCCCCTTTGCGAGGCATGCTTTGCGCGGCCTTCGGCGCGCCCGTCCCTTCATCCGAACACGTGCAAACGCCCGCGGCTTGATCCGCTGGCGAGGCGTTCGCCGTTGCTGTGTATCTTACGAAGCGGCGAGTCACGGCGTTCGACCTCGTCGCGGCTGAAGCGACCATTGGAGCAGGCACCATTGGAGCAGACGTTGAGAGCAAGACGTTCAACATCGGCCCTTCCTAGTGCACCCGACTCGAGGGGACGGCGTCCACTGGCCTGCGTGCTGGCGGTCGCGGTTTGCGTTGGATGTTGGGGGTGGACACCCACGAGCCGCGGTTCAGCCGAAGAGCCGGTCGACGCTTTTCTCGCCGGGATGCAGCGTCGTGGTATGTACGACACGGCGCTCGACTACATTGACTATCTTAACACGAGTCGGCTGGCCGACGAAACCACGCGACAGGCGCTACCATACTATCGGGCGGTGACCTTGATCGACTCCGCCGGCACGGAACGTGATCCTTTGGCACGTCAGCAGCGCCTTTCCCAGGCCGAGGCCGAATTGAACGCGTTCCTCGCCGCTCGCCCCGATCACCCCCGTGCCGGTAGTGCGTCGACGCGACTGGGCGGAGTCTTGATGCAGCGGGGTAGGGCGGAACTCGACGGCTCGGAGCAAGCCGACGATGCGGCGGCCCGAGAAGAGGCGTTGCAACGGGCCCGTGCGATGTACGGCCGCGCCGATGACGTCTTCACGTCGGCGATCGACCGGTTCGAAAACCAACTCGCCGCGTTGCCGACGTTCATCGACCGTCGCGACGAACAGCGCGCCGCAGCGCGACAACAACTTCGGCTCGATCTGGCCGACGCGCGGCTCTCGGCCGCGGGAGCGTTGCGGGAACAGGCGCTGACGTACGCCGACGCGGACGCCGATCGCAAGCGGCTGCTCGAACAGGCGGTCGCTCGCTACCAGGCCGTGTTCGACGACGATGAATACCGCAGCAAGCCCGTGCGTTGGTTTGCCCGGCTACAGCAGGGATGGTGTTACGAGGAACTCGGCAAGATGAAAGAGGCGCTCGTCGCCTGCGACGAGTTGCTGGTCCTGCCAAACGAGCCGGCGGCACTGGCTCGGCTCAAGGCCGAAACCATGCACCTGGCCATGACCTGTTGGTTGGACGAGCGCAGCCGTGACCTCAACCAGGCGGTCGCCAAGGGAAACGCCTGGCTGGAGACGCTTGGCGAAGAAGAGGGGAACACGGCTGACGCCAACGCAGTGCGTTGGCTGACGAGCGAAGCACTCTTGAGTAAGGCTGCCGCCCTGCCGGACGACGGCAAGCACGCCGTTTGGACGGAGACCGCCCTGGCGCTGGCCGAGCAGGTTTCGCGTCAACCCGGTCCCTATCGTGGCAAGGCCCGCGCCTTGTTGGTCGCTCATCGCGCCCAAGCCGACGCGGCGGCGCCAACAACGTTCGCCGATTCGTTTGCCGAAGGGCAGCGACTCTTGGAGTCGTCGCGGAGTCAGGAGGATGCTGTCCGGCAAAAGGCGCAACTCGATGAATCGATCGCACTGCTGCAGCGGGCGTTGCGGCTGGCCCCCGGCGAGGTCGCCGTCAAACCCGAAGACGTGAACCGCGCCCGTTATTACCTCGCCTTCGCCATGTATCAGGCGGAACAGTTCTTCGACGCGGCCGTGATTGGCGAGTTCCTCGCCTCACGCCACGCCGACGATCCACAGGCTCGCGCTGCGGCACGGATAGGGCTGTTCGCTCTTTGGTCGGCTTACGATCGCGCCCCTGCCGACGATCGCGATTTTGAGTTGGCGCGGATGACCGGGTTGGCCGAGTTGATCGCCCAGTCGTGGCCCGACTCCACCGAAGCGTCGGAAGCCTGGATGTTGCTCGGCGACGTGGCCCTCGCCGACGGTGACATCGACGCAGCCATCGAGCGGTATGGAAAGATCGATGAAAACTCGCCGCGCCGAGCGTTGGCCGACCTGCGGGCCGGCCGCGCGATCTGGATTCAGGTTGTCCGCGACGCTGCAGCCAACAATGACGGTGACACAGCCTCCCCGGATCAAGGCAACGCGGCAGAGCGGCTCACTTTGGCGCGAGAGATGCTCCAGCGCAGCGTGTCGGCCATGCAAAAAGGCGGTGGCGAGTTGACGGCCGACCTGGTGATCGGCCAGTTGTCGCTCGCCCAACTGAATCTGCACTCGGGCGACGCTGAGACGGCCGTCGAGGTGCTCACCCGAGGTGACAACGCGATTGCCGACCTGTTGGCCAATGACCACGAGGTCACTCATCGTCCCGGCTTTGCCACCGAGGCCTACAAGACTTTGCTGCGCGCGTACATCGCGGCACGCGACTTCGAGCAGGCCGAGCAGGTGATGGCAGGCATGGACGAGGCCGCCGCCGCCGGGCGCGTGGCCAGCGACGACGTTACGCGGATCTACCTCGGCCTGGGGCGCGAGCTAGAAGACGAACTCGTGCGGCTCGAAGCCAGTGGCGAGGATCAGCAACTTGCTCGTGTGCGGGAGAGCTTCGAGCAGTTTCTTTCCCGTGTCGCCCAACGCCCCGAGGCCAACACGTTCGGTTCGCTGCTCTGGGTGGGAGACACGTACCTTCGCCTGGGCGCAGGCGTTGAAAAGTCGGATCCTTCGAGCGCTCGTCGCTACTACGCCGAGGCGAGCAAGGCACTCGGGTCACTGTTGAAACGCAGCGAACAGGACGCCAGCTTTGCTCCCAGCCCGGAAAACGTTTGGTCGGTGCGCATCAAGTTGGCGGAGTGTCAGCGTCGCGAGGGGAACTATCGCGGCGCGGTCGATCAACTGGTCGACGTCCTCAAACAGCGTCCGAACTTGCTCACGGCCCAAGTCGAAGCGGCCGAAACGTACCAGGCCTGGGGCAAGCAGGACCCGTCGAAATACGCCCTGGCCGTCCGCGGCGACAAGAAGGCCCGCCGCAAGGACGGTAAGCCGTTCAACCTGATTTGGGGATGGGCCAAGCTGGGCAACGCACTCCAGGCCTCGCCCGATCACCGCGAGTTGTACTTCGAAGCCCGCTATCGACAAGCAGAGTGTTGGTATCGGGCGGCCCTGGCCGGCCAGGGCGACGAGAAGCTTCGCGACTTGCGACTGGCGTCCAGCACGTTGCTGGCAACGCATCGGCTCACGCCGCTGACGCCGGGCGACGAATGGTACGCTAAATATGACGCCCTGCTCAAACGCATCCGCCAGGATAGCGGTGAGTCGGCCGCCGGACTGCCGCCCGCAACCAAAACGCGTGGTTAGGCGATCGTGAATACCACCAGCAAGACGGCGTGATACACATGAAGATGCCGATGACCCATCGAAACCGGATCGACAGCGCCGCGGCACGGCTTTGTTGCTGGGTGTTCGTCGTCTTGTGCGTGGCTGGGCCGACGCTGACCCACGCGGCCGACACAGTCGAAACCACCAAGAATCGTCGCAGCGGCAAAGTCGTCAAAATGTCGCCGACGACGGTCACGATCGAATTCGGCATGAGGACCCTCGAAATCCCGGTCAATGAAATCGTCGAGATTCGATACGACGACGAGCCCCGCGACTTGAACCTCGCTCGTGGCGCGGCGAAACGGGGTAACTTCAGCGACGCCCGTGAGCGCATCAAGGCCTTCAGCGACGACGATCTGTCGTCGCCGCACGTTCGCGAGGACGTCGAATACCTCGAAGCCTTCATGGCGGCCCGCGAGGCGCTCGCCGGGCAGGGCGACATCGACGCGGCCGGGCGAACGCTGCACGACTTCGTCACGAAACACCCCGACAACTACCACTACTACGATGCAACCGACCTGATCACCCATTTGCTGCTTGCCGCTGGCCGTTACGACCAGGCCGTTGCCTACGCCGATAAGCTGTCGGCAGCTCCGTGGTTGAGTTACCAGCTTCGCGCCGACATCGCCAAGGGGCGAATTCGTCAGGCGCAAGGAGAATACGACGAGGCATTGTCGGCGTATGACGCGGTGCTGGCAAGGTCGACCGATTCCGATGACCCCGGCGTCGCCGAACAGCACCTCGAAGCGACGCTGGGAAAGGCGCGCTGTTTGGCCGCCCTGGGACGTGGAGACGAAGGCATCGAGCTGGTGACCGGCGTGATTGCCGATGCCGACGCCGAAGACGCGCCGCGACAGGCACTCGCTTACAACGCGCTCGGCGACTGCTATCGAGCCCTGGACCGCAAGAAAGACGCGCTATTGGCGTATTTGCACGTCGACATCCTATACTCGTCGCAACGCGACGCGCACGCGGAAGCATTGGCGCATCTGGCCGAGTTGTGGGGGGCCACCGATCACGCCGACCGCGCCGCCGACGCAAGTAAGCGCCTCGAAGAGAATTATCCGCAAAGCCGTTGGGCCCAGCAAAAGTAGCCACCGGCGCCAGCACCGCTGCATTGCTACGGGACGTTGCCGCAGGGCGGTTCACATATCTCGAATCAACATACCGGCGGTCGACCAATTCGCTGACCAGCCACACCATACTTCCAACTCAAAGACGGAGAGACCTAGATGACAGCGGGACGGGCCAGGGGAGGTTTTCTGAGTGAGCCAGCGGTGCGCCGCTGGTCCGCGCTACTCGTTGTCCTCGTCGCCGCGGGGGCAGCAATGGCGGCGCAGCTGACATTGGCCCAGGACGAGGGGGCCGACGACGGCGGACTCGAACTGATCGAAGACCCCCAGGATGTACCAGCTCCGGCGCCCGCTGCGAACCCTGCCGACGAGGCGGCACCAGCCGCGAGCGGTTCGGCCGGTGAGACGAACCAACTCGTCTTTCTCGCCAAGGCGCTGGGACCTTTCTACAGCATCGTGTTCCTATTGCTTTCCGTGACGCTCGGGGCCCTGCTGGTGATGAACTTTCTGGCGGCACGCCGCGAGACGATCATACCGGTCCAACTCGTCGAAGAGTTCGAAAACGATCTGAACGAGAAAAAGTATCAGGAGGCCTACGACCTGGCGCGCGAGGACGATTCGTTCCTCGGCGCCGTGCTCTCGGCCGGCCTGGGGAAACTCTCCCAGGGATACCCACAAGCGATCGAGGCGATGCAGGAAGTCGGTGAAGAAGAGAACATGAAGCTCGAACACCGGCTCAGCTACATCGCCCTGATCGGCACGATCAGCCCCATGGTGGGACTGCTGGGGACGGTCAACGGTATGGTCTCCGCGTTTCAGGTGATCGCCAACACCGACACGGCTCCCAAGCCGGCCGACCTGGCCGAGGGCATTTCGACTGCCCTGGTGACGACGCTCTTCGGGCTCTGCATGGCGATCCCGGCCATCGCCGCCTATGGCATCCTCCGCAACCGGCTGGCTCGACTGGTGCTCGAAGTCGGCATCGTCAGCGAGGGACTGATGAGCCGATTCGCCGACAAGGGAGCGCGGCCAGAAGCAGGGCCGCCCCGGTAACGACGTCCCCTGCGGTCCGTCGCGTCCCACCAGCCTTTCGCAGTGAGTAATCGAAGTGAGCGATAACAACCGAGCGGCATCTCCATGCGATTGAAACAACGTGCCACGACCGATCCGCCCCAGGCCGATCTGATGCCGATGATCGACATGACGTTTCTGTTGATCGCGTTTTTCATGGTGTTGTTGAACTTCACCGAGGCCGAACAGGACGAACGCATCAACCTGCCGCGCAGCCAACTGGCCAAACCGATCGAGGATCGCGTGGAAACGCCGATCACTCTGCAGGTGACCGCTGACGGCACAATCCTCTACGGCGGCCGGCCCTACACGCTAGAAGCCGCCAGGAAACAGTTGCTCAACGAGGCCCAATACCTGCGGGCGATCGGTGACAGCCCCGCCGAGGCCACGGTGATCGTGAGGGCCGACGCCGACGTCGCCTTTGGCCGCGTGCAGGAACTGATGGAGGTTTGCCAGGACAATGATTTTGAACAGTTTCGGCTCAGGGCCGAGTCGGACACCCGTTGACACTATCCCCGGATCGGGCCACGTCCCATGCGCATTCGCCATTCCACCAGCGCGTCGCAAGAACAGGTCGAGATGCAGGTCACGCCGTTGATCGACGTGGTTTTTCTGCTGCTGATCTTTTTCATCATGAGCTTCAAGATCGTGGTACTCGAGGGTGACTTCGACCTGCGGATGCCGCAGGCCAGCGCCGCCGCGGCCGTTCCCGACACACCCTTGCCACCGATCAAGGTGCGCCTGTTGGCCGACGACGCCGGCCAGCTCAGCGCGATCATGATGGGAGAGACCCGCCTGCCCAACTTCGCGGCGTTGAATCAAGAGGTGATCGCCCTGGTCGGCATCGACACCGGGCCCGGTTCGTTGGCCGAACTGGCCGAAGCCGAGATCAGTGGCGACGCAAACCTCAAGTACCACTATGTGATCGACGCCATCTCGGCCGTCAGCGGCTATGTCGATCCCGACACGGGCAAGATCATCCGGCTCATCGAACGCATCCGCTTTCCCGAGCCGGACGAAGCCTCCGCCAAGTGACCACGCGGCGCAGCTGCCGTCGCGTCTGCGCGCATGACGAAAAATGCTCGTTTCACCGCAGAGGGGGGCGCCTAAGCCCGGGGGTGAAAGCGGCTGTGGATCGATTTGAGCCGGTCGCTGTCGACGTGCGTGTAACGCTGCGTCGTGGCGATGCTCGCGTGCCCCAGCATCTCTTGCACGAGTCGCAGGTCCGCGCCGCCCGAGAGCATGTGCGTGGCGAAGCTATGACGCAGCGAGTGCGGACTCACTTCGGCCGACACGCCGGCGCGTCGTGCGTATTTCTTCACCAGCGTCCAAATCGCTTCGCGGCGCAACTGTTTACCGCGCCGCGACAGTAGCAGCCAATCGGGCGCCGGCGACGCTTTGGCCGCCAGGTCACCGCGCTCGCTGGCTAGATATCGTCGCACTGCCTCGATGGCCGGTTCGCCGAGCGGCACGACGCGCTGCTTATCACCCTTGCCGTGGCACACGCAGAATCGTTCGTCGAAGTGGACGTCCCGTAGCCCCAGCGTGGAAACCTCCGAGGCGCGACAGCCGGTTGCATAGAGCAATTCCAGTAGCGCGCGGTCGCGGCGAAACAACGGGTCGTGCCGTCGCGGCGCCGTGAGCAGGTCGTCGATCTGATGGGCCGGCACGACCTGGGGAATCCGCTGCCAGGCCTTGGGGCTGGAAAGTAACTCGGCGACGTTGTCTTCCAGCACGGATTCGAGCTGCAAATAGCGAAAAAAGACCCGCAACGAAACGACGTGCCGCGTCACGCTCGACGGGGCCAATTTGCGAGCGTGCAGCCAGGCAATGTAGTCCGACATGTCGCGGACCGTCAGCGACGCAAACGTACGCCCTTCGAGCCACTGGAGAAACCGGTCGACGTCGCGGGTGTAGGCGGCCACGGTGCTGGCGGCCATGTGACACTCGCTATGCAGATACTCTGCGAACGAGGCGGCCCAACTGCGGCGGGAATCGACCTTCTGCCGCGGCTGGCGTGGCCCGCGCCGACGCGATCGGGGTGAATCCTGAGCGCCGGTTGTGGCCATCGATCCGAAGTCTCCGTGGGCGCCTGCCGCCGGGGCTCGTCGCCGAGGGCTCGGTATGCGACAATTGGGGGAGTCGAGGGCCGCCCGGCGACGATCATTGATTCTGGTCTCTGGTGTCGGCCGGCTGCAGCAGAGCCCTTCACTTGTTTTAAAGCCGGGTTCATCGCCCTCGCGACGCCCCCGTCACGACCGACAAGCGTGTGCTAGATTAGCAAGGCGAATGTGCCGATGGCGTCGAATGGTGAAGTTGGGTTGACGCGCTGGCCCCGCCACGCGGCCCACCGCAACGTTGGTCGGCGGGATCCCAGCGTTTTTGGACCGTCATGTGGTTGTCTTGGGAGTGAGCGAAACGTGCGCGTTGTGATCACTGGCGGTTCGGGTTTCATCGGTTCGCATCTGGCCGATCGGTTTTTGGCCGATGGACACCAGGTCGTTTGTCTCGACAACTACATCACCGGCCACCCCGGCAACACGGCGCATCTGACCGGCCGCGCTGATTTTGAGCTGATCGAGTGCGACGTTTCCGACGGCATACCGGTCCAGGGCAAGGTCGACGCCGTGCTGCACTTCGCCTCGCCGGCCAGCCCGTTCGACTATCACCGCTATCCGCTCGAAACGCTCCGCGTGGGTTCCGAAGCCACGATGCACTGCGCCGAGTTTGCCCTCAAGGCGGGGGCCCGGTTGCTGCTGGCCAGCACGAGCGAGATCTACCGCGACCCACTCGAACACCCGCAACGCGAGACGTACTACGGCAACGTCAACTCGGTGGGCCCGCGCAGCGTCTACGACGAAGCCAAACGGTTCGCCGAAAGCACGGTGATGGCCTACCATCGGCAGGCCGGGCTCGAGAGCCGAATCGTGCGGATCTTCAACACGTACGGCCCCCGCATGAAGGTGGACGACGGCCGCGTGCTGCCGACATTCTGTGCCCAGGCGCTGCGCGGCGAACCGATCACCGTGTTCGGCGACGGCAGTCAGACCCGCAGCTTTTGTTACGTTTCCGACCTCGTCGAAGGCATTTGTCGGCTGCTGGCGTCGGACTATTCCGGTCCGGTCAACCTGGGGAATCCAAACGAGATCACCATCCGGCAACTGGTCGACGAAATCCTCGCGGTTTGCAACTCGACATCCGACGTCACCTATCAGGACCTACCGGAAGACGACCCCAAGCTGCGTCGCCCCGATATTTCACTGGCCCGCAAGGTGCTCGGCTGGGAGCCAACGGTCGACCGCAGCGAAGGCGTTGCCCGCATGGTCGACTATGTCCGCACCGAGCTGGCGCGGGTTTAGGCGACGCTGCATCTAGGCCGCACGGGATCACCGTACCCGCGACAAACACTTCTCGTCATCGGTGACGGGCCCTCACGGCCTTCGTCGACACAGGCAATGCCCCATTTTGTCGGCTGGGCGACACGTATCCTGGGTGGTAGCTCATGCGTTTCGCGCCGTGCCGGACGGTGTGGTTCGTGCGGCGATTTCAATTTGCTTCGGCCGCCTGCTGCCGTTGACGGAAACGGTCGGCGACCAGCGTGTCGAAGAGCAATTGGAACACGTGGTAGATGATCATCGGCAGCATTGCCAGGGCCAACTCGGAATAGAACTCGACGGCCACCAGCAGGCCGATCATCAACGTCTTTTGGCTGCCGCTGAACCCAACGGCGATGCGGTCCGCGCGTGAAAGCCCCACGAGCCGTCCGAACACGTGGCCCGCCGCCAGCATTGAAACGTGCAGCACAACGATCGCCACGGTCACCTCGAGCCACACCAGCGGGTGCACGGCCTGACCGGCGCGAATCTGAATGCCCCCGGTCACCGAGCCGACAAAGACGATCGCGAGAATGCCCACCTGGGCGACGGTGCTCAATAGCGACTTGTTGCGCGATGCCCACTGGGCAACGAGCGGAATGATCCGCATGAACTGTCCCGCCAACGTGGGAAGCACGACGAGCATGGCGAGCTTGGTGACCATTTCGCCGGCGTCGATCTCTACGCTTTGACCGGTCGTGAGCACAAGCCACCAGGGCATGACCACCGTGCACATCAGGTACGTGATCGACGTGACCTGCAGGCAGATCACGTCGTTGCCGCCGGCGTGCCGGGTCCACACTGCCGCCGAGGCCAGCGTGCTGGGAACCGTGGCGGCGATCATCAGCCCGACGGCCAGCTCGTTCGGTAACGCTTGGGCGATCCCCCAGGCAACCAGCGGCAGTAGGCCATAGCAGATGGCCACGGCGAGCAGCACGCCCTGCGGACGGCGGACCGAATTCCAGATCGCGCTGGCATCGAGCGGCAATGCCATGAGAAACAACACAGTGGCCGCTACGGCACTGCGGGGCACTGCCGAGGCGACCGGCTCGAGCGGCTTTGGCATGCCAAAGCCCGCCGTCAGTGACACCACGAGAAAGATCAGGAACCAGCGGCGACGAAAAAAATCACGCATGTAGGGGAGATTCGGCGCGAGGGCAGGGGAGGGCCGGCGTGGCTAGTTGCCGCCCTCGGGGGCAGCTCCAGTCGGTTCCGGCGCGCCGTCAGTCGCCGAAGCGTCCGGTGCGGAGTCCAAGTCCGCTTCCAAACTTGTTTCGGGCTTGACGTCGCCACTGTCGTCGACCTCGCCCGGCTCCTCGGACGTTGTACCAGTCGGCGGGTCGGGTTCAACCTCCCCATCCGAATTTGTCGTGGCCGCATTCGTCGACGGTGCCTGCTCGGCGGATGAAGGCGTCTTTGCCGAAGTCGCGTGAGCGTCGTGCGGAGTCTCCGACACCGAGGTGTCGGCCCGGTATCGCTCACGCAGAAGCTTCGCCCGCAACAGGTTGCCGTAGCGCTGCGGCGAGGTGTCGGCTTCGTATTGCTCGACCGCCGCGGTCCAATCCTCGAGTGCCTCGTACCCGCGGCCCAAATTGTAACGGGCCCCGCCCACCCACTGGCCGTTGGGAAAGCTCTTGAGCGTCCGATTGGCGAGGTGGTTAATCGCCGGGCGGTACTGTCCGCGATCATAACAGACCAGGGCCAACCAGTAGCTGGCGTCTTGCTTCACGCCGCGTAACACGTCCTTCTGCTCCTCCGAAAGCGACGCCCGATCGATGTCGTCGTCGGAATGCCGCACGTTGGTGTACAGCTCGATGGCACCGACGTCGGACACCCGCACGTCGTCGCTTTCATACTCACCCTTGAGTTGCAGCAGCCGCGCTCGACCGAGCATGGCGACGGTGGGCTGATACTCGCTCGTCAGGATGTTGATCCCCTCGAACGGCAGCATCGTCTGCCTCACACGCTCGACGTGCGGGCGCAGCTCATCGGAAAGCTGGTCGAGGGGCGTCGACAGCGCAGCCGCCATTTGGCGTTGAGCCTCGGCCGTTTCGTACGGCAACGTCCAGACGGCAACGTCATCAACGTGCGGGTGCTTTCTCACGATGTCGGCGATTTTGCTGGGTTCGGCGTACAGGCGAATCCTTCGGTCACCACTGAGGTGGTTCTCCACGATCTGCATTCGCCGGCTTAAAAACCCTGGCGATGCCTCGACGAGGGCGACGACGTCGTCGAGATCCTGCGGCGATACCGGATAGCGCCGCGATTCGTCGAGATCGAGATTGCTGAGAATCGCCGGATCGTTGATCGCCTCGGTGAGCGTGGCGACGCTACGTTCTTTGCCACCTGGGATCGGCATTCCCAATTGCGGGTCGAATAGATAGAGTTCGCCGTCACTCAGCAGGGCTGGCACCCAGGGACGCAGTTTGCCGTCGTCGTCGCGGTAGGCCAGCATCACGACGTCCAGACCTTGCTGGCGGGCCAGCAGCATGAACACCCAGGCACGATCGACGGCCTGGCCACGGCCGAAGTAAACCGTCTGTGACGGCAGCCGCAAGAAACGATCGCCGACCGAGTCGCCGCGCCCGTCAAGCTGCACGTTGCGCACGGTCCAGTCGAACAACTGAGTCGCGCGGGCCAGGTCGTCAATCTGATCCCCCCGCGCAACCTCGGCCAGGTCGCGGAACATCGCCACGTCCTTGAGGTGCTCGGCGTCGGTCGTGCGGCGAAACTTCAGGTCGTCGAGCCGCTGTTGCTCGAGTCGCTCCTGCCATTTCTCCGGCAGCTTGTCGAGCAACGGGTCGCTAGTCCACTCGCCCGTGACCTCTTGTTCCTGCATCCACTGGTTGAGCTGGTCGATGATCTTGCCGAGCATCTCCTGAGGATTGAATTCATCGAGTCGGGAAAGGTTTCCCGTAGCGATCGTGAACACCCGTTCGGCATAGTTGCCCGACTCGGACGCCTTCTTCTCACCCACGGGTGACGAATCGGTCGCCGAGCGGTGACAGCCCACGCCAAACACCAACAGCGCCGCCGAGACCCAAACGGCCGAGACGAGACAAAGTGGCCGTACTAACCAGTGACGGCGGAATGGTCGGGCACGGTCGGTCATGCGATTCGGGCGGTGTCAAAAAATGATGCGGGACGAGGGATGCGGCGGTGACGGCCCCGGGGAGACCCGCCCTGGCACGAGTGTGCGGCAATGGTGTCTTCGATTCTACTCTAATTCCTCCGGCGACAAGTGATCGTCAACGCAACCTCGCCTCGGAACGGGTTTCATGCACCGGGGCCAGGGAACGTGTCGACGACCGCGCGAATCGCCAGTAGCCGGCGGATCAGATGTTCGAATTCGGCAAGCGGCACCATGTTAGCGCCGTCGCTGGGCGAACGGTTCGGTTCAGGATGCGTTTCGAAGAACAAACCGTCGACACCGGTCGCCACGGCGGCGCGCGCAAGCGGCTCGACCATTTGTCGGTCACCGCCCGTCTTGCCGCCCAGACCGCCTGGTTCCTGTACGCTGTGAGTGGCGTCAAAGATCACCGGCGTTCCCAGTTGCCCCATCTGCGGAATGCTGCGCATGTCGTTGACGAGCCTGCCGTAGCCGAAAAACGTACCCCGTTCGCAGAGCAGCACGCGCGAACAGCCCGACGCCTCAAGCTTTGTCACCACGTGCTGCATGTCGCCAGGTGCGAGGAACTGGGCCTTCTTCACGTTGACGGCGCGACCCGTCCGCGCCGCCGCCATCAGCAGGTCGGTCTGTCGACAAAGGAACGCGGGAATCTGTAGCAATTCGCAGACCTCGCCGGCCGCCGCGGCCTGGTGCGGTTCGTGGATGTCGGTCGTCACGGGCAGTCCAGTCTGCCGCACAACTTCGGCGAGAATCTCCAATCCCGCGGCGAGCCCCGGGCCGCGATACGAGTTGATGCTCGTGCGATTGGCCTTGTCGAACGATGCTTTGAAAACGAGTGAAACGTCCTGTCGTACCGCAATTTCCGCCAGCGTGTGTGCGATCCGCAGCGTCGCCTCCGCGTTTTCGATCACACACGGACCGGCGATCACCAAAAGCGGGCACCCGCGTCCACAACGGTGCGGTCCAATTTGAACGGGATTGTCGGGCACTGAGCGAATCCTTTCTTGCCTGAAGTCTGCCGTGTCCACAGTGGACTAAGCCCCGGTTTGGCGGTCGGCTGACCACGACGGGGCCCGACAGACGCTTTCAGTCATGCTCATTCACCAAAACTGCCGAGCGACACACCGAGATAAAATCCCGCAGCAAAGCATCCCCACGAAAACACAGCTCTGTCCGTGGAAAAACCTGTCTGCGAGCGGAAGAAAAACATGGCGGTGACCGTCGGCAACGTTGCCAGGAACGGCAGTCACCGCATCCTCGGTCACTTCACCTTCCAGTGAGATTGTCTCGAAACCGCCAAACTCAAGCCAGTCCCAGGCTCCACGTCTCTATTCGAGACTGTCGCGTCACGGGCGAAATCCTCGCGGCGCGTTCCAGTCTCCGCCGCATTCTGATTTCTCAAGTGCATACATTTCAATAGGTTGGGACGTGATTAGTCCAGCAGAACGGGCACGGTACGCCTGGTATGTCTCAAAATGGCGCTGAAATAACTCTTATTAGGGGTGTGGTAGTGCTACTGCGCCGAAATGCAACAAGTTGTTCGAGAAGCGATTCTCGTGCTGATCGCCGCGACGGCACGAATCGTTCTGAGACACGTCGGGTCGCAATGCCACAAGTCAATACAATGCAATGGGTTGCGGTTGAACCACGGTGTCGAACGTTAACCGGAACCAGAAAATCTTGTGCTGGCACCGACCTGGCACGCCACGTGCATTTAGAGTGAGCCGCGGTGTCGGAGACGATCCGAAACCGCCCAATGCTAACTGGCCCGTGGGGTCTTCGGCGAATTTCGGCAGGGTGGCTTTGTTGCCCCTGGTCATCCTGTCAGTCACCTCGTGGGTGACACGCCGGAGGCCCCATTTTTTTGCGCCCATCGGGTCATGCGGGATTTGTCGGCTGCGCCGTCGAACCAGCAGCGGACCGGCTTCTTGTGGTGAGCTACGCTTTTTCTAGCCACGAATGGTCTTCCCAACACCACTGGTTGAATTCCTTACCACTGGCGGCCGAATTGGCGTCTACTCCGACGGCCGTCTGGAGCCATTGGTCCCCGCTGAATCATTGGGTCGAGAGAAATGTCCGACGACGCAGCCCGCGAAGAACCATCCCCGACCAACCCCGCCGAGGTGTCGTCCGCCTCGGCCGCGTCCTGGAAATCGCGCGTGGCGACCCTCGGCGCCGGACTGTCCCGCCACTGGTTCGTGGGGCTCATCACGGTCGCGTTGTTGGCCCACGCCGCGGCGCTTTGGGTTTTTGCCTACGAACGCACGGCTGAGCGACCCGCCCCGTCCGGAGAAGTCGACCTGGGACGATTTGAATTTCGCAACGTCGCGGCTGGAACCGACGATGTGAACGCGGCCGCCTTCTCGCTGCACATTCGTTTTCTGGACGAAGTCGAGCCGCGGGCCCGCCGCGAACTTGCCGACCACC
>JAGQPT010000108.1 GCA_020426575.1 Planctomycetales bacterium
GTAGGTCGCGTGGTGCCGAGCTTCGGACTCAAAGAGGCTGCCGTAGAACTCGGCCAGCTCGCGGTCCGCCAGGCCGTCGCGCAACACGGCGAAGCGTTCGCAACTGCGGGCTTCGATCAGCGCGGCGATCAAACAGCGGTCGATGGCGCGCCCCGGCTCGTCGCGGCGGATCAGTTCGTGGAGCCGCTTGCCATAGGAACTTGGCTTGCTGCGGCGAAAGGGAATCCCCCGCTGCTCGCAGAGGCCGAGGACCAGTTCAAAGTGTTCGAGCTCTTCGGTGACGATGGGCGAGACGCGGCGGATGAACTCGACGTTGTCGACATAGGCGAAGATCAGGTTCATCGCCGTGCCAGCCGCTTTCTTCTCGCAGTGCGCGTGGTCGATGAGAATCTCGGCGAGGTTCTGCTGGGCCGTCGCGAGCCATGCCGGGTCCGTCGTGCTGTGCAGATTGAGCATGGGTGATTAGCGGTTTCGGCTGTAGGTGTTTAGCGGTTTAGGTGGTAGGCGGTGACGGTTTCCTACGGGTTGCAATGTAATCCCCACGACCCTAAACCCCTACAGCCTAAACCGCTATACACCTACTCCCCGGCGGCGCGGTTGATCAGGACCGAGACCTTGCGGAGGTAGTACATCGGCGCGAACCGCTTCAGCAGCCAGTAGCGCCAGGTTTCACCGGGCACGACGACATAGAGCCGCTTGCGCTGCATGGCGTCGACGGCGGCGTCGGCGACGGCGTCGGCCGTGAGCGTGGCCTTGCGGAGGTGAACCTGGGCCGCCTTGAGGGAACGCTGGTCGGTGAAACGGGCGCCGTCGAGCAGGTTCGTCTGAAAGAACGACGGGCAGAGCACGGTCACACCGACGCCGTGCGGCAACAATTCGGCATAGAGCGTTTCGGAAAGCGCCACCACGGCCGCCTTGGTGACGTTGTAGGCGGCCATCGTCGGCGGCGTGCCGAACGAGGCGGCCGACGCCGTGTTGATGATGTTGGCGCCGGGGTGATTCGCTTTAAGCCAGTTGACCATCGTGTGGCAGCCGTGGACGACGCCCCACATGTTCACACCGACCATCCAACGCCAGGCGTCCAGGGGGAACTCGCCCACGTTGCCGGCGCCGGCCACACCGGCGTTGTTCACGAGCAGATCGAGTTGCCCCCAATCGCCGCGGAGGCGCTCGGCGAGCGCTTGCCACGCGTCGGCCGAGGTGACGTCGAGCGATTCGACCTGGGCCACACCGCCGGCCTGTTCGATGAGTCGCGCCGTCTCGGCGGAGCGTTCGGAGTTGAGGTCGCAGACGGCGATCCGCCAACCGTCGCGGGCCAGCCTCAGCGCGATCGCACGTCCCAGTCCACTGGCGGACCCGGTGATGATGGCGTTTTTCGGCGGCACGGACGGGGCACTCGCAAAGGGAAACGACTGCTACTCGCTGCGACGAACGGGCGGGCGTGGCAGGCGTTCGTGCGGGAGCGATCACTTTTCAGAGATCACTTTTCAGAGATCACTTTTCAGAGATTACTGTTTAGAGGTCACACATTAGAGGTCACTTTTCGACGACGATGGTTTTGTCGAGCCAATCGGCCGCGAGGGTGACTTCTTCGTGGATGGTGGGCCAGGGGTGGCCGCCCCCTTCCTTGATGATCAGTTCGACAGGCACGCCAGCCTGTTCGAGCGCGGACTTGAGTTCCTCGGATTGCTGCAGCGGCACGATCGGGTCGGCGTCGCCGTGGATGAGCAAGAACGGCGGCGCGGACGACGTGACGTGATAAAGGGGCGACGCCTTGCGCAGGGCGCCGATAAACTCTTCGCCACTGGGCGGGTTGCTGAGGTCGGGCCAAACGAGACGCTTCACCATGTTGATGACCAACGGCTGGCGTTCGGCGGTCACTTCGATGTCCCCCCAGTGGAGAAAATCCACCGGAGGAAAGAAGGCCGCCACGGCCGCCACCGTGGTGTCGACACGACGAAGCGGGTCGCTGCTGTCGGGCGTGGCGCCGTCGGGGGTGAGCGCGGCCAACGAAGCAAGGTGCCCGCCGGCCGAAGCCCCTGCCAACGCCAGCCGCTCCGGATCGATGCCGAATTGGTCAGCGTGGGCTTTCACCCAGCGAATCCCTTGTTTGACGTTGGCGTCCATCTCGCCGAACGAGAACTTCGAACTCGAACCGGGGCGGACGGCGAACACGGTGTAGCCGCGATCGCACATGATGTCGTAGATGCGGGCCCGCCGGTGATCCTCGATCTTGCCACGATCGGACGACCACGCACCACTGACCACGTCGACAACGCCGAGTCCGTTGGGAGTACCCACGGGCCGAAAGATGTCCATCACCAGGGCAATGCCGAAGGCGTCGGCGTATTTGACGTCGACATCCTGCTGGTAGATCGCGTCGCCGGCATCCGCCCGTGCGCGAGTCGTCGCAACCGCCAACAGCAGGACACAGGCCAAGGCCGCACAGTCGGCCGACCGCCCGGGGCGGTGGTTCAGACGCTTCATTGCAATTCTCCGCGGGTCCCTGTCGAGTTGGGCCAATGGATGCATGATAGGGCGCCCGCAGTCGGGCGTCCAACGCGACGCGGCAGACGCCACATCAGGGCGTCGGATCTTGCAGCCATGACAGCATGTGACGGGTCACCTTGTCGGTGGCGTCCTGCTGAACGAAGTGGCCGGCCCCGGGGATCGTCACCAGCGTGAGGTCCTCGTCGAGCCAGTCCCAAGTGCCGTTCAGACCCGCAGGCAGCAGTGCCGTGTCGTCCAAGCCGTGGAACATCAGCACGGGGCAGCGAACCTTGGGCAGGTTCTGGGCGGCGGCATCGTCGTATGGCTCGCGGGGATAGTTGGCCTTGTAGTAGTTGAGCATGCCTTCGATGCTCGACCGCCGCATTGCCACGATGTATTTCTCGCGGGCGGCCGGGTCGCTGACCCAGAAGGCCAACTGCTCGGGTTGAACCGATGCGGCGGCGTCGGGTTTTTGAAAAGCGCGGGCGTAGGCGCTCGCCTTTTGTTGATCGGAATTGTGTGTGAGCTCGCGGAGCAGGCCGCGCGGGTGGGGCAGATTGAGGATCACGAGCCGATCAACCAACTCGGGGCGCGTCATCGCGAGCGTCCAGGCGACGTAGCCCCCCCAGTCGTGCCCCACCACGATCGCCGATTTGCGGCCGAAGTGCGCGATCACGGCGGCGACGTCGGCGGTAAGCCGGTCGACGGAGTAGTTTTCGACTCCCTCGGGCTGGTCGCTGTGGTTGTAGCCGCGCATGTCGAGGGCGACGACTTGGAAATGCTTGGCGAGGGCGGGCATCTGGGCCCGCCAGGTGTACCAGTAGTCGGGGAAGCCGTGCAGCAGCACGACGAGCGGACCATTGCCGGCAGTGACGTAGTGGAGCCGCACGCCACCCGAGTCAACGTAGCCGTGAGTACCAAGCCCCTCAGCGGTGGCGGTACCCGCAGCGGGGTGGGCCGTGTCGTCAGTCGTGGGATCGGCGTGCATAACGTTCTCGGCAGCTATCATCACCCAGAGACACGATAAGAAGAATCCCAACGTCGCGGCGAGAAATCGGGTGGGGGGTCGGCAGTGGCTGAGCATCACGTCATTCGTCCGGCAATTGGTTCGACAAGTTTGAGTGCCCGCGTGGGTGGCACTGGCGGCGCGCTGGCCGCCGGCGGCGAGGCCGAGATGACCAGCGGCGCCTGCGCAACTGTCATCTTGTCGACAGGGGCAGCGTAGTTGCCGCCTGAGGCGACGTCAACTTGACGGGCATGTCCAGCGGTTGCGGCGCGGTGAGCGTTGAGGCGCGGATCAGGGACTTGCCGGTGGTGTAACGGCGACGTGTGTCGGTGATGCGCACCGCTGAGTCGCAACGGGACAACTGGCGTTTGCGCCGAAGACTGTTTGCGTCGCCGCGAACGAGCCGGCGCACCGAATTCTGGTTGCCTGTGAAAGAATTCCGGCTGGGCAAACTGTGCGCCGCGGGGTGAAGAGAGCCGGAAAAGTGAGAATCGGCATGACCGGAAATCTTTACCAACGGGACTCCTTCTACGGCAAAAACGGCCGTTTAAATGGGTCTGTTCGTGTTGACTGTGTCGTGCGAGCGAGCCGATAGCAACACCACGGCACGGTTATACGTGTCTGCCGAACGGTACGTTTGAGCGCGGCGCCCACCCCGCCATTGCCGCCCAACGCGAGCGAGCCGTGGAACGGATTTCCCGCTTCGATTCGATATTAGGCCCAAGGATTGGAGAACCCAGGACCATGAACACAACGCGATGGATGCTGAGCCAGTCGCTTGTCCTCGGACTGTGTGTGAGCACAGCCGCGGCACAAGACGCCTACCAGGCTCGAATGTGGCAGCCGGGGTCGGTGCGACAGGTCGCATACGACTACGGTGATTACTACGGCGACTATTACGCCAACGAAGAGGCAGCCGACGACACGCAAGCAGCGCCCGTACCGGTGAGCAGCAACACGTACTCGGCCGCGACAACCGCGACGACGGGTGGTTGCAGCTCGTGCGGCAGCTGCAACTCATGTGGCAGCTGTGGTTCGTGCAGCAGCTGCGGCGATTGCGGCTGTGGCGATTGCGGTTGCGGTTCGAGCTGCGAGTGGTGCAACCTGGGCGACGCCTGGGAGCTCTGCCCGGCGACCGACTGCCAGCCGATCACAATCGGCGGCTGGTTGCAGGGTGGTTACCACAACAAGCCGACCCCGCTGTCGACGACCTACGGCGAGCTGCTCTCGTTCAACGACGTGCCGAATCACTTCAACGCCCATCAGATGTGGATGTATGCGGCCAAGGAAGCTGACGGCAGCAACGGCCTCGACTGGGGTTTCCGCTTCGACGGCATGTACGGTACTGACGCCCAGAAGACCCAGGCCTTCGGTCAGCCCACGGGCTGGGATACGCAATGGGACAACGGCGTCTACGGTTGGGCCATTCCGCAGGCCTACGTCGAATTGGCCGCTGGCGACCTCTCGGTCATCGCCGGTCACTTCTTCACGCTCGTCGGCTACGAAGTCGTTCCGGCCACCGGCAACTTCTTCTACAGCCACGCGTTGACGATGTTCAACAGCGAGCCGTTTACGCATACCGGTGTGTTGGCCACCTACACGGCCAGCGACTCGGTCACCCTGTACGGTGGATGGACCGCCGGTTGGGACACGGGCTTCACCCAGTACCAGGACGGCAGCATGTTCCTCGGTGGTGCTGGCCTCACGCTGACCGATGACCTCACCTTCACCTATATCCTTTACGCCGGCAACCTCGGCTGGCGCGGCGACGACGGCTACGGCCACAGCATGGTGCTCAATGCCAACGTCACCGACAAGTGGAACTACGTCTTGCAGAGCGACTACGTCCGCTCGGACCAGACGCAGGACGACGACATCAGCATCAACCAGTACCTGTTCTACACGGTCAACGACTGCCTGGCGGTTGGCGGCCGGATGGAATGGTGGCAGGACGATGGCGAATCGCACTACGAGTGCACCGGCGGTGTGAACCTGCGTGCTCACGCCAACTTCATCGTTCGCCCGGAAATCCGCCACGACTGGAATCCGCATAACAACTTCGATCAAACGACCTTTGGTATCGACGGTATCTTGACGTTCTAAGGTCGTCAGTTAGCAACGCGACGCCCGGCAGGGGGCGTCGCCACAATCGGCCTTTCCTTGGCCTCAAAATGCCGCCGGTGCGCAACGTCGCCCGGCGGCATTTTTCATTTTCCTCATCTACAATGGGGGGCATGAGCACCACGAAATCCGTCGCTGAAACGGCCAACCCAACCGCAGAACGCCCGGCAAGCGCCGATGCGGCCGCTGGGCTCGGTGCCGAGGAATTCGCCGCCGTGGGAGTCGACGCCGTGGTCGAGCGGTTCCGGCGTCCGCCGGATCTGGACGACGAACTTTGGCGCCTGCTGCGGCAGATTCCCCCCGGTCGCGTCACGACCTACGCCGCACTAGCCGAGGCGCTCGGCGATCGCCGCAACGCGGCGCGCTGGGTCGGCGAGGCGATGCTCGACCACGACCACGACGACGGCTGCCCCTGTTTTCGCGTCGTGAGATCCGACGGGCGGTTGGGCCATTTCATCCATTGCGGCGGCACGGCCCGCGAAACGCAAGCCGAGTTGTTGCGCCGCGACGGAATCGTGATCGCCACGACACAACGCCACCGTGGGAACGAGTCAGCGGATCGCGTCGAGCTGGGGCGCTACGGCTGTGAGCCGGTGCCGGGGTCGCGACCACTGGCCGATTTGCGGGCACTCCAGGAATCGTTGCGCGGGCACGTACGACTGGATGGCGTCGGCGAGTTGCCACATTGCGTCGCAGGGGTGGACGTCTCGTACGCCAATCCGCGCGAAGGCGTCGTAGCCTACACGTTATTCGATCACGAAGGCCGCGAGCCAGTTTGGGCCACCACGCTGCGCCGGCCGGTGCGGTTCCCGTACATTTCCACGTATCTGGCGTATCGCGAGTTGCCGCTATTGCTTGCCGTGCTCGATGCGGCTCGCCGTGCCGGACGGCTTGCCCCGGTCGTGCTGGTCGACGGCAGCGGCATCCTTCACCCGAGCGGTATGGGGGTGGCGACGACGCTGGGAGTCGTCGCCAGTGTGCCCACGGTGGGAGTGGCCAAAAAGCTGTTGTGCGGCAGCGTCGACAAGGAGACGTCGGTACCGCCGGATGGGGCTGCGGCAGCGCCGGGTGGGATCATCTCACGTGCCGTGCGGCAGGACGGCACGGTGACCGCCACCGCGCTGTGGACGTCACCGCGCAGCGGTCGGCCGGTGTATGTCTCGCCTGGCAGGGGTGTGAGCGTGCGTGGGGCGGCGGAGATCGTCTGTCACTGGGGGCGAGGCCGACGACTGCCGGAGCCGTTGTGGTGGGCCGACCGCCTCAGCCGCCAGGCCGCCCGCTAGCAGGCGACCTTCCCGCCGCAGTCGGCCGCGCCGATCCGGCGGACCCGTTTTCAAGCGAGGCGCGGTCCGTTACACTTGGCCCTTTCTCGCACGGGGA
>JAGQPT010000109.1 GCA_020426575.1 Planctomycetales bacterium
GCCGCTTCCGTAGCGTCCGTGAACGTGCCGTCGCCGTTGTTGACCAGGAACGTGTCGCGGCCGTAGTTGGTGACGTACACGTCCAGGTCGCCGTCGTTGTCCGCGTCGGCCATCGCGCAGCCGTGGCCGAATCCGGGATCGGCGACACCCGCGGCTTCGCCAATCTCCTCAAACGTGCCGTCGTCCCGCTGGCGGTAAAGCCGGTTCGGCGCGGTCGCGGCAAAGGCGTTGGGCATTGCCGCCGGCGGCGAGTGGCGGACCACGTAGATGTCCAGATCGCCGTCGTTGTCGAAATCGAACAACCCGACACCCCCCGGCGTGATTTCGGGCGTGAGATACTGGCCGTCGGGCCAGGCCCGCGACTCGTTGACGATGCCGAGCGACGCCGTCACGTCGCTGAATGCTGAACCGGTCGACCCGCTTTCCACACCGTCGGCGGGCGCTGCGGAAACTTTCGCATCGGCGGCCGACTCCGTCGCCGGCACGTCATCAGACGGCGGAGGACTGTCGGGTGCCGGAACCTGTGATGCCGGAATCTGAGCTGAGTCAGGCGGCGAGGTTTCGGCCCGCACGGGATCCGCGGCGACGGAATGCGTCACTGTGGTTGGGTCGCGTTGCGCACCGCTGGGCTCGCCACAGCCGACCGCGACGATGATCGCTAACACGTTAATCAGTAATAGGTTAGAGTGTATTTCAGCGGATCGCATAGGGGTGCCTTCCAACAACAGTCGGGAGATTTCTCGGTCGTATCCTGGTAACTTCGTCGAGTCTAACTCCCGCCGCCGAGCCATGGCAAATAAACCGTCCGCGTTGTGCCATCGGCTGGGGCACGGGCCGGCGAGGTCGCAGCGACCGAGAATTGCGGCCCGACGACAAAATGTGTTTTTCGTAAAGTCCGCAGATTTTTCTTGTAAATCCAGAAACGGCCCGGTAATCTTCTCACTCGTCGGTGGTTTGAGCGACGTTTTGACGGTCCGCGCCGGTGTCTCTTTCCCAACGTCTCCGTTTGGAATCAGTGCCGCGGCGTGATTGGGGGACCGTCAGATTTGGTTTGGGGACGTCGCTTCGCGAGTTGCTGCCGACGTTTTACGTCCAGTTTATTCGCCAGTTAGTTTGGAGGAGACTCGCTGTGCAACGATTGACCCATCGCTCATGGGAGCGAGAACAAAGGGTACGCGCCGACCGCCCGGTGACGAACCGTCTCGTGCTGTTTGGTGTTTGTGCCTGTCTTGCTGTTTTTACTTCCACGTCCGCGTCTGCCCAGGCGATTCTCGATGTGTGGACGGGCAACGGCGACGGTGTTGACTGGGCCGACTCAGCCAACTGGGATGGGGGGCTTCCCGGGTTTTTGGTCACGGCCGCCATCACGAATGGCGATACGGTCAGCATTTCGTCCGACGTCGGCACCATGGACGGAGTCCTGATCTCCGACGGTCACGTCCTGCAGACCGGCGGTTCCTTAGTTGCCTCGGGTGGTAGCCCGGCAACCGGATCGCTCTCGTTTCCCAGCAACACGGGTGGCTCCTACACCATCACTGCTGGTACCGCTACGTTTGGCGATCCTGCCGCCGGTAACGGCGGTCGCGATGGTTGGGCGTCCATCGGCGGCGAGTCCGACACCGACGGTTCTTTGCCAGGTAACGGCGAATTCAACATGTCGGGATCGGCCGCGGTGACATTCTATAATCGCTTGCACGTCCCCCGCAGTGGTACCGGCGTGATGAACGTCAACGGCGGTACGCTTGACATCCAACTCAACGGTACCGACCAGTACAACGACGGCCTTGCAATCGGCGACCAGGCCGGCAGCGTCGGCTACTTCAACGTCACGGCCGGCACGGTGAACGTCGGCGGTAATGCCCGCGTTGGGAACTGGCAGGGCACGGGCACGATCAACCTCAGCGGTGGTACGTTTAATGTCGTCGATACCGCCGGTGGCATTGGCCAGTTGAGCGTTGGATCCGAAGCAGACGGCATTGCTCAGGGAACGGTCAATCACACCGGTGGAGTGCTCACTACCACCGAACTGCTGATTGCCCAGGACAACGATTCCGTCGGCGATTACACGATCAATGAAAGCGATGGACCTGCTTCATTGACCGTCACCGGTCTTACCAGTTCGCGCGGCGGTGCCGGCAACTTCAACATCCAAGGTGGTACGGTCTCGCTCGATGAAACCGTTATTGGCGTCAATGCGGGAACGAAAAGCAATCACACGTTGAACATCTCCGGCGGTAACGTCGACATCCGCAAGTTGGAGATCGCTCGTGAAGGACCCGCCTCGCTGAGCGTCATCGGTAGCGACGCCACGATTGACATCGCCGAAGACTTTGACCTCGGTTCCACCGGGTCGGCCTTGGCCGTCTTCAACGTCACGCTCGATAACGGCGGACTCTCGCCCATCAACGTGCAGAACGACGCCACCCTCGTGGGTACGATCGATATCGAGGTTCCCTCGGGCGTCTCGGTCTCCAGTGGTTCGATCTTCGACGTGGTTGACGCCAACATCGGCGGTCTCGGCTCCGGCCTGACTTCGTTGCTCACGTTGGACGCCGGCGACGTCGGTAGTTGGGACCTGATCGTCACGGCCAACAAGCTCCAGATCCAGGCCCTGGTGGACTTCAACGCCGGCCTCGATGGCGACGCCAACGGCGACGGCTGGGTCGACGGTCTCGACTACCTCATCTGGGCCGGTAACTACGACACGATCGGTCCCCCCACGCCGGGTATCTCCGATGGTAACTTCAACGGCGACAACGCTGTTGACGGCCTCGACTACCTGATCTGGGCGGGCAATTTCGGTCAACATGCCTCTGGAACTGCGGTGCCTGAACCCGGCACGTTGGCTTTGGCCGTCATGGCGGTTGCCGGCCTGTTCGTTGGTCGCCGCCGCACGCGTCAATAACGCCTAACGCATTTCGCCCCTAACGCGAAATACCCACCTAATCGGCGGAGCCCGCTTTGGGCTCCGCCGATTTTTTTTGCCCATAGCGGTCGCGGGGGCTCGCAATCGCCGGTTGCGAAGCGCTCACCCATCAGTCCCCGACCGCTGCCCCAGCCGCTGCTGTCAGCGTTGGTGGAAGCCACCGGCAATCGCCGTCCCCATCGATTCCGATCCTTGGCACCGAGCAAAACTGCCAAAGCCTCCGGAAGTGCTTCAATCGTCTCTCTTGGCAAGACGATAACCCCTCTAACGAAGCATCCTGCAACTGATTGTCAGTGCTTTTTGGGCGTAAAAGCGAGTTCTCATGGCCTCGGCGGAACTTCAGATCCGAACACGTCCGACCTCGGCGCGGACATATTTTGTGTTTGTCTGGCTGCTACTGGCTGCCTCATCGGCAACCATTTCCCAATCGGCAGAATCGCCGTCCGAGTGGGAAGAAACCTCGTCCCCATTTGACACGACCACAACAACGGCGGCAGCCGACGAACACCCAGTGTTCGCCGCGGGTAAGAATTGCCCCGCCCCGGCAACCGGTTCGTCACCGTTTCCGCCCTGCGAGACCTGTTGTCACGGTCACTTAATCGACTGGTCGGACTATCCGCAAACCGTTCGCCGCATGCCGCGCCCCGGCAACTTTCCCATGCCGCCGTCTCAGGGTCCCGCGTATTTCTCGCTGGCGGACTGGCTCACGGACACCCCGCGCGAGGCACCGCCCAAGTCTGGCTATGCCCCCTTTGCGATCAACGCCTGGCCTTACTTCGATTCCGATTGGCGCTACGTCGAATCCATTCCTCCCGATGACCGTACGCTTGTCGAAAGCCTCAAACGCATCCACCTCGGTGACTGCTTCTTGTTCAGCACCGGCGGCGCCTACTGGACGCGCTACTCCCACGAACACAACAGTCGGCTCACGCAGGTCGAGAACGACTACAATCTCCAGCGCGTCAGGCTCTACGGCGATCTCTGGTACAGTGACTTCCTGCGGGTGTACGGCGAGTACGTCTGGGCCGACAGCTTAGGTGCCGAGCTTCCTCCTCCTCCGCCGGACGTTGATCTTGGCGACATCCAGGACCTTTTTATCGACGTCAAAGCGCTGGAGTACCAGGGCAAGCCGGTCTACCTGCGGGCGGGCCGACAAGAACTGCTTTACGGTTCGCAGCGTCTCGTTTCACCGTTGCCCTGGGCCAACAAGCGACACACCTTCGAGGGCGTCAAGCTCTTTCGGCAGGGCGAGCAATGGGACATCGACGCCTTCTGGACCAAATACGTGCCGCCGCTGGCAAGCGAGTTCGATGAAGTCGACGACAACCAGCAACTCGCCGGTACCTGGCTGACGTATCGTCCCAAGCCGGGCCACTTCGCCGATTTCTACTACCTGATGTACGACAACCAAAACGCCGCCGTCCAACAGGGTATTGTCCGCAGCCCGTTTCAAACCCACACGTTCGGTGCGCGCTGGGCCGGTGACGACGCTGGTCGACTCTGGGACTTCGAAGGAGCGATGCAAACCGGCCGACAGGCGGGCAACGACGTTGTCGCCGGAATGGCAACGGCCGGGTTGGGCCGAAATTGGAAAGACACTCCGCTCGATCCGACCGTCTGGGTCTACTACGACTACGCCAGCGGCGACGGCAATCCCAACGTTGGCGACGCCCACACCTTCAACCCGCCTTTTCCCTTTGGCCATTACTATCTAGGCTGGATGGACCTCGTCGGTCGGCAGAACATCCATGACCTCAATGCTCACCTCTATCTCTATCCCACACCCTGGATCACGGTGTGGCTGCAGTACCACCACTTCTGGCTCGCCGACAGCCAAGACGCCCTGTACAACGCCGGCGGTGTAGCCTATCGACGCGATCCCACGGGCCAGGCGGGCAACAACGTCGGCGACGAAGTTGACCTGGTCGTCAACTTCCACGTCGCTCGCTACACGGATGTCCTAGTCAGTTACAACAAGCTCTATGGTGGCCGCTTTCTGGAAGCAACGGCCGGGCCGAACCTGTCCTCCGACGCTGAAACGCTGTACCTGCTGTTCCAACAACGCTGGTAGCAGCGGCAAACAAGAACCAACATCCGCACAACAGGCGAGCCCAATCCGCATCCTTCGCCTTCGCGGCATCCTCGAGTCGTGCAGCATGTCAGGAGTCTTTGGAGGCCGTGTTCTTCCTCCCACGAACCCAGACGTCGCGGCAGCTCAGGACGAACTCGAGTTCGCCGTCGACAGCAGCTTGCCCGAGGGGGCGAGGCCGGCGGTTTTCCAGACTGCGTCGAGCGCCTCGGCCGCCTTACGGACGATGCCTTCGGTGTTGAGACCGTCGAGTTGCGCTCGGCTGGCGGCAGGAGTGATCGGGCCGTCATAGCCGAGTTCGGCCAAACGTACGAGCAGCGCCGCACAATCGATCACACCCGTCTGCCCGGGAAGCAACCGCTGCTGCGCCGTGAGTTCGGCCGGTGCGACGTCGGCCGGTGCGTCCGAGAGATACACTGCCACGATCCGACCGGCGCCGAGTCTTTCGAGCCGCTCGAACGAACCGCCGCAAGCGTACAACTGCCAGGTGTCGACAATCGCGCCAACGTTGGTCGATGCCGTCGTCGAGAGCAGTACGGCAAACGCCTCGACGTCGTGGACGAATTCGAAGGCGCGGTCCTCTCGATCGCCGGCCACTGAGTCGAACCCCACGCCGAGCGAAATCCCCTGAGCGGCCAGTAAATCGCCGATCTCACTGAAGCGGGCCCGATGCAATTCGAAGTTCTGGTGATACGGCGCCGTGTCGCTGGCCGGCGCGATCGTCGTCACGCAACGGCGCGCGCCCATTTGCCCGAGGGTGGCCGCCGTAGTGGCCAGCTTTGCTAACTCGGCGCGGTAGGTCGCTTCGTCCGCGTCCACCGCAAAGGGCAACTGGAATTCACCGATCTGCATCTTTGCGCTGTCGATGAAACGTCGGGCATGGGCAAGGTCGAAACGCTCGATTTTCTCCAGCAACTCGGGCAGGTCCAATTCCAGCCCGCGAAAGCGATGCGTCAGTGCCAACTCGATCCGCTGGCTTTCGCCGGCCGTGATGCCGAGCGCCGTCATGCTGAGATTCTTGAACATATGATTCCTCTCTCGATGCGCGATTCGCGGGGGTTCGGCCGCGGTGCGCCGGATACTGGTGTGTGGCGGGTGGGTGTTGAACGTCCGACTCGCTGCGAGACTCGCCAAGCGCGCGGTGCCGATCTTGGTGGTTCCCCCGGACCTGCCGGGCGTCATCACCGGTGTAGCGTCGGCCAGCGAACACCAACCTGCGAAGAACCAACGACCGGTCGTGGTAGAACGCGCCTCGCGAGTTCCGTCAGCCGGCAAGGGGGGCGTCGTCTCATCCCATGTCGGCTCAGCTACGTGGACGAATCAAGGCTGCTACCGCGGCGCCGATGCGCCGGGGGGCCCAATGCGCCGCGTGACACGCTGCCCAAGGGGGGACTCGCCGGAGTTGGAGAACACGCGTCGAAGCCCCTGCCCGCAATCATCCACGCAGAAGCTCATTATGGCGAAATGGTGGTGCTCAGCAATGGCTGGCCACGCGCCGAGCGCGGCGCTTGGAGAGGCACGTGCCGGACTGCTGGCACGGCTTGGGCCGCCGACCGAAACGCAATAAGCCGGCGTTCTTCAGAAGTTCTGACGGCGAATCACCAGCAAAGTGGGATTACCACGGGGAGGGCCGCCACAGTGCTGTTCAAGCTGACTGCGGACTGCATTGGCCAGGAACACGCTCGGCGAGTCGCCGACCGTGGACAGCGCACCGCTCAGTCCGTCGGGACCCCAGCGGCGACCGTCGGCGTCTTCGGCCAATAACACGTCGCGGTTGACGACGAGCAGTCGGTCGCCCGGTTCGAGTCGCGAGACGTCCGAAACCAGTGTGAGACCCCCGTCGAACTGGTCGGCCTGGGACGGTTCCAGAGGCGTCGGTGCGCTCAGCAGTGCGCGGTAGCGGCCGTCGCTCCCCAACAACAGAATGTACACGTCCGACGTAGCCGCCAGATCGATCTCGTGGCCTCGAGCGTCGAACTGGGCGACGAAAAGCGTCGCCGACCGAGGCGACGCCGACGACGCCCAGACGCTCTGGTGCGCCATTTCCAGTTGGGAGATCGGGCCGTGTTCGTATCCGCCGTGTGCCCGCAAGCTTGTCTGCAACGAGGCAGCAGCCATGGCGGCGGCAAAGTCATCGCCCGCCACTTGTCCCATCGTGCAGCAGACACGATCGGTCCGGGTGGCGAACCAGTCAAAGAACGCCGTACCGAGGTCGCGCTCATGGTCGGCCCAACCGGCAACGTCCCAGCCCTCGACAAGAGGTTGGATTTGGGGCAACTGGTCGGCTTGCCACTGTGCGGCCAGGTCAACCTGCCGCCGCAGTTCGACCGAGCCGGTCGACTCGCCCAGGATCACTTCGCGTTCGAGTTCGGCGGCCAGTCGGCCGGCAACGATCTCGACGATGTTCGTTTCCTCGTCGCTCAGGTCACGCGACTCGTTGCTGAACATCCAGACGGTGCCCAGCAGGTTCGTCGGACTGCTGACTGGCACGCAGACGGCCGAGACGTACTTCTCGGGCACGTTCCAGTGGGGCAGGCTCGCCACGTCGTCGAGCACCACGGCGTTGCCACAAAGCGCCTCGAGGTCGGCCACTGCCGTGGGAAGGTCGCGCGGTTCATCGAGCAGCTTCGACTTGGGCATGCCCCAGCAGCTGCGCAGTTTCAGTTCAGTCGTGGCAGCGTCGAGCATGTAGAGGGCGGCCGCTTCATATCCAACGGCTTCGGCACCGCCCCGTAAGATTGCTTCGAGCCGCTCGGCAAGGTGCCCCCGTTCGTCGGCGTGTGGGGCGACCGGCACACCGGCCGCTAACTCGGCCTCCCGCTGCCAAAGTGCGTGACGCGTGCGGGCCAACTCTTCGATTAACACCGCCGTCGCTTCGGCCAGCGCGATCGTCGACGCCGCGTCGAACGCCACTGCAGCCGCTGACGATGGTGCCGCCAGTTCCACCCGCATCGTCGCTGCGCCTGGCCCCGGTGCGATTCTGGTCGACCAGACCACGTCGTCAGGCGGGGCTTCGGCGTCCGCGACAATCCGCAGGTTCCAGCCTGTCGCCGCGCCGAAGCGCGCACAGGCCTCGTTCACTTTGCTGCTCTGGGCGGCAACGCTTGTGAGTGATTCCGGCAGTTCTTCGCGGTGGAGCCGCAGGTAGGGGGGCGTCGGTTTCGGCACGTCGGGCCAGGGGGCTTATTACCAACCGTTCACGAAACGCTCCGTCGTACTCCGTTGCTACGACGTGCACCGTTGGCGCACGGGTGCTGGCGCGTACGGTCAGCGATGCGCCGGCGGCACAGCCGCTGGTATCAACGCGTGTAGACCGAAGCGGTTGCGACCGTTCGTAGTGACCTCCATGTGGCACTACGATTAAATCGGTCGGGCTGACGGCGGCGGAACAGTCGGTTCAGGCAAACAGCGAGAAGACGGCAAGAGATTCCGCGCAGTTTTGCCCGCACGGCCCGTCATTCCGGAAAGTCTGGCAGACGTAGCAGAACCGGACTTCAGAGTTGAAGCACTCGTAGCGGCACGGCTTATAAACGCCGCTCACCCGCCCAGGGCGTCGCGCAACTCGGCCACTTCGCGGCGCAAAGCATCGAGATCGTCTTTGAGTTCGTCGACGTCGAGCCGCAGTTCCGCGATCAGCGCATTCTCCGCTGCCGTTTGATTCCCGGCCACAGGCGCAGCCTCAGCCGGGGGTGGTGTCGCAACGGGCGCTTGCGTGGCATTTGCCGCGGCGCTGCGAAGTTGCGACGCCGGTGTCGATGGTTCCTCCGCCCCAACCGACACATCATCCGCCACGCCCGATGAAAACTGGCGGTGCAGCTTTTCCAGCTCGGCCGGCTGGTAGAGTGCGTGGCTGATCACGTGGCCGCGCCCATGCGGCGTCAGTCGCACGATCAATTTCTTGGCCTCGAGCGACGCGAGCACCTCGCGCAGTGCCGAGAGATCAGCGATCCGTTCCATACGGCTGGCCCGACCACGCAGTTCCCCTTCGGTCTGTGCACCGCGCAGCAGCAACTCGGTCATCACGGCGATCTCGACCTTGTCGACGCCCAACCAGTCGTAGGCATAGTGCCGGTACTTGGGCACGCGACCGTCACTGATCACTTCTGCCACGGCGCCTTTCTCGCGCAAGTCGTCCAGCGTCTGTTCAATCTCCTCGGCCTCACACTCCATTAGCGGCGCGCGATTGCTCTTTTGGTTCGCGCCGGTTCGGATGGCGTTGATCGTCATCGGGTAGCCGCTGGGGGTCGTCTTGGCCTTCTCGACCAGTACGCCCAACACGCGCCGCTCACGAGCGGACAGCGGCCGCCAACGCGGAGCCGTGCCCGTGTCGCCAGCTGAGGGGGAAGTGGAAATGTCCATGCGATTTCCTGCCCGAGCAATACGTGTGGCAGTGCGGAACGATCAAAACGAGGTAA
>JAGQPT010000110.1 GCA_020426575.1 Planctomycetales bacterium
AGTCGCCACAGTGCGGGCAGCGCTCGGCGTCTTCATAGATTTCCGCACCGCAGGAAGGACACGCGACGGTCTCGACGACATCGTCATCGTATGCGTCGACGTCATATGCTTCGTCGTAGTCGTCGTCACATGTATCATCGTCATATACATCGTCGTCCCACTCGTCGGCGTCGTCGGTGAACATGGCAGTGCAAAAAACAAGAACCGCAAAAAAACCAAGGCAACCAGACGATCATCGCGCTGCCGTGAGCGTTGCACCCGCCGGCACGGTATACCGCGTTGACCGATGGGCGGCCAGGGGGCCAAGCGTCGAGGACATCCTTGTCGGTCGCCGCAAACAATCCAGCAGCGTTTGTGGAAACACAAACAGGACCATCAATCGTCAGGGAGGACGATGGTGAACACCTTGAAACCTCTTTTTCTGGCCGGCGTACTCGCGGCGGCTGCCTATGGGGTCTTTACGATCATGGGTGGCGGGACTTCAACGCCGCCACCGATTTCGCCTGACGACGGTTGGAGCGATGGGCCACTGGCCGGCGGCCCCGGCATGCCACCCCCGTTGGGCACCATGCCTCCCCCGCTAGGCGGTCCTGGCACCGCGCCAACCTACACACCGGGAGCACCGGTCGGCGCAGCGCCGCCGTATAGTGCCGGCCCAGTCGGCGACGCCCCGACGTACCAGCCCCCGGCCGAGCCGTACGCCAGCGAGGATCCCACGGCGATGTCCTCCGGCATGGCGCCGCCGGTCGGTCTCGCAGCACCAGGCGGTCCGTCGCTTGCGGCGCCTGGTTCCGTTCCGGCTGGCGCACCGGCCGATCCGACCGGCATGAGCGATTCGCTTGCCGCACCGACGGGCACGGAGCCAAACGCGGGCCTTGCCGCCGCTCCTTACGGACAACCCGACGCAAATGGCCAACCCGATTCATACGGACAGCCGGACGTCTATGGCAACGTGACGCCTCAGGTCAACGAGTTTGGCCGCGATGCAGAGCTGGCTTCGGCCGACGGCGGATCGTCACCAGCGGCAATGGGCACGGCAGCCGGCGCGAGTGGGTTTGCCGTGGCGATGACCTCGATCCAAGCGCAGCTGCAACGACAACAACTGGCCGATGCGCAGCACGCGCTTTCGCAGTGGTACGGCGATCCGTCGCTCTCGGCCAGCGAAGAAGAACAACTGCTTGCGCTGCTCGACCAGTTGACCGGTACGGTCGTCTATTCCCGTCAGCACTTCCTCGAACCGGCTTACGTCACGCGCGAGGGTGACACCCTCGAGTCCGTTGCCGGCCAGTTCAACGTGCCGGCGCGGTTGCTGGCGAACGTCAACGCCGTGTCGGAGACGGACCCGTTGCCGCCCGGCACGGAGTTAAAGGTCATGACCGGCCCGTTCGCGGCATCGCTGGATCTGAATAGTTACCGCCTCACCCTCTGGCTGGGCGATCGCTATGCCGGTCGGTTCAACGTCGGTATCGGCAGCGAACAGCCGATCGAGCCGCGCGAGTACGTCGTCGAGACCAAGATCACGAATCCGACCTACTACGGTTCGGAGTTGACGATCGGCAAGGACGATCCGACCAACCCGTTGGGCGAATACTGGATCGGCTTGGGCGGAAACGTCGGCGTGCACGGGACGATCGACCCCCACAGCGTCGGTGCGCCGGCCAAAGAGGGTTGCGTGCGATTGAGCGAGCGCGACATCGAAGACGTGTTCCACATCCTCTCGATCGGTTCACACGTGATCGTGCACGAGTCGATCGATACGAGCACCACGGCGACGGCCGACCAAGGCGCGCCGCCGCAATCGACGCCACCGTCGTCAACCGCCCAGTTGCCAGGGGGCCCGTCGCCGGGTTCGCCGAGCCAGCCCCTGCGCTACTGAGCGTGACGGTAGGCCGAAGCGGAAGGGTCGTCGGCCATGACGCGTTATCGGTTGCGCCACGCCGCCGGCGCACTGCTCAGTGCAGGCCGCCTGGCATTCCCGCGGCGGCCCCTGGTCGCAGCGCCGAGGGCTTGGTATACCGTAGCGGCGCGCGGCGTCGATCGCCCGCGCGTCGCGCGGCGGCCACTGCGTCGCGACGTTCTGCGGCCCCGAATCGCGACGAGGCGAACGTGTACGACAAAC
>JAGQPT010000111.1 GCA_020426575.1 Planctomycetales bacterium
CACGTCCGCAGCATTGTTAGATCAGATCCATGGCAGGCGCCGCCCCTACCCCGGCCGACACGTCCCCCCCGACAAACGTGATGGAAGATAAGACGCCCGAGCATTCACGCCGCGAGAAACTCCGGCGCATCGTTGAGCTGGGGCATGATCCCTGGGGGAGCCGCTTCGACGGCAACGCGGCGATCGCCGCGATTCGGGACCGCGAAGCCGAGATTGAAGTCGAACCGCTGCCAGAACCCACCGCCGGCGCGGAGGGGGGACGCCGCCGCGCGCCCGAGCAGCATGGCCCCCAGGTGCGCGCCGCCGGCCGGGTCGTCGGCTTGCATCGCAGGGGCAAGCTCGTCTTCCTGAAAATCCGTGACTGGTCGGGCACGATTCAGTTGTTTCTCGGCAAGAATCAGGTCGGCGACGCAGCCTGGGAACTCATCCAATGTGTCGACTACGGTGACATTGTCGGTGCCGACGGGGAACTGAAACGCACCAACACGGGCGAACTGACGATCTTCGTCGAGAAGTTCCATTTCCTCACGAAGAGCGTTGAACCGCACCCGGAAAAATACCACGGCATCACCGATCCGGAACTGCGCCAACGGATGCGGTATCTCGACATGGTGTATACCGACGGCGTGATGGACCGCTTTCTCAAGCGGACGAAGATCGTGCAGTCGATCCGTTCGACGCTTGCCGGCGACGGCTATGTTGAGGTCGAGGGTCCGACGCTGCATTCGATCGCCGGCGGCGCCGCGGCGCGGCCTTTTAACACGCACCACAATGCGCTGGACATCCCGCTGTTCATGCGGATCGCTTTAGAGCTGCACCTGAAGCGCTTGATGGTCGGCGGCATGGAGCGCGTGTACGAACTCGGCCGCGTCTACCGCAACGAAGGGGTGGACCAGACGCACAATCCCGAGTTCACGATGCTCGAGGTCTACCAGGCCTACGGTGACTACGGCACGATGATGGACCTGACCGAACGGTTGATCGTCGAGGCGGCCCAGGCGATTGGTGACCGGCTCGAGTTGCCGTACGACGAAACCACGATCGACTTCACGCCGCCGTTTGCCCGCCAGACGTATGACGACCTTTTTGCCGAACACGTGGGCGTGGTGGCCCACGACGAAGCGGCGATTCGGCAGGTGGCCGAGCGGCGCGGCGTTGAGACCGCCGGCGTGCACGTCGACGTCGTCAAGAACGAACTTTTCGAGCAGCTCGTCGAGGACAAGCTCACGGGCCCGGTGTTTGTGCTCGACTACCCGGCGAGCATCTGCCCGCTCACGAAGCGGAAACGTGACAACCCTGCGATTGCCGAGCGGTTCGAGTTGTTCATCCAGGGCATGGAGGTGGCCAACGCCTACACCGAGCTCAACGACCCCGACCTGCAGGAAGAACTGTTCCGCACGCAGTTGGGCGGGCTCAAGGAAGAAGACTCGATGGCCAAAATGGATCACGACTTCGTGCGGGCGCTGCGGCACGGCATGCCACCGGCCGGTGGGCTGGGCATCGGTATCGATCGCCTTGTGATGTTGCTGACCGACACGCGTTCGATCCGCGACGTGATCCTGTTCCCGCTGCTGCGGCCGGAAGCTCCACCGCGCTAGACGAGCGGCATGCACGACACCGCCTATCCATCCCTTACCACGCGTGTGACACGGACGTCGCACGGCCGCCCACGTCAACACATCTCACCAGTGCCAAAGGATTGGCCATGTACAAACTTCTGCTCTGCTGGCGGTATCTGCGGACGCGCTACATCGCGCTTGCCTCGATCATCAGCGTGACGTTGGGCGTGGCGACAATGATCGTCGTCAACAGCGTGATGGAGGGCTTCTCCGTCGAAATGCAGAGCCGCATGCAAGGCATCCTCAGCGACATCGTCGTCGAAAGCCACAGTGCGAGCGGCTTCTACGATCCGGACCGGCTGATGGAGCAGATCCGCGGCGTGGCCGGTGACCAGATCGAAGCGATGACGCCGACGGTCCACGTGCCGGCGATGCTTAGTTACCGTTACGGCGAGACCTGGATGACACATCCCGTGCAATTGATCGGGATCGATGCCGATACGCAGAGCCTGGCAAGTGACTTCGGCAAATACTTGCTGCATCCGGAGAACCGCGAGCAGATGAGCTTTGAGCTCAGAAACGGCGGTTACGACACCCAGCAAGCGAACGCCGGACCCGGTTCCCCCGACCGTAGCGAGTTGGCTTCGGCGGGCTGGCAATACCGCCGCCAGCGCTACGGCCGTGAGCGGCAGCAACGCGAGTGGCTCGAGCAGCTCGAACACTCCGGACAGCCACCGGCGAGTGAACATGCGGGCCATGGCGACGCCCCGCGTCCAATCCGCGAGGCCCATCGCCCGGGAGCCGACGCTTCGTCGCGCGGCGCTGTCGTGCCGGCGTCGGCCGAAATTGCCACGGTGGCTCCGCCAACGGCGACACCCATCCCGGTGAGCGACACGACGAACGACGGCGAGGCCGGAAACGTGCAGGCCATCGCCCCGAGCGACCCGTTTGCGGCCGTCGCGCCGATGATCAGTGAATACGACCCCGAGCAAGAGACGAGCCCGGGTGCGGTCCTGGGAATCGCCCTGGCAAGCTACCGACTGCCCGACGGCCGCGAGCTGTTTCTTACCCGACCCGGCGACGACGTCAAGCTCACGTTTCCCAACGCCGGCACACCGCCACGAGCCGTCGACGCGCGGTTCACGGTCGTCGATTTCTACGAGAGCAAGATGAGCGAATACGATGCC
>JAGQPT010000112.1 GCA_020426575.1 Planctomycetales bacterium
GAACTGTGGCCGGCCCGGCCGCGGGTTTCAATCGGCCAGCGCATCGCTCCCTTGTGCGCGACGACGACGTCGAGCCCGGTCGGCTCAGCCACAACCGCCGCATCGGGGCGCCGGGGAAAGATCGAATCAGCACCTTCGGCCCAGAGCCGCGTCATATCGGTCGCACCACTGTATCCATGCTCTTCGTTCACGCTGCAGGCCATCATGATCGTGGGCATCGCGGCCGGGCGATCTTCGACGAGTCGCGACAGCGCCACCAGCATCGCTGTCATGCCCCCTTTAATGTCACAGGCCCCCCGGCCGTACAGCCGCCCGTCGCGCACTTCGGCGGCGAATGGATCGATCGTCATGCCGTCTGTCGGCACCGTGTCCTGGTGCGCCTCGAACATCAGAATCTTGCCCCCCTCGCTTGCCGAGGGGCGTCCGTCGAGTCGGGCGACTATGTTGGCACGGCGCGGTTCGATCTGCTGTCGCTGATACGGCAAGTCCAGTAGTTGAAACACTCCTTCCAGGTAGTCCGTCACCCGGTATTCGTAGAACTCGTCGCCTTCGAGCGGCCGGCCCATTGGATTGATACTGGGAATCGATACCAACTCGGCAAGTGTCTGATCAATGGAAAGCGGCATGAGAGTCAGCAGCCCTTGTCAGGTGAAAAGAATTCGATGAGTTGCGTAGTGAGTTGCTTGGCGGCCCGAACGATCATAAAACGAAGACGTATCAACCGATGCGTTGCGGGCCGAGACGCGTTGCCGACTGAAACGGCTTGAAAGTCGAAACGTCGCCGCACGGGCGCCGTTGCGCGTATCGCGCACCGACCACTGGATCAACTAACCAACATTACGAATCATGCGGAGGATGTCGACGCCTCCGGGGCGACGACCTGACCTGGGAACGCATTCGGCCGATTTTTTTACAGGTTCGTCACTCGCCGGCGCCGACAATAAGCGGTATGAAATGAAGTAACAATTATCCACGTTCAAAGTGGATGTAAGTGTTCGCGGTGTCAAAAAAAGGGCTTGCGTTCGGCGCCGTTTGTGATACAAGTTGAAGTAGTTGGGAGGTTCGCCTCCTAACCCAGCCCTTCGCAGGTCCCTGCCCCGCCTGCGGAGGGCTCCTTTTTTGCGCTATGCCTCAGGCCCGTTTTCCTTCCCGCCGTGCCTGCTTTTGACCGTGCCCAAAAACTGCGGCGCCCAAAGCACGCCACTACCATCGCACGCCGCACAACGGGGGCATCGCACGCCGCACAACGGGACGACGATCGCTCCCGTTTCACGCCTTTTCTCGCGGCGTCCCCTCGACATCTCCCTTTCCCGACTAGTGGGTCCGGTCCCTTTTCGAACCTAGTGGGTCCGACCACGTCACCTCAGCAGCGCGGCGGCCAAAATCGCGACGAGTTCGACGAGTTCGTTGCATCCCAAATTCGGGATGCGCGGTGAACGATGCGGCCCTGGTCGGCGTGCCGCGAGATCGTCGTTGAGTCATCGCTGTGTTGAGTCATCGCTTTGTTGTGTTGCCTGGTACGAACGTTGAGTCACCGGTTACGAAGCGATTCAACTTCTTGCGCAAAACGCGCAATCTCGACCGTCACAATCTCAAACTGCGCCTTGCTCCAACATTCAACGACCGAGTGTCACACCACTGTCCCCGCACCGCCACTAGCGGCAACCAACGATTCACGCTCGCCGATCGGGGGCCTGATCACCGGTACAAAAAACCGCCTCACCGTCCGACCTTCGCATCCTTCGCTGTGATACCCCTTCTGGGACATAACGTTCCGGCGAACTACGCGTCCGTCCGTTCACGGTCCATTCGCCGGAATCACAGTCGCTCTGATTGGTTGGTATTCACACTCGCCTCGGCACACACGCCCACGTCTCCGTTGCGCTTCATCAAACGCATGCCCCCTTTCGGCATCGACCAGGGTCGATGTTACGGACGAAGCACCGGGAACGTCGCGCCGACGACATCGGGTTGCGGGCACGGGTTGTGCCGACACCTGGACGGTATAGCGGGCGACGGCTCCGGGGGACACCGGGACTGTCGGGTCATCATACCACGTCGATCTACCCCAGAATGAGGGGACCGGTAGTGGCGCCAACACTCGCATCGTGCCTTTGGGAATGGTACGCGTCGACTGGACGCACACTGCCACGCACCCGGATGCACTTCGGCACCAAACGCCATTGCGCTTGACGCCTCTACGGGACGATCCGTCGATCGACACTGTCGGGATTGAGACGTCTCTGGACCGCGTGCGAACTTTGGCACAAAGCGGCAGGCATTTGCTGCCACGATTTCAACGGCGATGGCAATGGCGCGGCGACCGTGAATGCTGGCAGGCGGTCGGCGCCGTCGCGAACTTGTCGCCCACTGGCGAGCGGCCTCTGCATCGCCATCCGCCCGCCGGAAAAGCAGTCGCGACGATTCAGCAGGGGATTCGGCCGTAAGTCCCTGCTGCTTGACCACATCGTACGGCACCGATACGATGACCAGCGAACCCGACCGATGTCCGTCGGGTTTTTTCCGGCGCGGGTTTGTGAAACGTTTCACAATGTCCGACGACGGGATGTAACGGTGCCGGACAGCCGGGGTTCGTCCCCGCCATGCCAGGCTCGCACAGACCCGGCGGCTCGGTCCACGCCGGTGCCGACGACAAGAAACGCCGACCTCGAACAAAGCAACTGACGCCACCACGGAGCCTTGCCGGTCGTGTCCCTCGTCCTGCCCCTGTTTCTCTTTGCCCTCTGCACGTTCGGGCTCACGGCCGCCTTGCTGGCCGCCGGGGTGCTGTTTGGCCCCCGACGCTCCACCCGTGTGAAGGAGATGCCGTACGAAAGCGGCATGAACCCGATCCACGACACCCGTCGCCGCTTCGACATCCGCTTCCACCTCGTGGCGATCGCCTTTTTGGTCTTCGACGTTGAACTGCTATTCGTCTACCCCTGGGCCGTCGCGGCGCGACACCCCGAGGGGGTCGATGCGGCCATCGGTGCCGGCGACGTGGTCAGCCGCGACCTTGTGTTTGGCGGCGTGATGGTGTTCCTCGTGCTGCTCGTCGTGGGATTGATCTACGACTGGCGCAAAGGGGTGTTCCGATGGCGCTGAACCAAGCCGAGATTGCACAACACCCCGCCCACCTTGAGCTTCCCGACAATGTTTTCGTCAGCCGGCTCGATGAGTTGGGAAGCTGGTGCCGCAAGAATAGCCTGTGGCCGATGCCGTTTGCCACGGCCTGTTGCGGCATCGAATTGATGGCGACCGGCGCCAGCCGCCACGATTTGGCCCGTTTTGGGGCCGAGGTCTTCCGCTTCAGTCCCCGGCAGTGCGACCTGATGATCGTGGCGGGCCGCGTCGTCATGAAGATGCTGCCCGTGTTGCAGCGCATCTGGCAGCAGATGCTCGAGCCGAAGTGGTGCATTTCGATGGGTGCCTGCGCGTCGACCGGCGGCGTGTTCGACACCTACAGTGTCGTGCAGGGCATCGACCGTTTTGTGCCGGTCGACATGTACATTCCGGGCTGCCCGCCGCGTCCCGAACAGTTGATCCAGGGCATCATCGACCTGCAGGACAAGATCCAGCGTGAAGGGACGGTCGGCGGCGACGAGTTCGCCATCGCCGCCCGACAGCGCCCGAAGCGTGCTTTGATCGAGCATCCGTTCGCCGTCTCCCCCAACGTTGCCGTCTCGCCGCCTCGACTGCTGTCGTCGTAGAAGAACTTCGAACCATCATCGTGGTGTGCCCGCGCCGCCCCACGTATCCTGCCGCGGAAACATTCGCTTCTGATAGCCCATGACCGAATCTTCCCCAGCACAACCCGGCAGCACACAGCTCGCGACCTTGTCGGCAGTCGCGTCGCAGTTCCCCAACGCGACCACCAGCGAGTTCCGCGGCAACGTGCGGGTGGTCATGCCCAGGGCCCAGTTGCGCGAGGCGGCCGAGTGGCTGCGGGACGAGCGCGGCTTCGACCAGCTGATCGACATTACGTGTGTCGACTACCTGCACTATCGCGAAGCCAACGAGCGATTCGGGCTCGTGTATCTGCTGGCCCGTACCGAGACGGCTGAGCGGATCACGCTGCGCGTGATGCTCGACGAGCCGGACCTGACCGTTGATTCACTCGTACCGCTTTGGGAGGGGGCCAATTGGCTCGAACGCGAGGTCTGGGACATGTTCGGCATCACCTTTGCGGGACATCCCGATCTGCGACGCATCCTACTTCCGGAAGAATTCACGGCCCACCCGCTGAGAAAGGACTACCCCCTGCAAGGCCGCGGCGAGCGGCACAACTTTCCCGTGCTCACGCGCGGCGGCGGCTGACCCCTGGCCGCTAGGACACGACCGCATTGTCATCGTCGGGTGGGCGCGAATTCCCACCCTACTTCACTCGACGGAAAGCCATAGCGACGGATGCCGCTTACCACGCCCTCCCAACCCGACACGGCTAGCGACCCGACCGTCGCGCAGGACTACTTGTGGACGCTGAATTTCGGTCCACAGCACCCGGCCACCCACACGACGTTGCGGATCGTGCTCAAGCTCGACGGCGAACGCGTCGTCGACGCGCTGCCCGACATCGGCTACTTGCACTCGGGTTTCGAGAAGATCGGCGAATCGCTCGACTTCAATCAGTACGTCACGGTCACTGACCGGATGAACTATATCTCACCGCTGGCGAACAACGTCGCCTGGCACAATGCTGTCGAGCGCCTGCTGGGCATCGAACTGACGCCCCGCTGCAAATACATTCGCACGATCATCGCCGAACTGGCCCGGATCAGCGACCACCTGCTCTGCAACGGTGCGGTCGGTCTCGACGTCGGCGCGTTCACGTATTTCCTCTACGCCTTCCACGAGCGCGAAATCCTGTACGACATATTCGAGACGGTCTGCGGCGCGCGATTCACGACCAGCTACACCCGCGTTGGCGGCCTAATGTATGACGCCACGCCGTTGTTCATCGAAAAGGTCCGCGCTTTCGTCCGCAACTTTCCCAAAACGCTGACCGATTTGGAGCGTCTGCTCAATCGCAACCGCATCTTCATCGAACGTACTAAGGGCATCGGTGTGCTCACCCGCGAAGAGGCGATCAACCGCTGCTGCTCGGGGCCGATCGCTCGCGCCAGCGGAGTCGCCCGCGACCTCCGCATCGATGAACCGTACCTGGCCTACGGCGACTTCGACTTTCGGGTCAGCTGCGCCACCGACGGCGACTGTCTGGCCCGCTACCTGGTGCGGATGGAGGAAATGAAGCAGAGCCTCCGCATCGTCGAACAAGCGATCGAAAACCTGCCGTCCGGGCCGATTCAGGTCGGCGACGACCAGCGGGTGATCCTGCCGGAAAAGCGCCGCGTGTACTCGACGATCGAAGGTCTGATCTCGCACTTCGAACTGTCGATGAGCAACCGTGGTTTCGAGGTTCCTTGCGAAGAGTCATACGCGGCGATTGAGGCCCCCAACGGCGAGTTGGGCTTCTACATCGTCGGCGACGGCAGCGACGTGGCGTACCGGGCCCGTTGTCGGCCGCCGTCGTTCATCCACTTTGCCACGTTCCCGCACCTGATCCGCGGCCACACGCTCAGCGACGTCGTCGCCGTGCTTGGGAGCCTAAACATCATCGCCGCCGAACTGGACCGCTAACCCGTAGGGTGGGTGCTCGCACCCACCATGAACAATCAATTGACATTGATGAAGAGAGAAAGGTGGGTGCGCGTCACCCACCCTACCTTATGGCAACGGCTGAACGAATCCTGACCGACGAAATGGTGGCGGCGATCCAGGCGCTCCTGCCGCGTTATCCGACGCGACAGGCGGTCACGCTGCCGGCACTGCACATCGTCAACAACCAGCTCCGCCACGTGCCGCTGGCTGCGGTGGTCGAGATCGCCGAGTTGCTCGAACTGGCACCGGCGCAAGTGCAGGACACGCTTTCGTTTTACGGCTTCTTCAAACAGGACGCGCCGCACGGTCGCACCCGCGCTTGGATCTGCCGCTCGCTCAGTTGTGCGCTGCGCGGCAGCGAGTCGTTGATCGAACACGCCCAGCAAAAGCTCGGCATCGCATCGGGAGAAACGACGCCCGACGGCCGCGTGACGCTCGAAGAAGCCGAGTGCCTGGGTGGCTGCGACTTCGCCCCCTGCATGTTGGCCGGCGGCCAACTGCACAAGAATCTCGACACGGCACAACTCGACCGCATCATCGACACCTGGGAGTGACACCGCGCAGTGGCTACGTTTGAACCGGTACTTCTGGCCAACGTCGGACGGGACGACAGTCACACGCGCGCCGTGTACGAATCGACCGGTGGCTACGAGGCGCTCCGGCGCACGCTCGCCGAAATGTCGCCGGCCGACCTGACCGAGCTGGTCAAGGCGAGCAACCTGCGCGGCCGCGGCGGGGCCGGCTTCCCCACCGGCGTGAAGTGGACGTTCCTGCCCAAGGATCATCCCGGCCCGATCTACATGTGCGTCAACGCCGACGAGAGCGAGCCCGGCACGTTCAACAACCGCATCCTCATGGAGGAAGATCCCCACCAGGTGATCGAAGGCGCGATCCTCAGTTGCTACGCCACCCGGGCCACCACGGCCTACATCTATCTGCGCTACGAATACCCCGGCTCGTATGCCCGGCTGCAGGCGGCAATCGACGAGTGCTACGCCGCGGGCTACCTGGGCAAAAACATCCTCGGCAGCGATTTCTCGCTCGACATGTACCTGCATCGTGGGGCAGCGGCCTACATCTGCGGTGAAGAGACCGGCCTGATCGAAAGCCTCGAAGGCAAACGCGCCTGGCCGCGGATCAAACCTCCCTTTCCCGCCGTCGAGGGCCTTTTCCACAAGCCGACGGTCATCAACAACGTGGAAACGATGGCCTGCGTCACCCACATCGCCCGCCGCGGCGCCGACTGGTTCAAGTCGATCGGTACGCCGGCCGATCCCAACAATCCCCGCGACGCCGGCAGCTACGGACCGAAGCTCTACTGCCTCAGCGGCCACGTCAACAAGCCGGGCTGCTACGAAGCGCCGCTGGGCATCACCTGCCGCGAGTTGATCGACAACTTCGGCGGCGGCGTCTGGAAAAACCGCCGGGCCAAGGCGGCCGTCCCCGGCGGCATCAGCATGGGCCTGCTCACAGCCGACGAACTCGACACGCCGTTGGACTTTTCCGGTCCCGGTCGCGTCGGCTGTCTCGGCCTGGGAACCGCCGCCGTCGTGGTGCTCGACGAGACCGTATCGATCGTCGACTTCCTCCACAACAGTTGCCGCTTTTTCGCCCACGAGAGTTGCGGCCAGTGCACGCCGTGTCGTGAAGGCACGGCATGGTCGCTACGGATGCTCGAGCGGATGCGCGCCGGGCGCGGTCGACTTGCCGACCTCGACCTCCTCCTGGAAATCGGTGACTCGATCGGTATCATGCCCGGCACGACGATCTGCGGACTGGCCGACGGTGCCGCCTGGCCGATCAAGAATGCCATCCGCAAGTTCCGCGACGAGTTCGAAGACTTCATCCGCCGCACGAACCCGCACGGCTACGACGTGACCGAACCGGTGCCGGCGCTGGTACAGCTTGGTGGACATTGAAAAAAACTTACCACAACGACACAACGACACGACGAAAGGAGTTGGGAATGTTCGTGCAATCGATGCCGTATTTCTTCGCGTCGTGCCGTCGTGTCGTCGTGGTGAAACTTGACTTCGCATAAGGCAAGCCCACGATGGCACGAGTCATTATCGACTCCGTTGAAATCGAAATCGGCGACGACGAACGCCTCAACGGCATTCAAGCGGCGGCCCGGGCCGGGATCGACATCCCTCGCTACTGCTGGCATCCCGGGCTCTCGGTGGTCGCCAGTTGCCGGATGTGCCTCGTCGAGACCGGCACGCGCAACGTCGAGACCGGCGACGTCGTGATGCTGCCGAAGCTGGTCCCCGCCTGCCAGACACCTGCCCGCGACGGCACGGTCTTCATCACGCAAAGCGATAAGGTTCAACACAGCCGGGCGATGGTCGAGGAAGACCTGCTGATCGACCATCCGATCGACTGCCCGATCTGCGACAAGGCCGGCGAGTGTTACCTGCAGGACTATTATTTCAAATACGGCCATGGAGGCCGCCGCGCCGACGTGCGGCCCTTCACCAGCCGCCGTCGCGACGTCGGTCCCACGGTCACTCTCTTCACCGATCGCTGCGTGATGTGCACTCGCTGTGTGCGCTTCACGCGCGAGATCAGCGGCACGTCCGAATTGATGGTGCGCGACCGCGGTGCCCACGAAGAGATCGACATTTTCTCCGGCTTCCCATTGGAGAACAAGCTCGCCGGCAACGTCGTCGACATCTGCCCTGTCGGCGCGCTCGGCGACAAGGATTTTCTCTACCAACAACGCGTCTGGTTCATGAAGCGGCACGAGGCGGTCTGCACCGGTTGCTCGACCGGCTGCTCGATCTACGTCGAGGAAAACCAGGACCGCGTCTACCGCCTCAAGCCCCGCGAGAACGAGCACGTCAACCAGTGGTGGATGTGCGACGAAGGTCGCTACGGCTACCATTACGTGCACAGCCCGAAGCGTGTTGTCGGTGCCCAACGCCGCGTTGAAACAAGCGAGGAAAACGGCGACAACGTGCCGGCGTACGAAAACGTCGAGTGGCAGCCGATCCTCGACGACCTGCAGGCGCGGCTTGCCAAGGCTGGCCGCCTCGCGGCGGTCTTCTCGCCACACTTGACCGTCGAAGAGGCCTACCTGCTGGCCAAACTCGTGCACGGTGTCGACGCCGAGGCCACACTGGCGATCGGCCCTGTACCGGTCGTCGGTGAGGACGAATCCTATCCCAACGGTTTCACGATCCGCGCCGAAAAATGCCCGAACCACCGCGGCCTGCAACTCGTGCTCTCGCACTTCACGGACCGCGTGCTCGCGTTCGACCAGTTCCTGGAAGAGTTACCGAACATAGATGTGGGCGCAACCTGGGTCACCGGGGGATACCCCCAGCCGTGGATCGACGAGGCGTCGGCCAGCCGCTTCGACGAGGTCCCGCTGCTGATCATGCAGGACATCTTCGCCTCGCCCCTTTGGGAGCGGGCCAGCTACCGCTTGCCGGGGGTCGCTTTCGCCGCCCGGCCCGGTTCCTATGTCAATCACCGCGACCGGCTGCAGACGGCCGACTGGGCGATTCGCCCCCCCGCCGGTGCCCGGGTCGAGGGGAGCGTCTACTGGCAGATGCTCGGCATGAGCGGACTGTACCGACCCCAACGGGTGCTCGACGAGATCGCCGCCACGGTGCCGGCCTTTGCCATGGCGGCCGGACCGTTGCCGTCGGTCGGCGTCGACTTGCGATTGAATCAATTCGCCGAGGCGGCCACCGCCGCCGCGTCGGAAACGGGGGACCACTGCTGATGCTGCTCGAAGCGCTGATCAAGATTGCAATCCTCATCGGTGGTTTGATGACCGCCGCTGCCTACCTCGTGCTCGTGGAGCGCTGGATGGCGGCGTGGATCCAGGGCCGCATCGGTCCCAACCGCGTCGGTGTGCCGCTCACGCGGATTCGCTTGTTCGGCCTGGGACAGCCAATCGCCGACGGGCTGAAGTTCATCCTCAAGGAAGAGTACGTGCCGGCCCACGTCGACAAATGGCTTTACTACCTCGCGCCGATGGCGATCCTCACGGCCGCGCTGGCCGCCTTTGCCGTGATCCCGTTCGGCAGCGTGTTGCCGCCTGACGTCAGCTTCCCCGGTGGCGAAGAACCGATCCAACTCGTCGTCGCGCCGGGCATCGACGTCGGCATGTTGTACGTCTTCGCCCTGAGCAGCATGGCGATCTACGGCGTCACGCTCGGCGGCTGGGCCAGCAACAACAAATACAGCTTCCTCGGCGGGCTGCGTTCCAGCGCCCAATTGATCGCCTACGAAATCCCCCTGGGGCTCGGCATCCTCGGCGTTGTGCTGATGACCGGCTCGCTGCGGCTCGAAGAGATCATCGGTGCGCAGGCACAGTCGGGGCTTTGGTTCGCCTTCAGCCAACCGCTCGGCCTGCTGGTCTTTTCGGTGGCGGCCTGCGCCGAAGCCGGTCGGCTGCCGTTTGACCTCCCCGAGGCCGAACAGGAACTCGTCGGTGGCTACCACACCGAGTACGCCGGCATGAAACTGATGATGTACCTGGTGGGCGAATTCCTCCACATGATCACCGCCGCCTTCCTGATCGTAATCCTGTTCTTCGGCGGCTGGCACCTCTGGGGCGTCACCGGCAGCAGCAACGACGTCAATTGGTTCCAGGCCATCGCGCGGATCCTTGTGCTCGTGACCAAGATCCTCCTCGTCGTCCTGCTGTTCATGCTTGTGCGCTGGAGTTGGCCCCGCTTCCGTTTCGATCAGCTGATGGCGTTGGCCTGGAAGGTGATGCTGCCGCTGGGACTCGTGCACTTGTTCACGATGGCCGTGCTCAGCGAGTACGCCGAACGTTGGGCCGGCGGCGCCGCTCCCTGGGTGATCGTCGGCGTCGGCTGGCTCGTCGCCGTGGCCGCCTGCCTGGTCGCCGGCACCCTCACCGCCGTCTCGACCGGAAACCAGGCCATCCGGGAATAAGCCCACACAAACGAACAGCCGCATCACCGCCCAGCAGAACACGACCAAGCAAGACACCACCAAACCCCAACGACACCTCAGCACAACGTGACCAAGACTAACTCGACGCGTTCACAGACTCCCCAACCATGAAACAAGACGACGCGCACATCTCCTGGGTCGAACCGCCGAAGCTGGGGCTCTCGGGCCGCATGTACTTGCCGCTGTTGGCACAGGGCCTCACGACGACGGCGCGGCACCTTTTTTCCCAAAAGGTGACGACCCAATTCCCCGAGCAGCGCCCCGAGATCGGCAACCCGCTGATCTACCGCGGCGTGCATCGTCTCAATAAAGACGCCGGCGGACGGGTTAAATGTGTGGCATGCTTCCTCTGCGCCACGGCCTGCCCGGCACACTGCATCGACATCATCGGCACGGAGAGCCCCTGGGACGACCGAGAAAAATATCCCGAAAGCTTCACGATCGACGAGTTGCGGTGTATCTACTGTGGCATGTGCGAAGAAGCCTGCCCGGTCGACGCGATCGAGCTGACAAGCATGTTCGACCTGACCGGCCGCAGCCGTGAAGAGATGATTTTCGACAAGGAAAAGCTGCTCAGCGTGTACGACCAGACCAAAGACGCCGAGCCATCTCGGTCACAGCGGGCGGCCAGCGAGGGGGCGACGACGTGAACGACACACCTGCAAGTGACGCCGCCGTGTCGGCTGTCGAAGCAACGGCACAAACGTTTGACCGCGGCGACGTCGGCTGGATCGCTGTCGCCGTGGTGACCGGGACGCTGGGCCTCTGGTTGCTGCTGCCACCGTCCGGCGCCAAGCGGCGCCTGTCCGGCATGGTGCTGATGATCGCCGCCTTGGCGGTGCTCGGTGCGGCGCGGCTCATCCCCGTCGGCGACTGGGGGTACGACGCCATGTACGCCGTGCTCTCGGGACTCACCGTCGTGGCCGCCGTTTCCACCGTCACGTTTCGTAACCCCGTGTACTGCGCGATCTGGTTCGCCCTCACCTTGCTGGGCATCGCCGGACTGTTTCTCATCGACGGCGCCCAGTTCCTAGGCGTCGCCATCGTGGTCGTCTACGCCGGTGCCATCCTGGTGATGTTCCTCTTCGTGCTGATGCTGGCGAACCCCTCCGGGCGGGCCGCCTATGACCGCCTCAGTTGGGAACCCTGGATCGCCGCGCCCGTCGGCGTGCTGCTCGTGGCCATCGTCACGCTCACGTACCACCAGGCGTTTGACACCGGCGACACAGCGCCGCTGCCCTCGGCGTCGACCGAAGCGCTCGCCGACGGCGTGCTCGCCAATCAGCACGTCGCGCGGCTGGGTAACCAACTCTTCGGCCGATACCTGGTCGACGTCGAAGTCGCCGGCGTTCTGCTGCTGGTCGCGCTGGTGGCCGCCTCGGCGATCGTTGCCGCCGCACCCGGCGAACCGAACAATTCGAAACGTGCGGCACGGGGAGAACGGCCATGAACGAACTCGCGCTGCTGCAAAACTATCTCACGATCGGCTCGTTGCTGTTCGGCTTCGGCCTGGTCGGTTTTCTCTGCCGACGGAACATGATCGTGATGTTCCTTTCGGCTGAAATGATGTTGCTCGGGGTGTCGATCAGCCTGGTCGGCTGGGGACGCTTCCACAACGATTTTGGCGGCCAGGTCCTGACGATCTTCGTGCTCGCCGTCGCCGCCTGTGAAGCCGCCGTCGCGCTGGCCGTCGTTCTGGTGTTGTACCGCCGCAGCGGTTCGCTGGACGTCGTGCTCTGGCAGCGGCTCCGCGAGTCGAGCCTGCCCGACTACGTCGACGAAGAACTTCCCGAGGAAGTGACCCCCACGCCGACGTGGCCGCAGTTGCCGCCGGCAGGTGTCCGTCCAGAAATCACGCCGCAGGAGGAGCGCGAGCGAGCCCATGTTTAGTCTCGACGTCTACATGGTGGCGATCCCCGCACTGCCGCTGCTGGCGGCCGTTGTGACCGCGCTGGCTGGCCGTGCGCTGGGCTCCAATGCCCACTTGCCGACCGTCGTCGCGGTGCCGCTCTGCTGCGTGCTCAGCGGACTGCTGTTGGCCGACGTCGACTACGCCGTCCGCCAGGCGGGCGACGACACGGCCGAACTGTCGACCGACGATGCCTCCACCGCCGGTTTTGAACACACCTTCACGCTCTGGACCTGGGCCAACGTCGCAGAAGCAACCACGACGACAACAACGGCTCCCGAAGTTGACACGGCACCGCTCGACTTTGACATCGCAGTCACGCTCCGCGCCGACCCGCTCACGTCGGTGATGCTCGTCGTCGTCACGCTGGTCTCGAGCCTCGTGGTGATCTACTCAATCGGCTACATGCAGGGCGATCCCGGTTACTGGCGGTTTTTCACCTACGTCAGCCTGTTCGTCTTTTCCATGACGATGCTCGTGTCGGTGAGCAACTTCCTCTTGCTCTACGTCTTCTGGGAGGCGGTCGGGCTCTGTAGCTACCTCCTGATCGGCTTCTGGTATCAAAAACCCGAGGCAGCCGCCGCCGGCAAAAAGGCCTTCCTGGTCAACCGCATCGGCGACTTCGGTTTCGCTCTCGGTGTGTTCCTGCTCTGGACCACCTACGGCACGCTCAACTTCCACGACACGGCGGGCACGATCTCGGGCGTACTGGGGCAGAGCCGACTGTTGGGCGAAGCCGGCGGCTATGTCGGCGGTGGCATCGGACTGGCCATCGCCCTGCTGTTGCTGCTGGGTGCCTGCGGCAAAAGCGCGCAGTTCCCGCTGCACGTCTGGCTTCCCGATGCCATGGAAGGCCCCAC
>JAGQPT010000007.1 GCA_020426575.1 Planctomycetales bacterium
AACATCGTACGGCACCCTTGTGGATTGCGGGTGAGCCGCACCCAAATCTTAGTGGCGATCGCAAGTGTGCCTTCGCTGCCCACCATCAGGCCGGTCATGTCCAAGCCGGGCGTGTCTTCGGCGGGACCGCCGATCTGGACGATAGAGCCGTCGCACGTCACGGCTTCAAGCCCGAGCACGTGGTTGACGGTGACGCCGTATTTGAGCGTGTGAGGTCCGCCGGAGTTCGTGGCCAGATTGCCGCCGATCGTGCAGGCGCCCTGGCTCGAAGGATCTGGCGCATAGTGAAAGCCGCTGCCGGAGAGCGCCTGCGTGAGCCAGACGTTGACGACGCCCGGCTGGACGACGGCGTAGCGGTCGCGGAGGTTGATTTCGAGGATGCGTTTCATCCGTGCCAGCGCGATCATCACACCACCGCCGACCGGCAGGCATCCACCGGCCAGGCTGGTGCCGGCACCGCGCGGCAGGAAGGGAACGTCGTATTTAACGGCCAGCCGCACGATGGCGGCCACGTCGTCGCTGCTGGTGGGAAAGACGACAATGTCGGGACAGTTCTTCTCGATGACAAAGCCGTCGCATTCATACGGCAGCCGCTCACTGCGCGCCGAGAGCACGCCGTCGGCCCCCAACAACTCGGTGAGTTCGTCGGCAAGCGCCGTCATGCGGTCGGTCGTGGTCGCCATGGTGCGGGCAGCGGGGGTCGAATAAGCGAACGAGTGGAACGATCGAAGCGGAGCCGAGATGACGCGCCGCTAACAGCGAGGACAGTCTCCCGAGACCGTCGATTATAATGGCTCGCGGGACAGGGACCAGCGGCCCCCGGCGGTGACCGCAACTTGCTCACGAACCCGTCTTGAGCGGCCGACCGACTTGTTCCTGCACCTTGGTGACCTTTGCATCGAGTCGGCCGCTGTGGCCTTTGCGATAGTCGAGCTTGGCGGTGCACGTTACCCGATCGCAATCGGCGGCCATGGCGTCGAGGCATTGCTGCAACACGGCCAGCACCTCGGCGGGTTCGCCTTCGATGATCGTGCCCATCGCGTGGAGCCGATAATCCAGCCCGCTGCGATCGATGATGTCGAGGCTGCGGGCGACGTACTTGCTGACGCTTTCGCCTTTGCCCAGCGGCGTCATACTGAATTCCAAGAGCATCATGGCGTGCTAGCTCCGCCGAGTTCGTATTGGTTCATTTTCGCTGCCAACGGTGAGGCGCACCGGCTACCGACGTGGTCGACAGGTCGAGCTCAACGGCTCGACCAGGTGGTGGGCTCAACCAGGTGGTGGGCTCGACCAGATCGCGACGGCCTCCCCCTTACGTTAGCCATCTTGCCCGGTTTGTCCACTGCGCCCGACACAGGGATCATCCTGCCGTGGGAAGCGTCGCCGAAGGACCCGCGGCGGCGTAACTCGGCTATTCAGCCTGCGGGGATGCGTCTACACTCTCGGCCCGACACGTCGGCCTCCCCGCGGCGGAGTCGTTTTCAGCGAGACACACGGCGGCGCGGCGACGACGCTTGCGCCTGATCGATGCCACGTTTTGAGATGCAACGCACTGGAGTTTCCCGTGCCGCAACCGCGGTGGCGGTTCACGGTGCGCCGAGTGTTGCCGTGCTGCTACTCTGCGCGCGGCTGTGTGCCGCGGCTTCGCTCTCGGCGGGCGAACCGCCGCAGTCGGTGCTCGCGCCGTCGGGCGGTCGGCGCGAGCGCGAGGCGGTCGTGGTGCTCGATGACGACGCCAGTAGCCGAGTCGTGTACGTCGACGCCTTCGATGATCGCACCGGCAGGTCGTTCGGCGAGGACGACGCGTTTGCCGAATCGCCTTATCCGGATCCGGCAGGCGAGCCGTACAGCTTTCAATTGCTGCCGAACGGCTTGATGTACCGATCATACCTGGCGGGGCCGCGCGAACCGCGCTTCGCAGGCGTCTGGAATCACGAACGCGACGTGGGTTGGGTCTGGGACATCACGCTCGGCGGTCGCGTCGGCATCATGCGCTACGGCACGACCGACCCGGTGCGCCCCGAGGGTTGGCAAATCGATATCGAGGGTGCGGCGCTGCCGCGGCTGGACCTCGAAGAGAACCGCGACATGGTCTCGACCGACTTTCGTTTTGGCGTGCCGCTGACGTTCCGCGACGGTCCGATCGCGACGAAGTTCGGTTATTACCACTTGAGTTCTCACCTGGGTGACGAGTACCTGGAGAAACACCCTGAGGCCGAGCGGATCAACTACAGCCGCGACGTGTTGATCCTGGGCCTGTCGTACTTTCCCTGGGACGACGTGAGGCTGTACGGCGAAGTTGGCTGGGCGTTTTACACGTCGGGCGGTGCCGAGCCGTGGGAGTTTCAATTCGGCGCCGAGTACAGCCCGATGCTGCCTTCCTGCATGTCGCCCTACCCGCTGCACGCGATGCCGTTTGCGGCGATCAACGCGCACCTGCACGAGGAGGTGAACTACTCGGGCGATCTCACCGTGCAGGCGGGCCTGCAATGGCGCGGCGCCGCCAGCGGGCACCTTTACCGCATCGGCCTGGAATACTTCAACGGCATGAGCCGACAGTACCAGTTCCACGAAGATTTCGAAGAGCAGATCGGCATCGGCATGTGGTATGACTACTGACGCATGACGAAAGGTCAGGTCATCACCGCCAAGGCACAGAGGGCGCGGGCGTGACAAAATAGCCGCGTTAGGAGCACAACTGCTGGGTGGCGCGGGCGCACGCTTCTTTGACGTCGACGTGGGCGTCGACTATTCTGGCTCGCCTGGGCAGGTTTTGCCCCGACTTGACGACGCCAGGACGATATGTCGAAGAAACGCCCCGCCGCCCTGACTGATGCTGCTTCCTCACTGGTCCCGACATCCGTCGACCGGCCGCCGTTGTGGTTGGCGATGCCGCTTGCCGCAATGGCCGGTGGCATGGGCTGGGGGATTCGCGGCCAGTACGGACACGAAACCGGTGCCATGTTGGCCGGTGTGCTCGTGGGTCTCGTGCTCGTGTTGCTCTTCGCCGGACGACTGACCCGACTCTCAGCCGCGCGCGCCGCTGCGATGTTCGTGCTCGGCATCGGCGTCGGGGGCTCGATGACCTACGGACAGACGGTCGGCCTGACGCACGACCCCAGCCTGGTCGGTAACGCGGCGGCCCTGCGTTGGGGGCTTCTCGGCCTGTTCATCAAGGGCGGCATCTGGATCTCGTTCGGTGCCGCGCTGCTGGGGATGGGGCTCAGCGCCGTGCGCTATCGGCCAATCGATCTGGCGATCTTGCTGCTCGTGTTGATCTGTCTGTACTACGCAGGCGTGTACGCGATCAATGAACCCTACGAACCCGGCAAAAAAGAACTGCCGGCGATTTACTTCTCGGCCGACTGGCAGTGGCAACCCGACGCGACCGACTTGAAGCCGCGCTTGGAGAAGTGGGGAGGCTTGTACACGGCGCTTGCCGGGCTGGCCGTCTACACGCTGTTGGTCAAGAACGACCAATTGGCGTTTCGCCTGCTGATATGGGGGCTCGTCGGTGGCGGGCTGGGTTTTTCGCTGGGACAGTGCGCCCAGGCCTCGCACGCCTGGCACCCGGAGTTCTACGCCGAAGGCTGGCGGGGTTGGCTGACGTTCAAGTTCAACTGGTGGAACATCATGGAGATCTCGTTCGGCGCGATCTGGGCCGCCACGCTCACGCTGGGTGTTTGGCTCAACCGACACCTGATCGGCATGAAATCCGAGGCCGACGAAGTTGAGATCACGCCGGCGGTCGAGTGGCTGTTGGTAGTGCTCTACGTGGCGGGCGTGGGGATGTGGAACTTCGGCTCGTTTGCCGCGCTCGACACGATTGCGGACCGCGCACTGCCGGTGATCGTGCTGCCGATGATTGCCGTGGTGACGGGACGGTTTTGGCCGTACCTGGTGCTGCTGCCGCTCACGGCGTTTCCTATCGCGGTGCACACGCTACTGGGCGTGCTCAAAGTTCACGAGAACGAGCCAGGCGTGCTCAGGGACGTATTGATTTACCTGGTGTTGCCGCTGTCAGTGGCAACGGCCGTGGCCGTGTACTTCGCGCGGTCGGCGCGTCAGCAGGAACCCGCGCGGGGATTCGCGCGGGTGGCGCTCGCGCTAGCGACGCTCATATACTACGGGTTGAACATGGCCGTCTTTGGGTTTCCGTTTTACTGGGCGGACTTCCCGGCCCGCGAGACGTTTCCCCTCTGGCACGAGAACTGGAGCGGCCGCACGTCGAGCGAGATCATCTTCGCTTTCTGCACGATTTGTCTGCTGGCTGCGGCGGCGGGCTACGGGCGGTTGCGACGCGGCCGCGCTGCGGCACCGCGGGCCAAGGCACAACCCGAGCCGGCATGACTCGACATTCGAAAAAAATATGATTCGCGCAACGAACACGTCTTCCACTCGCACCGGGGAAACACCACGATGAAACACGCCGCCCGTTTGGCCAAGCTGATGGCCCCAATCACGCTGCTGACCATTATCACGCTGTTCGCCGCACCTGGCGATGTGAGTGCCGACGAGCCGTTGCCGCGAGCCTTTATCGACGGCACGGGGCCGAGTTGGCGCACGCTGGGTGAGAGCGACTTCGTCAACGTCAATCTCGACGACGACACCTGGACGTGGGAAGGAGCCGAGGCCCATTGCACGGGGCAGCCGGTCGGCGTGATTCGCTCGATCGAGCCGTACACGAACTTCGAACTCGTCGCCGAGTGGAAGCACCTAGAGTCGGGTGGCAATTCGGGCATCTTCGTCTGGGGGAGCAAAGAGTCGCTCGACGCGCTCGGTCGCAATCAATTGCCCCACGGCATCGAAGTGCAAGTGCTCGACACGGGCTACGCCGAGAAGTACATGGCCCGCACCGGCAAGAAAGCGGACTGGTTCACGTCACACGGCGACGTCTTTCCCACGGGCCCGGCGAAGATGACGCCGTTTCCGCCGGTCTCGCCCGATGGTTCGCGGAGTTTTCCCTCGAAGGACCTGGTGCGGCCTACGGGCGAGTGGAATCACTACTACGTGCGGGCCGTGAACGGCGAGATTCGCCTCTGGGTTAACGGCGAAGAAGTCTCCGGTGGCAACAACTGCGAGCCGCGCTCGGGCTATCTCTGCCTCGAGTCGGAAGGCGCACCGGTTGAGTTCCGCAACATCCGCCTCCGCGAATTGCCGTGATGCACGTCGCTGCGGAGTGTTTTTACCACGACGTCACAACGACACGACGGAAGTGGGAAACCCGCCACTCACACACTGTCGCCACAGGCGTGATTGACTTGTCGCGAGATCGTCGCGTCGCAACAAACTGTGTGTCGCTGCCGAACGATTGATGGCACAACGGCTCCGATCAACTTGTGAAAAACACGGCGCACGGTGCCAGCGCTGCGTCGCCATCCGTTGTGCCGTCGTGGTGACAACGCCGCTCAGATGACTTGCGGTTCAGATGACTTGCCAGATCGGTTCGGCGCCTTCGACGCCCACGAGCTTTTGGTCCAATCCGGCGAAGAAATAGGAGAGCCGGTTCGGGGCCAGGCCGAGTTGCTGCAGGATCGTGGCGTGCAGGTTGCGGACGTGGAACCGGTCGTCGACGGCCCGGCTGCCAAGTTCGTCGGTTGTGCCCACGCTCACGCCGCCCTTGATACCGCCGCCGGCCATCCACATCGTGAAGCCATACGCGTTATGGTCACGGCCCGTGCCTTTTTCATACTCAGCCGTCGGCTGGCGGCCGAACTCGCCGCCCCAGACGATTAGAGTTTCCTCCAACATGCCGCGCTGTTTGAGGTCCTTGATCAATCCGGCGATCGGCTGGTCGGTGTCGCCGGCGTGCTTGTTGTGGTTGGCTTCGAGGTCGCCGTGGGCATCCCAATTGTGGTCGTTGTGGTTGCCGCCCGAGTAGATCTGCACGAAGCGCACGCCACGTTCAACGAGCCGCCGCGCTAACACGCACTTCTGGCCAAAATCACGGGTACGCTCGTTGTCCAGGCCATAGAGATCGCGGATGTGCTGCGGTTCGTCCGCCAGGTCGACCGCCTCGGGGGCGTGCTGCTGCATCTTGTAGGCAAGTTCGTAGCTGGCGATGCGGGCCGCCAAGTTGCTGTTGCTTGTGCGGGTGACCTCATGCTGGTGGTTGTACTCGGCGAGTCCGTCGAGCAGGCGCCGTTGCATCGAACGGGTCATGCCGCCAACCGGCTCGAGGTCGAGAATTGGCTCGCCCTTGGTCCGCAGTAGCGTGCCCTGGTACGAGGCGGGCATGTAGCCGCTCGTCCAGTTCTGCGCACCACTGATCGGTCCTCCCGACGGATCGAGCATCACGACGAAGCCGGGCAGGTTTTCGTTGACGCTGCCGAGGCCATAGGTCGCCCAACTCCCCAGGCAGGGATGTCCCGAAAGGATGCGGCCGGAGTTCATCATCAACAGCGCCGAACCGTGGATGGGAGACTCGGCGTACATCGAGTGGATGAAGGCGATGTCGTCGACACAGGTGGCGACGTGCGGGAACAGGTCGCTGACCTCCTTGCCGCACTGGCCGTACTTTTGGAAGTCCCACTTGGGACCGACAACGCGGCCCTGGTTTTTCTTGCCCTGTCGGCCGAACGTCTTCACTTCGATGGTCTTGCCGTCGAGGCGTTCAAGTTCCGGCTTGCGATCGAAGGTGTCGACGTGGCTGGGGCCGCCGTACATGAACAGAAAGATGACGCTCTTGGCCTTGGCCGGAAGCTGGGGCTCTTTTGGTGCCAGGGGGCTGACAAACTGCGAACTGTCGAAGGGCGTGGTGCCGTCGGCGGCGTGGGCCTGGCTGGCGAAGAAATCGCTTCCCAACATGCCGGCAAGCGCCACCGAACCGAAGCCTCCGCCGGCCTCCCAGAGAAACTCGCGGCGGGTACGACCGCAAAAGTTGTTGCGCGGCTTGTGTTCTCGGCTCATCGGTCGTCGTTCCTTTCCCCGAGCGACCCCGCGGCGTCAAAGGCCAAAGCGGGCAAAACCGCCGGAGCGGTGTGGCTCATCGCAATCA
>JAGQPT010000113.1 GCA_020426575.1 Planctomycetales bacterium
ATCGTGGCGAACTGGTCGGCCGCGTCTACGTCGTCGTCGACGATCCGTCGAGGGCCAATGATCCCGCCGCTGCCGTGGCTGCTGGCACACGGATGTTGGAGGGACGAACGCGACATCCGGAACTGGCCGCCGACGCCGAACTGTCGGATGATTCGCGATTGTGGGCCGCACTGCAAGAAGCGAGTGGAGGAACTTGGGGGGGCTGTGTGTATGACGTCGAGCGCATCACGCGTCTGTTGGCAGCCGGCCGTCATGCATTGGGCGAAACGCCCGATTGAGCGATTTAGAGCGTCGCTTTGTGGTTGATCGCGGCGACGTTTTTGTTGCACTGGCCTGGCCAGGCCGCTAGGATCACGCGTGCCGGCGAATCGATCGAACTTCGTTGCCAACTTGGGCGGCAGCGACGTTCCGAGGGCACGCCATGTCTGCACAGCTCAAGATTCTCGGAGTCCACGGTCTGGGGGACCATCGCGACGATGGTTGGATCGACCAGTGGACCGACACGGTGGTTGCCTGTGTGCGCCGCTATGACTTTGAAGGCAGCGTCATCGACCGGGCGGTCAACTACGACGACTACTTCTTCGACCACGTTGATTTTGACCCGGCGGAGTACCTCGCGGCGGCCCAGGACCTCGTCGGCAGTTGGATCAGCACGACCTTCAGCGATTGGTTTCGGCGGGTCGAGCGTCCTGCGGCGCTCTGGGACACGCTGTCGTACGAAGTGCAGCGCACGGCGGGGTACGTCGTCGCCTGGTTGCGCGACGCGGCGTTCCGAGCGGAAACGCATCGCCTGCTTGTCGAGGCGATCGAAGAGTTCGAGCCCGACGTGCTGCTGGCGCACAGCCTCGGCTCGTTGATCAGCTATGACACGCTGTGGCAGATGGCCCGCAACGGCGCGAGTCGGCGGCGCTTGAGTGAGTTGACGTTTGTCACGCTGGGAACGCAACTGGCCAATCCGTTCGTGATCGGCAATCTCAACGGCGGACGCATTGATCCCTTGCCGGTGAAGTTCTGGTACCAGTTGTTCAATCCGGCGGACGACGTCTTCACGGCGCGGATTCGCTTGCCCAACGTGGAGAACTTCCGCTGTATCGAGACGACGACGCAGCCGGGGCACAAGCCGCACGACGCGGTGGGTTACCTGGGCGCCGAGGCAACGTCGGCACAACTTTGGCACCCCCTGGTCGTGCAGACGTCGGACGGGAACATGTTCCGCAGCGCGGTGCGGATTGCCGAGGCCCGGCATCTGCCCCGCCGACTGCCGCGCGCACCGCGCCAGCGCGCGCTGTTGGTCGGCATCAATGAATATCCCGATCCGTGCGTGCGGCTGCAAGGCTGCGTGAACGACGTGTTCCGTGTCAGCGCCACGTTGCAGGAGATGGGGTTCGACGCCGAGCAAATCCGCCTGCTCGTCGACCACCGCGCCACGGCAGCGCGGATTTTGGAGCGGCTCGACTGGCTCGTCGACGACGTGCGGCCAAACGATCAGTTGGTGTTCTACTACAGCGGCCACGGCACGCAGATTGCCGAGTACGGTCCCGAGGAGGTGGTCGACCACTGCGACGAGTCGCTTGTGCCGTATGACTTCGACTGGTCACCGCCGACGCGGATCACGGACAACCAGATTTATGAATTCTACAGCCAGTTGCCGTACGGCACGCGGCTGCGGATGATCTTCGATTGCTGCCACTCGGGCGGCATCCATCGCGAGGGGGGCATCACCGTGCGGGGGATCACGCCTCCGGACGACATTCGGCATCGCGCGCTGGAGTGGAACGCCCGTGACGAGACCTGGGGGCCGCGCCGCGTCGAGCCGATCAATCCGGCGTTCAGCGACGAAGAGTGGGCCGTGCGGGCCTACTGCGGCAAAGACGGCAACGAGTATCGCCTGGGCCGCGCCATGCCGTTGCGGCGGATGTCGCAGGCCGAGTACGAACGCGCCAGCGATGAAGAAGCGATCGTCGGGCCCTACCTGCCGGTGATCCTGGAGGCCTGTGGCGAACAGGAGTGCGCATTCGAGTACCGTGCCGGCTCGCAAAGCTACGGGGCGTTCACCTACGCGCTGACCAATGCCCTGCGGGCGCGCCCCGATGCTTCGTTTGTCGCGCTGATCGATGACGTGGGCCGGCGGTTGGACGAGCTGGGTTATCGTCAGCGTCCCACGGTGCTGGGGCCGCGCCGCGTGATTGAGGCTCCCACGCGGTGGACCTGACGAGAGCGCGTGCGAAAGCTGTGTCTGGCGGTGCCGCGAGCGTGGGTGGCGTCACTCGCCGAGTGTCGACTTGCGCCGCAGGATGTGGTGGTAGTGTTGCGCGAAGCGGTGCGCTTCGTCACGGACATATTGCAGCAGACGCAGCGCGTAGGCGTGCCGGCTGAGGCGGAGCGGCTCCGACTCGCCGGGGCGAAAGATCTCTTCGTCGCGCTTGGCCAGGGAAATCACCACCGGGGGCTCGATGGCGAGTTCCTTGAACGCGGCCATCGCGGCGCTGAGTTGGCCCTTACCGCCGTCGATCAGGAGGATGTCCGGCCGCACTTCGCCCTCGTCGCTGAGTCGTTTGAAGCGCCGGGCCACGACTTCGTGGATGCTGGCGAAGTCGTCGATGCCGTCGACCGAGCGGATGCGGAAGCGTTTGTAGCCGGGTTTGAACGGCAGGCCGTCGATGAACTGCACGAGGCTGGCGACGGTCTCGCCGCCGCCCAGATGGGCGATGTCCACGCCTTCGATCGAACGGGGCGTTTCTTCGAGCCGCAGCACCTTGCGCAGGCCGGCCAGTCCCTTCTTGGGATCGATGAAGAAGACCTCCGGCTGCACGTGCGTTTCCAGGTCGCCGCGCTCATCGAGTGTTTCAAGCAGCCTAATCTCGTCGCGGAGGCGGGCGGCGACTTCGTATTTCCGCGCGGCCGCGGCCTCGGCCATCTCCTTGTGCATCTCCTTGAGCACGGACTTCTTCTTGCCCTCGAAGAACATCTTTAGTCGGCGGATGTCGCGCCGGTAGTCTTCCTTCGAGATCCGCAGATTGCAGGGCGCCGTGCACTGGTCGATGCTGTGCAGCAGGCAGGGGCGGAACCACTTCCACTGCTGGTCATTTTCGCGGATGTCGAGCGCGCAGGTGCGAAACTTGAAGATCCGCTGCAGCACCTGGATCGCGCCGCGCAACGAACCCGCGCTGGCGAACGGGCCGTAGAGCTTCGTGCCCCGCTCGGAAGGCTCGCGGGTGAACGCGACGCGGGGGAAGTCCTCGCGCGTGGTGATTTCCAGGTAGGGAAACGTCTTGTCGTCGCGCAGCTCGGTGTTGAACTTCGGCTGGGTGTCCTTGATCAGTCGGGCTTCCATGAGCAGGGCGTCGACTTCGCTGTCGGCGTCGAGGAAATCGATATCGCTGATCTCGCGGACGAGTTCGGCGGTGCGGCGTTCCTCGGCCGCGGCCTTGAGGAAATAGCTGCCGGCCCGGCTGCGGAGGTTCTTGGCTTTGCCGACGTAGATCACCCTCCCGACGTCGTCTTTCATCAGGTAGACGCCCGGCGTCTGCGGAAACGTCTTCACCTTGGCAGCCGCGTCGGGGTAGCCCGGCGCACGGTCCGCCAGATCGACCCAATCGTCGCTGGCCGGTGCGGGCGATTGGGCCGCCGCGGGCTGGTCGCTGGTCAGGGAAACGTCTTCTGGCGCCGGTTCGGACATGATGCCTGCAGAATAGGGGCCGCCCACAAGGATTTTAGGGCGCACGGCGAGAATTGCGTAGGGCAGGCATAGGGAGCCGGATGTATTGCAGGGACTGGCATGACGTCGACGTGGTAATCGGTCGGCGCTCGTGACCGAAAATAGCCCATGGTTTCAACGATGGGACTTGTTGGTGTCCGGACCGCGCGTACCGTGGCGGCGCGGTGTAAGGGCGTGCGCATGTCCCCGCAATGAATTGCGGGGCTATTTTCGGGGATGGCGGAGAGTGGGGATTCCGGGTGGCCCAGACAAGTCGCGGGTCTGAGTCGCGCAGCGACAGGAGGAACCGAGCGCCGCGCATGCACCGTATGCCACGTTGGTCACGAACGGAGGCTTCCCCAGAGCCTCTTGTGCCTACGGCACCCATACAACCAGTTGTATGGACCACCCAGTGGATGACGACACTGCGTCGTTTGACCTCGAACTCAAATCCTTTCCGCAAACGCGGCGAGTTCCTTGGCGAAGGCGTCGAGGCGGTTGTTCAACTCGGCTTTGGCGTCGTCGAGGTTGGCGAGTTGTTCGGCCGGTTCGTAGGCGAACATGTAGAACTTCACCTTCGGCTCGGTGCCGGACGGTCGCACGGCCACGTAATTCCCAGCCGTCAGATCGAGGATCACCAGGTCGCCGCGGGGGCCGTCGAGTGGTTCTTCGCCGTCGGCCGTGCGCACGGTGCCATTGCCGTAGTCGCGGACCTGGGCGACGTCGAAGCCGCCGAGTGTCTGGGGCGGCGAGGTGCGGAACGTTTCCATCAGTTTTTTCATCTGCGCCATGCCTTCGGAACCCGGCATCGTTTGCGAGACGGTGCGTTCGGCGTGACAGCCGTGTTGCCAGTAGAGCGCGTCGAGCTTCTCGTGCAGCGACTGACCCGCCTCTTTGCACTCGGCGGCCAGTTCCGCCGCCAGCATCGCCGCCACGACCGCGTCTTTGTCACGGGTATTTGTGCCGGCCAGGTAGCCGTGCGACTCTTCGGTGCCAAAGACGAAGTGATCGGGGCCGACGTCGTCGATCACGCCGGCGATCCACTTGAAGCCCACGAGCAGGTTGCCCTCGGTGCGGGCGCCGTACGAATCGGCGATGCGGCGGATCATCTCGGTCGTGACCAACGTCTTGACGACGTAGTCTGCGGGCGTGTGGCGGCCGGCAAGTTGCCGCCGCGAGAGCACGTATTCGGCTAGCAGCGCACCAATCTGGTTGCCGGTGAAGGTGGCCCAGTCGCTGCCGCCGAGTGTGCGGGGGGCGGCCAAGCCGAGTCGGTCGGCGTCGGGGTCGCTGGAAAGGATCACTTCGGCGCCGACGTGCTTGGCCCGCTCGATGATCGCGTCGAAGGTCGCCGGGTTCTCGGGGTTCGAGACGTGGCCCGGCACGTTGGGAAAGTCGCCGTCAGGCTTTGCATGGGGGCCAAACACCTCGACGTCGGCAAAACCGCTGGCGGCCAGCACCGGCACGATCGCCGAAGCGCCGACGCCGTGCATCGGCGAGTAGATGATCTTGATGTCGCGCGGACCGGGCGTGCCCAGCGCCACGATGCACTGCTGGTAGGCGTGGTCGACTTCGTCCTGGCAATATTCGACGCGACCGTCGGCCAGCGCTTCGGCAAACGGCACGCGGGAAATCGTCTCGACGCTCATCACGCGGTCGATCACGCCGCGGTCGTGGGGCGGCAGGATCTGTCCGCCGGTGGACCAATAGGCCTTAACGGCGTTGTCGCTGGGGGGATTGTGGCTCGCCGTGACCATGATGCCGCAGGCGCAATGGTGGTAGCGGACCGTGAAGGATAGCTCGGGTGTGCTGCGATAGCCGTCGAGAAAGTAGACCTTGAAGCCCGCCGCGACCATGATCTCGGCACAGAGTTCGGCAAACTCGCGGGAACGATGGCGGGTGTCGTAGGCGATGGCGCAGGCCAGCCGTGCGTCGGCGTCGTGTTGCTCTTTGACGTAGTCGGCCAGTCCCTGGGCGCTTTCGCCGATGGTGCGGGCGTTGATCGCGTTGGTGCCGATCGGATACATGCGACCGCGGCGTCCACCCGTGCCAAACGGAATCACGGTCCAGAAGACGTCGTCGAGCTGCTGCCAATCGGCCTTGGTGATGTGGTCGGCGACCAACGCCGCGTATTCCGAGTACCGCGGTTCGGTGAGCCAGGTGCGGATGTTTTCGGCGGCCGACGGCGTGATCTTCTCCGCGGCCTCGGCGGCGGCTAGTTGTTCGAGGGACGTGGTGGCGTCGAAACCGGTGGACATCGTTGGTGGTCCTAGGCGATCGGGAACGTGTGGCAATCCTAACGCCGGCCATTGTGCCGGTTTCGCCGTCGACGACAAGGTCACACGGCCCGTTCCGGCGCGTGATTTGGCCCACGCTACTGGGGGAATTCATACTCACGGCCTATACTTCGGAATCTCGTCGCCGTGGGGCGAACGTTGCCGGCCGTGGGAGCCTGCGAGCATTGGGGACATCGACGGCGCGTTGGATGGAGAGTTGGGCTCTTGGTTGTCACTAAAGCAATTGGAGAGGATACGCGTGGCTGAACCGATCATCAGCGTTTCCGGACTGCGGGGCGTCGTGGGCGAGAGCCTCGACCCGGTGTTGGCGAGCCGGTTCGTCGCGGCGTTTGCCGCCGAGATTCCCGCCGGTGCGATCGTGGTGACGCGCGACGGTCGGGCGACCGGGCGCATGCTGGCCGACGCGATCAGCGCTAGCCTGCGGGCCGTGGGTCGCGACGTGGTCGACGCGGACGTGGCCGCCACGCCGACGACCGGAGTGCTGGTCCGCGACCTCGGAGCGGCCGGTGGCGTGCAGATCTCGGCCAGCCACAATCCGCCGGAGTATAACGGCATCAAGCTGTTCGACGGGCGGGGACGCGTGATTCCGGCCGACGCCGGACAGCGGGTGATCGAGCAGTATCGCTCGGCGGCGACGCACTGGGTGCGGCACGATGCGGTCGGCGGCGCCGCCGTGTGTGGCGACACGACGGCGGCGCATCTGGAAAAGGTGTTGGCCTGTGTCGACGTCGAGCGGATTCGCGCGGCGCGGTACCGCGTTATGCTCGATGCCAACCACGGGGCGGGAAGCGTGCTGGGGCGGCCCCTCCTCGATGCGCTCGGTTGCGACGTGATCGTGCTGGGGGGCGACTCGGACGGTAAGTTCGCACATCCGCCGGAGCCGACCGCCGATAACCTTGCCGACGTGCTGGAGCAGGTGACGGCCGCCGGCGCGGCGATCGGCTTCTGCCAGGACCCGGACGCCGACCGACTCGCCGTCATCGACGAGGCGGGACGTTACCTGGGTGAAGAGTACACGTTGGCGATGTGCGTCGACCACGTGCTGCGGCAGCGGGCCGGTGCCGTCGTGACCAATTGCTCGACGAGTCGGATGAGCGAGGACCTGGCGGCGAAGTACGATGTGCCGTTCTATCGCTCGAAGGTGGGCGAGGCGAACGTCTGCGACGTGATGATCGAGCACGACGCGGTGATCGGCGGCGAAGGCAATGGCGGCGTGATCGATCCGCGCGTGGGTTACGTCCGCGATAGTTTCGTGGGCATGGCCTTGTTGCTCGACGCGATGGCGCGGCGCGACGTACCAGTGAGCCGGTTGGCCGACGAATTGCCCCGTTATGAGATCGTGAAGACGAAGTTCACGGTCGACGCGGCGAAGGTGTCAGCGCTGTTGGATGAACTCGAGCGGAGCCAGGTCGACGCTGCTGCCGACCGCATGGACGGACTGCGACTCGACTGGCCGGGCAAATGGCTGCTGGTACGTGCCAGCAACACCGAGCCGATCGTCCGCGCGATCGCCGAAGCCCCCGACCGCTGTGAAGCCGAACGCCTCTGTCACGCGGTCGAGGAAGCGCTGGCGGCGCTTTGAGTGTTTGTCGGCCTAAGCAGTTGCTGGCGGTCGCCCGTGTACCCGGCGTCAGGCGGTTTCTTGTTCGCAGAGGCCGAGCTCTTTTGACATCAGCTCGCGGATTTTGAACTTCTGGATCTTGCCCGTCACGGTCTGTGGGAACGCTTCGACGAAGCGAACGTAGCGGGGGACCTTGAAGTGCGCGAGCTGACCCTTGCAGAACGTGCGAACGTCGTCCTCGCTCAGCGATGCACCCTCGCGGAGGATGATCCAGGTGCAGATCTCTTCGCCGAGTCGGGGGTCGGGAATGCCGACCACCGTGGCTTGTTCAATGTCGGGGTGCGTGAACAGGTATTCCTCGACCTCGCGGGGATAGACGTTCTCGCCCCCGCGGATGATCAATTCCTTGATTCGGCCCGTGATGCGGTAGTAGCCGTTCGGCTCGCGCGTCGCCAGGTCGCCCGTGTGCAGCCAGCCGTCCTTATCGATCGCTGCACTGGTCGCCTCCGGGTTCTTGTAATAGCCGAGCATGACGACGTGGCCGCGGGTGCAAAGTTCGCCCTGTTTGCCATCGCCGAGCGTTTGGCCGGTCGACGGATCGACGAGCTTGACTTCGACACCCGGCAGGGGACGGCCAACCGTCTTCACACGCAGATCAAGCGGATCGTCGACGCGGGTCTGCGTGATCACGGGTGAGGCTTCTGTGAGGCCGTAGGCGATCGTGATTTCGGCGGCGCCCATCACGTCGACAACCTTTTTCATCACCTCGATCGGGCAAGGGCTGCCGGCCATGATGCCCGTGCGCAGCGAAGAAAGATCGCGGTCGGCGAAGGTGGGGTGTTCCAACTGGGCGATGAACATTGTCGGCACGCCGTAGATTGACGTGGCGCGCTCGCTCTCGATGGCCCGCAGCGTGGCCTCGGGGTCGAAGTACTCGGCCGGGATCACCATCGCCGCCTGGTGCACGACCGTGCAGAGCGTGCCCAGCACGCAGCCGAAGCAGTGGTAGAACGGCACCGGGATACAGATGCGGTCCTCGCTCGTGAGGTTTTGACACTTACCGGTGTAGTAGGCGTTGAGCAACAGGTTGCGGTGCGTGAGCGTCGCCGCCTTGGGAAAGCCGGTCGTGCCCGAAGTGTACTGGATGTTGATCTTGTCGCCGGGGGCGAGTTCGGCCTGGCGACGCTCGATCGCGGCGGCGGGAACGCGCTTGCCGCGGTCGAGCACGTCCTGCCAGCTCAGCATTCCCGGCGGAGTGTCTCCCTTGAGTGAGACGACGCTGCGCAGTTGGGGAAACTTAGTGCTGTGCAACTCGCCGGGCGTCGCGGCACTGAGTTCGGCAACGACGTCGGCGACCATCTCGTGGTAATTGGACGACTTGAATTGGTCGACCAGGAACAGGGCCACTGCGTCGCTCTGCTCGAGCACATAAGCGAGCTCGAAGGGGCGGTAGGCCGGATTGATCGTGACGAGCACGGCGCCGATACGAGCCGTGGCAAACTGCAGTACGATCCATTCAAGCACGTTGGTCGCCCACACGGCGACGTGATCGCCGCGTCCGATTCCCAGGGCAACGAGTCCGCGGGCCGCGGCGTCGACCTCGGCGAGGAACTCGCGGTACGAGATCACGCGGTCGGCCTGCGGGAGAAAAACGGCAGGGAAATTGCCGCGGGCCCGAGCAGCGTCGACCAGCACCTGGCCAATCGTCCGATCCTCGGGGACGCCGACGGCGGGTTCGGACGTCATGAACGTTTCCTCGTGCAGCATGAGGCTCATGGTTCTCTCCGGGGCATTATCGCCAAAGGTGATCGGATATCCAAACTGCCGTGGGTACGAAGATCGCCAGCGGCAGCCAACTTGCCAGGGCGGGGCTGAACGGCGGGATCGTGCCGAGGTACTGCGCGCCGATCGCCACGACCATGAACACCGACACGAGGGTCACGCATTGCCCGACCGCCAGGAAAAAACTCCGTTGGTCGGGACGCAATACCAAGGGCAGACCGAGGAACAGCAGCGTGACGTCCAACAGCGGCATGACGAGCCGCGAGTGGATGGCCACGCGGACGTCGTCGCCGTAGCCGAGGGCCGGATTGCGCAGCCCAGCGATGAGTTGAGCGGTCGAGGCGTACTGCCGCCACTTCTTGCCGGCCGTGAGTTGCTCGAACGAGAGGTCACTCGCGACAAAACACTCCTTGGGCCCAAGCTTCAGACCGTCCGGCGCATCGAGCGCCGTGAGCAGTGTCGGCACGCCGTCCAGCGACAGCGACGGCTTGTCGGCCAAGTCGGCGGGGTGCAGCACGTCGACCATGCGGTATCCGCCGGGCAAATCGCCTTGCGGCGGCTGGTAGAACGCGTCGGTGGCCACCAGGTCGGTGCCGTATTCGTCCAGCCCGGGCGGCAGCTTGAAGTCGGCGCGGTGAATTCGTTGCCGATCGGCGAACGTCTGTTTGCCGGTGAGCAGCACGTTGGTGCGGCCGTCGAATTGCGGCTGCATTTCCTGGGCCGCCTGTCCAAGCAGGTCGCGCGGTTCGCGGCTGAGTTGTTTGCGGATCGAGGGGATCACCGCTTCGCGGCTTACCACGGCCGTCAAGCTGATCACGATGGTCGCGCCGATGATCGGCGCGATCACGCGGCGGCCAGGGATACCAGCGGCAACGATCGCGGTCAACTCGTTGTGGCGCTGCAGCCAGGCGAGTGTGAACATCGCACTGATCAGCGCCAGCACGGCACTCATGCGGTCGAAAAACGAGATCGAGCGATAGAAGTAATATTCGCTGATCAGCGCCAGCAGGTGGCCCGTCGACTCGCCATACTTCATGAACTCGTCGAGGTTGGCAAAGGCGTCGAAGACAATGTAGAGACCCGTCATGCTGCAGAAGCAGATGGCAAACGTCTGCAGGAATTGCCGCAGCATGTAGCGATCGAGGATCTGCATCTTGGTCGGCGGTCTGCGAGGCGTAGTCGTAGTTCGAGGCACGCCGGCGGTGCGCGGCGCAGCACCTCGAACGGGTGGCTACGCGCCGAGCGCACGGCGCAATGCCCGTCCCAGTGCCGCGATTCCTTCGGCGACGCGCTCGGCGGGTTGATCGCCGAAACTGAGCCGAACCTGGTTCTTTGCCGCGGGAGCGCCCTGGCCGGGGTAACAATATTGGCCGGGAACGTACATCATCCGCTCATCCAGGGCCAGATCGAAAAGCTCGCCCTCAAAGCCGGTATCGACTTGCGGGGGCAAGTCGGCCCAGACATAAATGCCGCCGTGCGGATCGAGCCAGCTCACGCCCTCGATTGGCCGCAGATGTTCATCGAGGGCGCGGAGCATCACGTCGCGTTTGGCCCGATAACTTTGGCAAAGACGCGCGACGTGGGGCTCCAGCAGTCCGAGCTCGAGTACCTTGAGCAGCACGTGTTGGCTGAAGCTGGGAGAACCGAAGTCGGTAGCTGCCTTCTGCCGTAATAGCGGTGCTAGCAGCGGCCGCGGCAAGAATCCGCATCCGACCCGCAGCCCCGGTGAATACGCCTTAGAAAATGTCTGCGCCACGATGACGCGGTCGCCGGCTTCGTCGAACGAGCGGATGCTGGGAATGTCGGGGCCCTCGTAGCGCAGCGGTCGATAGGCGATGTCTTCGAGGATGTAGATGTGGTGGTGCTTCGACCAACGCCGCACGATCTCGACGAGTTCATGGCGGCGCGACTCGGCGAGCGTCACACTGCTGGGATTGTCGAAATAGCTCGTGACGTAGAGCAGCTTGATCCGCGGGAGTTGGCCCGCTGTCTCGAGCCTTTGGAACGTTTCCTCCAGGGCCGCGGGGATCATGCCTTCGGCGTCAATGGCGACACCGTAGGACTGGGCACCTGCATAGGCCAAAGTGCCCTGAAAGACGAAATAGCTCGGCGCGGCGCAGAGCACGAGGTCGCCGTCGTCGAGCAGCACGTCACTCACCAGGTGCAACAGCTCGTTGCTGCCGCTGGTCATCACAACCGCGTCGGCGGTGAGACCCGCCTCGGCGACGGTTTGACCATCGTCGGCAAGCAACCGCGCGAGCACCGCCTCGCGTAGCTCGCCGAGCCCCTGATTGCTGCCGTACTGCAGCGCGGCCCGGGCGGTGCGCGGGTCGGCCAGTACCGCGTCGACCGCTGTGCGGGTCGCGTCGGTCGGCAGCGTCGCCGGGTCGACGAAACCGGCCGCCAGCGAAATCAGCCCCGCATCGTCGAGCGCCTTTTGCATCAGGTAGCTGATCGGCTGGTCACCAAACTGGCGGGCGCGCTGGCTGAATCGGGGTGACGCGGAATGTTGCACGGGCGAATCGGTTGTGGGCATGGCGGAGCGATATCTCAGAGACGCGGGCCGAACAAATGGGTAACATAGGTGAGCGTTTCGCGGCCGGTCAAGTTCGCCCCCTGACGCCGAGCCGCTTCCCGACTCGAAGCGTTGCGCGGGCTGTGCGAGAATCGGTGCTGGCTGAAACGCGTGTTTGATCGGGACGTACGTATACGGAGGGGGGGATGTAGGTGACGTGGCTCCGCCGGGGCATGTTCGCGGTGGAATGCCGGTCTCGCGCAGGGGAGCGACGACGATGAAACGAATACGCGGGCATGACGCGACGACTCTCTGATGACACGAAGGCTCGGTAAAATTGAACTGGCGGTATCATCGCGGCGGCTGATCGGGGCGGTTTTCGACCTTTGCTACCCGCGCGGCTGTGCCGACTGTGGCGGCGAAATGGCGGCCGCCCTCCCTGTAAGTGGCGCTCTGGTGACCGATCAGTTGGCACCGGCCGTTTGCCGTGAATGCCGGGCATCGTACCTGGCGTCGATCGGGGGCGAGGCAGCGACGGGGACGTTTTGCCAGCGCTGTGGTTCATTCGCCCAGCAGGTCGATGTACCGGGTATCGAGGGGTGTCGCCGCTGCGCCAATTGGAAGCGAAGCGGCGTCGCAGGTGTCGTTCCGCTGGGACCGTATGAGGGGCGGTTGCGTGAGGCGGTATTGCGAATGAAGCTGCCGACGGGCGACGGTTTGGCCCGGGCGCTGGCTGACGTTCTCTGGCAGACGCGGGGTGAGTGGATCCGCCGAATCGAGGTCGACGCCGTCGTCCCGGTGCCGATGCATCGCTGGCGTCGTCTGACGCGCGGGATCAGCAGTGCCGAGCGGATTGCGGCGAGATTGGGGAAGAATTGGGGGGTGGAGATGGGGCGGCGGGTGCTTGTGCGTCGTCGTAACACGTTGCCACAAGGAGGGTTAACCGCCGAAGGTCGCCGCCGCAACGTTCGTGGCGCGTTGGCCGTAACAGCGGGCTACGATTTACGTGGTTTGCGGATAGCGTTGGTCGACGATGTGATGACGACCGGCGCGACGGTCAACGAAGCGGCCCGAGTGCTGCGGAGGGCCGGCGCGGCCAGCGTTCACGCGCTGGTCATTGCCCGTACGGACCACCCTGCCTGACGATCGCCGTGATGAAGGTCCTCGGTTGAGAGACGCCACAACGCCCCGGCACGGCGGTCTCAACAGTGCCCCGCTTGAGTGTGCGACCATCCCCCTATAATAAACCATCAAGTTGTTCCCGGCCGCGGTGTGGCAACCCGCCACACGCGGCGAGGGAACTCCCACCGACAATTCGGCCAGTCGCAGCGCCGCCGCGACTGAACCGAACACGGCAAACGACTTGCCTGCCCACCGGACGAGACAAGGCCCCACGCGTCCCATGCCGCCAGCACCGACCAATCCGACCGTTCGTAAAGAACGCCCATTTCGCCGCGCGGTGTTACGCGGGTTGGGTGTCGTTTTGCCACCGTTGCTGACGGTTGCCATCATGCTTTGGGTGTGGGGCACGGTGCGAGAGTACGTGTTGAAGCCCGTCGAGTGGCTGGCCGAACAGGGGCTCTACTACGCGCTGGAAGACATACGCACGCCGGCCGAGATTCGTAAGATCGAAATCACGCGCGACGAGAAGTCGGGCGAAGTAACGACCGACGACGGCGTGTTTGTCTCCGTCGGCGCCCGCTACATCCCCGAGCCGGTCTTCGACTATCTGTACGGTGTGGACGGTGTCTGGCCGGGCGGTCCGGTGCAGCCGAACGCCGACCTGGTGTATCACGAATACGTGCGCACGAGGTACCTCAAGCCGTATATCGTGAGGCCGATCTTCCTGGGCGTGTTCATCCTGTTGATGTACATGCTGGGTAAGTTCCTGGCGGCGGGCGTGGGGCGCGTCACCTGGGGGCTCGTGGAACGGGGCGTGGGTCGGCTGCCGCTGATCAGCAACGTCTATTCCTCGGTCAAGCAGGTGACCGACTTCATGTTCACCGAGAGCGACATCCAGTACACGCGGGTCGTGGCGATCGAGTACCCGCGCAAAGGCATCTGGTCGATCGCGCTGGTGACGAGCGAGAGCCTGTTGGACATCAGTTCGGCGGCCAACGAGCCGGTGCTGGCGGTGCTGGTGCCGAGTTCACCGATGCCGGTGACCGGCTACACGATGACGGTCCGCAAAAGCGAAGCGATCGATCTGGACCTCTCGATCGATCAGGCCCTGCAGTTTATCGTCAGTTGCGGTGTCGTCGTGCCACCGCATCAACTGCCGCGGCCACTCGAACACAGCGACGTCGAGCGCGACTCAGCCGACGTGGCCATCAAATCGGCTGTTACGCAGGCGATCAGCTCGACACCGCTGGGAGACGGCGGTCCAGCGCGCGAGGCTTGACCGCGGCGTGGCCAACGGTGCCCGTCGCTTGACGCAGGGAGGTTGTTTTGAAACTTCGGCTCGGTACCCGTTCCAGCGCCCTGGCGCGGTGGCAAGCGCAGTGGGTCACGGACCGCCTACTCGAAGTCGCCGACGTCGAGGTGGAGTTGGTCCCAATCAGTACCCGCGGTGACCGCGACCAGACGAGCCAGATCGGGGCGGTCGGTGCGATCGGCGTCTTCACGAAGGAACTGCAACGCGCGTTGTTGGACGACCGCGTCGATCTTGTCGTGCACAGCCTCAAGGACCTGCCGACCGTGCCGGTCGAAGGTGTCTCGATTGCTGCGGTGCCACCGCGCGAAACGGTGGCCGACGCATTGGTGAGCCGCGAAGGAAGACGTCTCCGCGAACTACCGGTTGGCGCGAAGGTGGGAACGGGCAGCCAACGGCGCCGGGCCCTGCTGCTTAGCGCGCGGTCGGACCTCGACGTTCAACCGATCCGCGGCAACGTCGACACGCGGCTCGCCAAGCTGGCGGCGGGGGAATACGACGCGATCGTGCTCGCCGAAGCGGGCTTGAAACGATTGGGGCTCGAGGACCGGGCCACCGAGGTGCTGGCGCCCCCGTTGCTGCTGCCCGCCGTGGGGCAGGGGGCGTTAGGGATTGAAGCCCGGAGCGACGACCGCGCGATTCGCGAGTTGCTTGCGCGGCTCGACGACCCGGCCGCTCATGCGGCGGTGACCGCCGAGCGCGCGATGCTGGCACGGCTTTGCGCCGGTTGCCTCGCGCCCGTGGGGGGCTGGGCGCGGTGTGAGGCGGCAGGGCAGTTGACGCTTTCGGCGGTTGTGCTCAGCGCCGACGGGGCAACCCGCCTGGATACCGAAGCCTGCGGCGACGTTTCCGAAAGCGAAGCGCTGGGACTGCGCGTGGCTGAAGACTTGCTGGAGCGCGGTGCCGGCGCGTTGATCGAGGCGGCGCACGACTCGGCGTCATAGTAACGTATGTCATCGCTCAGCATTGTCGGCTGAACGTCGTAACACTGTCGTCGGTCGGTCACAGCGATCGGCAGAATCGGCCGACGTGATTCACGCCAACACGCGGCATCGGCCGGTAGCGTGCCGTGCTAGCTCCCCGAGACCGGCGAGCGCGCTGTCGCTTTTTTTCGGCAGTAATTCTTCGCGGCGCAGCCACTTAGCGGGTCTTTGTCGTGGCGTTGTGGCTCTTGCGCGGACTTCTGGCACGGGCGTTGCTAACGTCCGTCGGCGTATTCGTACGTTGTCGCCTCGGGGGGGCCTACCCGTTGCACACGTCACACAACGATGCCTTACGGACTTTACATCTCCGCCGAAGGTGCCCAGGCACAGCAGAAACGGATGGAGGTGATTGCGAACAACCTGGCGAACGTCGACACGACCGGTTTCAAGCGCCAGCTTGCCACCGTGCAGTCGCGCTACGCCGAGGCGATCGAACAGGGGCTCGATCATCCCGGTTCGGGTTCGATCAACGACGTGGGCGGCGGCGTGCAGATGATCGCCACGCAGACCGACTTTTCCAAGTCGCCGTTGAAGCAGACGGGGGGTCGCGCCGACCTGGCGATCGACGCCGACGGCGTGTTTTTCAAAGTCCTCAAGGGCGACCAGGAGATGCTGACGCGGGCCGGCAACTTCACGGTACGCAGCAACGGCGACCTGGTCACGCAGCAGGGATACCAGGTGCTTAGCACCGAGGGACGGCCGGTTCGCGTCGACCCGCTGCAGTTTTGGGAGATCACGCCCGAGGGGGCGATGCGTCAGAACGGCGGCGCGACGCCACTGGCGATGGTGACCCTCGAGTCGCTTAGCCAGCTTGTCAACGTCGGCGAAAACCTGTTCGAACCGCTCGCGCCCACGGTCGACGTGCCGCTGGCCGGCCGAGGCGTAAAGCGCGGGTACCTCGAAGCATCGGGCGTCGAACCCACCCGCGAAATGATGGAAATGATCGAAACGTCGCGGGCGTTCGAGGCCAACGTGAACTTGATTCGCCTGCAGGACCAGGTACTGGGGACCTATATCAATCGGGCGCTGCGCACGAGTTGACAGCAAAACAAACGCGCCCGTGCGGCACCGACCCTGCCGACTGGCGCACAGGCAACCGACCTCGGAGTAAGTCATGAGTATCCAAACGTTATACACCGCCGCGACCGGCATGACGTCGATGCAGACGAAACTCGACGTGATTGCCAACAACTTGGCGAACATCAACACGACGGCCTTCAAAAAAGATCGGGCCAATTTCGAGGACCTCTTCTATCGCATCGAGTCGCTACCCGGCGCTCAGGACGCCAATGGCATTTTTACGCCAACAGGGATCGAGGTCGGCCTGGGCTCGCGCGTGCAAAGCACGCAGACCGACTATCAGCAGGGTGACTTTCAGAACACGAACCGCGAGTTGGACGTGCTCATCGAAGGTGAAGGCTTCCTGCAGGTGATCGATCCCAACTCGCAACAGATCCTGTACACGCGGGCAGGCAACCTCAACATCAATGCTGACGGAAACCTGGTGACGGGCTCGGCCCAGACCGGTCGGCTGATCGAACCGGCCATCACGATCCCCCAGGACGCCACGAAGATTCAGATCGGTTCGGACGGTCAGGTCTCCGTGCTTCAGCCCGGATCGCCGAATCTCAACCAAGTGGGCCAGCTTCAGCTTGCCACGTTCATCAATCCGGACGGTCTGCTGAAACTCGGCGAAAACCTGTACGCCCAAACCGACGCCTCGAACACGCCGATCATTGGCAATCCGGGTCAGGACGGCCTCGGCGTGATCCGGCAGAACTATCTCGAGGCGTCGAACGTCGAGCCGGTCCGTGAGTTGATCGACCTAATCACGACGCAGCGGGCGTTTGAACTCAATTCGCAAACAGTGCAGGCCGGCGACCAGATGCTGCAACTGATCGGTAACCTACGACGGTTCTAGGCACGGGGTGGCCTCGAATCTTTTCTCAAAACGCACACAACGTTTCGAAATTGACATGCACGCGATTCCTCGTCACACACTTGCCACGATGCTCCTGCTGGTTGTTTGCTCAACCGCCGGTGCCGCGGAGATCCGCCTGCGCTCGGACGCGCAGCCCGGCGGGCCGATCGTGCTGCTCGGCGACGTCGCCGAGGTCACGGCAGCGAGCACTCCGGAGCGCCAGCGGCTCGAAGCGATCGAACTGTTCCCGGCGCCGCCGGCCGGTGGCCGGCGCACGGTGCGCCGACGCGAGATCGCCGACACGCTGTCGTTGCGCGGCATCGACTGGGCCGAGTCGCAATTGGTCGGATCAAGCGTCGTTGAAATCCACTTGCCCGAATTGCGGCGCGCCGCGGACAACGGGCCCGTCACCGACACGATCCAGCGCCGGGTCGAGCGGCTTGTGAGCAACGCAATCGTCGAGTTTCTGCGGCGAAACGTCTCGGAGCGGATGCCCTGGGAAGTCAAACCGCAACTGGCCGACGACGTCGTTGCCGCGATCGTCGACGCCGGACCGCGAGCGGAATTGCACGTCGCCGACGAAACGCTTGTCGGGTCGAGCCACGCTGGTGCCGACACGATTGACGGCGAAGGCCGATCTTCGACGCTTGACCGCTGGGTTGGTCCGCGCCAGTTCACGGTGGAACTGGTGAGCGACTCGCAGCACGGGATGTTGGACGTGCCCGCCGTGGTGTCGTTGCCGCCACGCGTGGTCGTCGTGAATCGGGCACTGCCGACTGGCGCGACGCTCAACGTCGAGGACCTGTCGCTGGTGCACGTGGAGCGTCCGCCGACGGAGGCGTTTTTTGCCGTCGATCAGGTCGTGGGCAGCGAGTTGACGCGGCCGGTGGCTGCCGGGCAGGTGCTGGACACGGCCCAGGTGCGGGCCCCGCTGTTCGTGCGGCGCGGAGACGTCGTGGACGTGTTTTCGTACGCGGCCGGTATTCAAGTCAAGACGTTGGCCCGTGTGCGCGAAGACGGTGCGCGGGGCGACATGGTGATCGTGGAGAGCGTGCAGAATCGCCGAGAGACGTTTCGGGCTCGCGTGACCGGCGTCCAACGCGTGGAAGTTTTTGCGCGGGGCCGCAACGTCGCGGCGCCGGACACCCCCGTCTCGACAACGGCCTACCAGGCGCGGCTGCGTACCACGCGGCAGCCCATCGCGGAATAAACGGATCGAGGAGTCAGACGTGCTACATCGTTTGGTTGTGCTCTCGCGAATCGTGGTCGTGGCGCTCGTCACGGGCGGTGCGCTTCACGATGCCGCGGTGCGGGCGCAGACGAACAGCCTGCTGACCACCCGGCAATTGACGTTGCGGGATTCGTGGATTTACATCGAGCCGGAGCCCGTTCCCGAACTCAAGATTCATTCGCTGGTGACCGTCGTCGTCGACTACCGTTCGCAGGTGATCAGCGACGCGGAACTGGAGCGGCGGCGGCAGGCCAACATCAAGGCGATTTTGACCGACTGGATTCGGCTGAGCGGGCTCGACATCAAGCACGCCCCCCAACTCGACGGCGATCCGTCGATCGTTGGCACGCTTAACTCCCGCGACAAGATCACGTCGGACCTGGAAACTCGTGACGGCATGAAGTTCACGATCACGTGCGAGGTGGTCGACATTCGCCCGAACGGCAACCTCGTACTCGACGGTCAGCGGATGGTCGAAAACAACGACGAACAATGGGTGATGTCGCTCTCGGGGATTGTGCGGCCCGAAGACGTGCTCCCCAACAACACGGTATTGAGCAATTCGATCGCTGAATTGCACATCGACAAACGCGAGACGGGCATCATCCGCGACGGTTACCGTCGGGGATGGTTGCTCGAGTTGATCGATCGTTACCGTCCGCTTTGAGCCGGCACGACTGTGCACCGCAGCGAATACCTCGTTCCCAGTACTACGAACCCGAACCAGCAAACCAACGACCAATGCGGAAAACCATTGCCAACTTGCTGACGTTGCTCGCCGTTTGGGCGGTGATGGCCGCGCTTCCGGACATCGCAGGTGACCGCGCCGTGGCCGGCACCAGCATCGAATCGATCTGCCACGTCAAAGGGTTGGAAGAGAATACGCTGGTAGGGGTCGGGCTGGTCGTGGGGTTGAACGGCACGGGCGACAGCGCCGCCTTCACGCCAACCATTCAAGCCTTCGCGGCTCAGTTGCAACGAATGGGACAGCCGGTCGCCGGTGGTGCCGGCGTCGCCGCGACGCGCAACGTGGC
>JAGQPT010000114.1 GCA_020426575.1 Planctomycetales bacterium
GCCGCTCGCGTGTTCGTACCTAGCGTGTCCGCGATGCCCTCGAAGTGATAGGCATGGCTGCCGCTGGCGACGGCCTTAACCGCGCCGATGCACTGCGCGTCGAGCGACGGGACGATCGCGATCGCGACAATGAGACAGACAGCTCTCATTTCGGATTCTCGAGTCGGATGTCTTCCGGCGCATACGGCGCGCCGGCATCGCCGACGTACTCGGGCTGGCTCCCGTTCTCGAGCGGGTCCGAGCCCATGTCGCTCAGCTCCCAGACCAGGAAGATCGTCGACTCGGGCGTCAGAGAGTTGGCAGTGTTGGTCACCGTCACCGCCGGAAGCGTTGCGCCACCGGGCAGAACGATCTGCGCCGGCGGCAGCCCCAGGATGATCGAGAGTGCGAGTTGGAGCATCAGTACACCCGAAAACCCCGCCAGCTGATGTCCCCGCTGGACGCCGTGCCAGAAGTGCTTGTGTCCCCAACCTGCACGCGGACAGCCATGATGTCGCCCACGGCGCAGGAGGCCGAAACGTCAATCCCGGTGACCGTGCCCATCAGAAGATGGATAGTGGTCGACGAATTGCCGGTCAGCACGACACGGGCCGAAGCGCCGGGGTAAGTCACGTCGGTCGCGACCAGAAGCGAAGGGCTATCACCGGAGGTGTAGCAGACGTAGCCGAGATCGAAGTCCCAGTGTCCCGTGTTGTTCTGGTACTCCGTGGCGTAGACGGCGAACGAAATCGAATCGAGGTTGTCCGACGCCGTCAACTGGCGTCCGAAGCAAACTGCACCCTCGTTGCTCAACTGATTGACGACCAGGGCCCCTTGGCCCCAGTCGTTGGTCGCGCCGGAGTTGATGCTAACCGTCGAGTCTGGACGGCAAGCCTCCATTCCGATTGCGTTGCTGTTCCAGCCGGCGCTCGCTAGGCCCTGCCCGAAGCGGGCGTCGATGATGGATTCGCCGCCGCCGCTCCCGCCCATGAGCGTCCAAGTGTTCGTGGCGGTGCAGGCGTAGAGATTCTGCCCAGCCGTAGCGTCGCTGTCGAAGAAAACGTCGCCCACTGTACAAGTGGCCGGTAAAGTCGTCCCAAAAGGCGGCCGGAACACGCCGCCCGTGCCGAAGCTCAACGCGCCGCCGGTGACGGTGATGTCGCCCACGAAGTTGTTCGCGGCCACCAGCGCCAGCGGGATCAGCATCCACGGCAGAAGTTGTTTCAGCCAGCGCATCAGAGAATCACCACCTTGCCGCTCTGCGCGACGCTCCCCAGGTCCACCGCCACGTCGCATGTTCCGTCGTCGACCGTGTAGCCGGCGTAGAGCCGGTCGCGCGGATCGTCGGCGCTGTAGACGAACACCGCCACGTCGCACCCCTTGCCGTGCGTCGCGCCCGTGATCGCCAGCGACGTCTGCGACGCGAACGTATCCACGTAGGGCGCGCCGCGGCCGCCCGGGATCGCCACGCAATCGCCGCTCACCGAGACGCCGTTGAAGTCCGGCACGGCCGTCGTCGTCGTGCGCGTCGAGAGCGC
>JAGQPT010000115.1 GCA_020426575.1 Planctomycetales bacterium
CTCCTCGTCGGTGGCATTATTCGCGTCGATGCTGATCAGTTCGGCGAGCCGGTGCCGCAGGTTGTGGTTTTCGGGATGGGCGGCCAGCTCTTCAGCCAGCCGACGTTCGTCATCCGTGAGACCCTCGTCGATCAACAGGTCTTGCGCCACCCGGGCGAACGTCGGTTCGGTCCGCAAATCGGGACCGATGCTGCGGGAGCCGTCATAGCCGTTGATTTCGTGGCAGCCATAGCAGCCGAGCCGCTTGACGAGGTTGAAACCTTCAAGCAATTTCGGGGCGGGTGGCTCGGGGAACTCGTCGCTCGGTTCGAGGTCGACCACTTCATGGTGGCACTTCAAGCATCCGCTCTCGACGAACCGTTCGGGAAACATCGGAAAGATCCAATGATGGTTGTCGAACCAGCCGTATTCCTCTTGCCAGTCTTGCCGCTCGGCGACCGAGTTCGGCGTGTGCGAGGCGAACTTGAACGTGGTCGCGCTGCCCTGGCCGTCGTGGCAGATCGTGCAACCGAACTGCTGCATTTTGTGTGGGCTGCCGTCGCCGACGTAAAGGTCAAGTCGCGGGTGCGAACTAAACGGATGTGGAAATCCTCGTTCGACCGTCAACGTCAAGGGCTCGCCCCACTCGACGCTATCGAGCAGGTAAGTGACGGCGCGCCGGCGGTCGGGCGTGGCCACGTCGCCGATGGCCACGATCACGTCGTTAATCTGCAACCCAGCGCGGGCGGCGACCGATCCGTTCCAAACGACGCTGACCATCGCCTTGCCGTTGGTCGTCGACGGATCAGCCAGCCGCAGGCCGTAGGCGTCCTTGAGCAACTGGGACACGAGTTTTTCGTCATTCAGATCCAGTGTGGCGGGTTCGGCTTCGGCGACTTCCTCGGCCGAGACGTCGGCTCCTTCGCCCATCACGTCGTCGGCCTCGGCGACCGTCTCATCTTGTTCGACCGTGCCGGCTGCCACGTCCACTTGTTCGTTGACAACGACGACGGGGCGTTCGCCCGGCGTGGGAAGTTCGACGGTGATCGGGTGCGCATGTTCGTAGCCCGGCTCGTCAGCCGAACCCGGCGCCGTCTGCTTGATCGCTTTGTGACACGTGATGCAGCGGTCGAAGCGGGCCACGTTGCTGAAGTTGTAGTTGATCGTCAAATCGGGCAGCCACACCTGGTCGATGCGGATCGGACTGCCGAAGCCTTCGATGATGGGGCGTTCGAGGACGCGGCCGAACCAGTCGGGCAACGGCAAGTTGTCGAGGAATTGCGGACGCCCGGCACGCACGGCGGCCAGGCTGTCTTCGAGCTGCGTGATCTGGCCGCGGTGGTCGGCGAGGTTCTTCTGGGCCGCCGCCTCGCTGGCCTTCATCTCTTTGACGATGCGTTCCAAGTTGGCGTAGTAGGTGTCGGCCTGTTGCGACGCCACCATGAGGGTGACCACGTTCGAGTGCAGTACGTCCACCTTGCCCTGCCATTCGTCGGAGGACTCGGACTGTGCGCCGACGGCGATGTTGCGGCGACTGCGGACGGCGTCGAGGTTTGAAGACATCGACTTGAGTTCGGCCGCCGTGTTCGTGGCGACTCGATTGGCCTCGTCAACGTACTCCTGGACGAGTTCAAAATAGGAGCGCCGGGCCTTGGCGCGGGCCTCGGCCTCTTCGGCGTCGACCATTTGGCTGACGAGGGCGTCGAGCGGCGCGAATTCGGGCGTTTCCCCGCCTAATTCTTCGGCGCGGCGCGACACTTCGCTCTTGAAGTCGGCGGCCAGTTCAGGACTGACGGCCTCGCCCTGCGCGGCGAGCAACGTGCCCTCGAGTTCACGCTCAGTCTCGGCGAACTGCTCGGTGCGCTGCTCGTCCATGCGAAAGCGCAGCGTGCGGGCCTCGATGTCACGGTACTCGCGCTGGACTTGCTTCCACTCGCGCCGGTGATCGACGGCAAGCATCCAGATGGTCATCACCAGCGTCGCCAACGCGGCGATGGCGAAAACGACGTGCATCGACTTCATGTCGCGCCACGTTTTTTCATTCGCGGGCATACTTGCAACCTTTTGCGTTATGTGGTTCGGCGGCTACGAATTGCGGAGCCGCCGCTGCGGTGTCAGCTACTCGATGGTTGTGCGGGCGCGCCGTCGTGTGCGACGGCAATTACTGCTCAGCCGGCGAACCGGCTAAAAATTCAAGAACCACTCCGGGATGGCGATGATGTATTTCAAATTCA
>JAGQPT010000116.1 GCA_020426575.1 Planctomycetales bacterium
CCAATCGATTGGGTGTTTCGTTCCGGGTCGGCCGGTTCGTTGGGTCGGTCGGGTGGGCGGGGTGCGTTGCCGCGACCAGCGTGGCCTTGTCGCTCACCGTGGCTAGTGTCGGTCGGGCCGAGGGGCCGACAGTCGGGGACGAGCCGATCGACTTCACCCAGGACGAGTCGCCGGCGCGGCCCGCGCCCGACTGGGTCCAGATGATCGACCAGGGAACACGCGATCCGCAGCTCGCGGGCATGAAGACGCCCGACGGCATCCGCGTGGAAATCGCCGCTGAAGCGCCCGTGGTGGTCGACCCGGTCGGCATGACGTTCGACGATGTCGGCACACCGTGGGTGCTCGAATGGCGCGTCGCCGAAGACCGCGAACACGTGGCCCAACCGATCACGCTGCAGGACGGCACCGAGATTGTCGTCAACCGCATGCGTAAGCCGGTCGGCGACGAGTTGAAAACGCTCGGCGATCGCGATGGCGACGGCGTCTACGAGTCGTCGACCGTCGTGATGAACGACCTGACAATTCCGTCGAGCATTCTGTTGGACGACGAGTGGGTCTACCTCACCTCGCTCGGCTCGGTTGTGCGCCACCGCCGCAGCACGCCAGGTGGACCGTTCGACGTCCGCGAGGAGATCATCCGCGGGCTCTGCGGTTTCCATCACCATCAGGCCTCGGGCATGACGCTCTCGCATGACAACTGGCTCTTCGTCACCGCCGGCGACGACGACAACCACGGCGAAGGCAGCGACGGCAGCCGGGTGACCGTGCTCCGCTGCGGCGTGGTCGTGCGCTCGCGGCCCGACGGCTCGCAGCTCACCGAGTTTGCCCGCGGACTGCGCAATCCGTACCGCAACGTTGTCTTCGACGACTACTTCAACATGTTCCACGTCGACAACGACAATGAAGACGGCTCGAAGTTCCAGGGCTGCCGATTGATGAACGTGCAGGAGGGGGCCGACTATGGCTGGCGGCTCGCGCAGGGCACGATCTGCTGCCGTTCGGACCTGGTGCGCGGCGCCGTCTTCGGCGAAGCACCGGGCAAAATGCCCTCGATGCTCAAGACCGGCCGCGGCGCACCGGCGGGCCTGCTCATGTACCAGGGCACGCACTTCCCCGACTTCTTCCGCGGCCTGCTGATCTACCCGGACGTGTACCGCAAACTCGTGCGAGCCTATGCCGTGGAGCGCGCCGGTAGCACGTTTCGCGTCACGCACCAATTCGTGCTGATCGAGAGCGACGACCCGTTGTTTCGTCCCTGCCAGGCGGTGGCGGGTCCCGACGGCGCGATCTACATCGTCGACTGGCGGACCGACAGCGGCGGCGCGGGGCGTCTCTGGGGCGACGGCGAGCACGGCCGGCTCTATCGACTCAGTTGGTCGGGGACCGATGCCGTGCCGGCGATTCCATTGGCGGCGATGGACACCTGGAGCCGGATCGCCACGGCCGACGAGGACGTGCTCTGGGAATTGCTCGACAGCCCCGACTTCGATGTCCGCGTTCGCGCCCAGCGCCAACTCGTCCGCCGCGGACCGTCCGTCGTTGAGCGGTTCGTCGATGTCGCACTGGACGACTCGCGGAGCGGACCGGCCCGTGCCGTGGCGATCGGCGCCGCGTCGCAGTTCTACGATGAATCAGTCGAAGCAGCGATGCTCACACTGCTGGAACAGTGCCGCGACGCGGAGCTGCGCAGGCTGGCCGCCGACGCGATCAGTCGGCACACGACCACAGAGCGAGCCGGTGCCCAGTTGATCGCCCGACTGGCCACGGCGCTCGATGACACGGACCCAGCGGTGCGCCGGGCCGTGGGGCTGGCGATGGGACGCATCGCGTCGTTGCTGCCCGAGACATCGCCGAATCGGCGCCAGGCCGCCCAGTTCCTCTTGGTGGCCTACCGGCAAAGCGACCCGGCCGATCGTTACCTGCACGACGGCCTGTTGCGGGGGATCGAACGAATCGGCGACATGGGCGTTGGCCTGTTCGTCGAACTGGCACGCTCGAACGACCCCGCCGACCGTGAACTGGCCGTCGGCGCCATCGAAGCACTCCGCACCGAATCGGCCGTGATGGCGCTCGACGCCCTGTTGCACTCGAGCGACGGGCTGAGCGACGAACAGATGGCCCGCGTGTTGGCGACGTATCGGCATGTCCTCATCGAGCCGCCGGTGGACGGCCGCGAGTTGGCCCGCTGGCTTGTTGAGCACGTTGACGCGCCGAGCACGGTGCAGTTGGCCGGCCTCGAGTCGCTCGCGCTGCTCGGCACGGTCGATCCGGCGACGACGCTGCCCGTGGTCAGCAAACTGCTGGCGAGTCCCGACGCGGCAACACGGCTGGCGGTGATCGAACTCGTGGGCCGCAACCATCTCGTCGGGTTGGCCCCGCAGTTGGCCGGCATCGCTGCCGACACGGGGCGCGACCTGCCGGAACGGCGATTGGCAGTGCAAACGCTCGACGAACTGCGCCAGGAAGAATTGCCTTGGGATTATCAGACGCCGCCGGGTGTTGAACTCGTCGTCGACGAGTTGCTCGCCATTGCGGACGACCCGGCTTCGGGGGCGTTGCGGCCGGACATTGTGCGCGTCGTGGCCGGAGTCGACTTTGCCAAGGCCAGCGGTCTGGCTGAGCAGATGCTCGGCGGCTCGACGCACGACGACGTGGCCGCAGCGGTCGGTGTACTCGCGGCGGATCGGGCGGCCGCCATCCGGCTGGCCGAGATGTATCGCGGCGGGAAACTCGATGCGTCGCTCCTGGCGGTCGTTGCCGACGGGCTGCGGCGCCATCGCGACAACGATCCGGACGGTCGCATCGCCGAACTGCTCGACGTAGTGTATGCCGACGGGCTGGTGTTGTCGCTCGAGCCCGACGCAGTGACACGCTTCGAGCGCGACGTTGCCGAGCGCGGCGATCCGGCCGCGGGCCGAGCCCTGTTCCTCGACGCCCAGCGGACGCAGTGCGTCACATGTCATCGACTCGAAGGCGTCGGTGGCCAGGTCGGCCCCGACCTCTCGAAGATCTGGGACACACACGGCGTCGCCAAGATCCTCGAATCGATCGTCACCCCGTCGCGCGAGATCAAGGAGGGATTCCAGACCTACACGGTCATCAGCACCGACGGCCGCGTGTTCACGGGATTGAAGATCGTCGATGACGACCGCGAGGTCGTGCTCCGCGACACCCAGGGCAACGACGTGCGGATCAACCAGGGCGACGTCGACGAGATCGTCGCCAGCAAAGCAAGCCTGATGCCCGAGGGCGTCATTGCCCGATTGAGCTATGGAGACGCGGTCAACCTGGTGGCGTTTTTGTGCAATCGTGCGGCGCAAGAAGCACTTCGGGAAACGGTCGTGAATGGCGTCGATCGATAAGGCGGTCGGTGCGCTGAGTCACGCCGCTTGTCGCACGGGCAGGGGTTCCACCGTCGTTATCGTGTCATCGGGCGCGGTGACGGCCTGGGCGGCGGTGTCCTCGTCGACTTCTTCTTGCGGGCAGCCCACGAGCTTGAGCATTGCCGGCAGTACGACGAGCGAGTCGAACAGGCACCAGGCCACGCCAAGCACGAGTACACGGCCCAGGCTTTCCTGTCCTCGGTGCGTGGCAATCATCAGGCTGCCAAAGCCCACCATCGTCGTCAGCGAGGTGACGAGGACGGCCATCGCCGTCGAATTGGAGAGCTGGAACCGGCCTCTCTGGCGGCGGAAGTCGTGCACGACATGCACGCCATCGTCGACGCCGATCCCCAGGATCAAAGGCAAGACGATCATGTTCGCCGGGTTCAGGGGAATGCCCAGCCAACCGAGCGTTGCCAACAGACGGAACATACCCAGCGCCACGGGCAGTGCGGCCAGCAGCGTGTCGCGGAGATTGCGAAAATCGAGCACCAGCACGATCAGGATCGCCACGCTGGCGTAGTAGGCGGCGACCTGGTAGCTGGTTTTCATCTGCTTCGAGGCCTCGTAGGTCCAGACCGGCTGGCCCGTCACCTGTGGGTCGACGCTTCGCACGTCGCTGACGAATCGGCCCAGTGGGCCCATGTCCCAGAGATCGCCGTTGCCGTAGACTCTCAGCACGTACTGTCCGCGGTCGTTCGCGAACCGCGCGACGAACTCTTGCGGCAGATCGTCGAGTGATGGCAGGGCGGGATTCGCAGCCCCGCGAACGGCCCGCAGGCGTTGGAGCAACTCGTCGGCCATGGCTTGTTGCCAGGCGGAGATGCGGCGGTGCACTTCGCCACTGGGAAGCGCGGCGAGACGACGCGCCACGTCGCCCAGGGCGGCGGCGCAGGCGTGGCCACCGTCAATCGCGGCAACTTGTCGGGAGGCCGTCGCGACCGAGGCGGCCAACTCGGCGACGTTTTCGTCAACCGGGATATAGGGCGCCTTGGGGGGCAGTTCATCCAGCCGCGCGGCAATCCGCGCCACGGTGGCCGACTTTTCCTCGCAACCGCTCGGAAGCGCCGAGAGCATCTCCTCGGTGCGCGAGACCGACTCAAGCGATTCGAACCGCGCCTTGCGCTGGAAGAGTTCGGCGGGCGAGTCGCATACGGAGACGGCGTACCAGAGGCTGCGATCGCTTTGGCCGAGCAGTTCGCGTTCCAGCTCGACGCTTTCCACGCCGTCAGCCTGCAGATTGAGCAGGTTGTGGTCGTACCAGACCTTGCCCAGTCCGGGCGCCAGCAAGACGGCGGCGATTCCGGAGACGATCACGACGGTCCAGGGCCTGCCGACAAGTTGGTCCGTGACGCCAACGATCTGCAAGATGGGAGGCGACGTCTGGCTGGCCGTGGCGTAGCGGTCCATCAGGCAGATCATTGCGGGCAGGGCCACCAGTGCGGCGGTACAACACATCACGATGCCGCCGCCGGCGATCCAGCCAAGTTCGACGATGCCATGGAACTCGGTCATCGTTGCGGCAAAGAAGGCGATGGCCGACGTGACGGCGCCGGTGAGGATGCCGGGGCCGACGCTGCCGGCCGTGGCCACCAGCGCCTCTTCACAGGCGACGTCGTCGCGGCGCAGTTGCAAGTAGCGGGCGACGAAGTGAATGCCGAAGTCGATGCCCAGCCCGATCAGGATCACGCCGAACGAGACGCTGAAGATGTTGAGGTGGCCGACCGAGAGCGTGGCGTAGCCGACGCTCCAGAGCACGCCGATGGCCAGAGTGGCGACGGCCAGTCCCGGGTGTCGCCAGCCGCCGAAGGACACGACGAACAACAGCGCCACGCCGACCAAGGAAAGCCACATCGCCCGGTTGGCCGTGTTCTGCGCGCCGCGCATTTCGTCGCACTCAATCACGGGCAAACCGGTCAGGCCGATTTCGACCCCTGGGTGCTTCCGTTTGACGCCGTCGATCATGCCGCGCAGTGTGTCGATTGCAGCGGCGCCGGCTTCGAAGTCACTTTCGTCGGCCTTGAGCCGCAACAGCACGAAGCCGAGCCGGCCTTCATCGGCCAGCAGGTACTCGGGCACGTTGCCAGCGGCGCCGGTGGTCAACGCCGGCACACTCGGCCAGACCGACACGTACTCGGCCTCGTCGGCCAGCGCAGCCGACAGCCCACCGGCAAAGCGATCCAGGTGTCCGATCAGCGCGGCCGAACGCGGGTCGGTCGCAGGCACCTGCCGAAACGCCGACAGCCGCGACTCGAGCTGATGGAGTTGTGCGCCGACGGCCAACGCGTTCCAGCCGTCGCGGCACACCGGTTCGAGCGCGGCGGTATAGTTGTCCACCTGCCCGAGTTGTTCGGCCGACAGATAGTACAAGCCCTTGGACTTGAGCGGGGCCAGGTCCAGGCGGGCCACGACCGAGTGGTAAAGGTGGTCTCGGCCCAAGAGCTCCCGGGCCACGTCGTCGATGGTCGCCGTCACGTCGGTCTGCTCATTCGCCTCGACGACGATGACGGCGTCGTCCTGGTGCGAAAAGGTTTCGACGTAGTTGAGCCAACAACGACCGTAGTCGCAGTCCGGATTGACCAGGTCGAGCCGGCTGGTGCGGAAGTCGAGGCAGGCAACGCTCAGGGCGAGCGCGGCCACGGCCGTGACCACGCAGCCGACGAGCACTGGCTTTGGCCAGCGCACGACGCACCGCGTCACCCAGACGAGTGGATGTGCAAACGGAGACGATTCGATCTGCGGCATCCCTTCCGCCGACGTTTTCAGATGAGTCTTGTAGGCAATGCTGGCTCGACGCCAAGCCCTTGGTCCGCTAGCAGACGCCGCCCGGAGGACCGCTTCCGGCGGCGCTCCGAAATCGTGTCGAGGCGTACACTTGCCGCCGTTGCAACACGGCCGCTGCGGCACGAGGGTCGGGGATTCTAACCGTGACGCGACGACCGTCACAAGCTGAGTCGCCGCGTGATTAGCGGCGCACGACCCCCGCCAATCCCCCCAGTTTGCCCGGCCGCCCGCGAATGTGCATTGCGAGACCGCTAATTGCGTTGCGGGGCGGCATCTGGCGGCGGTGGCAGCGCCAGGTCGGCCTCGGAAAGGGCAACGTCGGCACCCCCTTCAGGAACCTGGACGCCGGCCGTCCAGAGGATGCCGTTGGTCACCAGGCGGCGAAACGGCTCTTGTTGGAAGTTGCGGTAGAAGTGCCCCAGCGTCGTGGCGAATGAGCGGCCACCGTCGGCGCGCTCATACGCCCAGCCGACGATGACCGTCTTCTCGGGCGTGGTCACCCTCAACAGTGGCGTGGCCTCGCCGAGGGTGGGATCGAGGTAGTATTCGTCGTTGAGATCGAAGGGTTGCCAACCGCGCGAGACGGGATGGTCCGGTGCGAGTTGTTCGAGCGGCGAGTCGCCGGTGTACAGGCCAACGTTGCTCACCCAGGTGCCGCCGAGATAACTCATCCAGAGCGGGCCCAGCCGTTCGAGATTCTGTTCGAACACGGACGAGGCCCAATGGATGGTCACCAGGCCGACGCCGTCTTTCATCATGGCGACGACATCGTTGCGCTGTGGGCCATCCAGCAGGAACTCAGCCGCTGGTGTGGCATAGACGACGATTGAGCGGACGTCGTCGAGCACGGCCGGATCGTTGGGCCAGCCTTCGGACACGACGGCCTCGACACCCGCGGTGCGCTCCAGGCACTTGGCCAACATGCCGCAGGTGTGCATGTACATGTGCGTGGCGTACGGATGATCCGGCGATTTGCCGACCAACAGCACCTTGGTCTTGACGGTGGGTTCTGCGGCGGCGGCGCTCGCCGCGGCCAAAAAGAGACAGGCAAGAGTGAGCGAGCTGCGCATGGTCGTACTCCCGGCGGGGTGGGGCGATGGTCGTGCCGTGGCCGAGTGAACATCATACGATGCCGTGCGGCACCTTGCACAAAGAATGCAGTGGCGATGACGTGGCCCGACGAACGCGGGGAACGGGGATTCGGCACGGCGATCGCGCCGACTTGATTGCTGGCGCGGGCAACCGATCGGGTCCGCGACGTCTTCGGCGGACCGGTGCCGAGGCAGCGGCGGTCAGCAAGTGAAGCTGCGGAGGGCGCGGGGATATTGCGACGTGTGACGCCGGCGGCGGTGGTCGGCTACATCAAGCGCGCAAAAACTGGCGAGGGTCACGCCACGCGAGGGGCCAGCGGGTCCGCGGTGGCGGGTACGTCGAGCGACGCCAGTTCGAACGGCTGCGCGACCGTAACGGCAGCGCGGGCGTCTTTGGCGCGGAAGTCCCACTCGTAGGTGCGCAGTTCCAGCAGCAGGCAGATGATCGCGATCAGGATCGCGGCCAGCGAAATCGCCAGCAACGCCGTGTATACGTCGTTCTTCGCCTGGGGAACCATCACCCCGCGTCGGCTAGTTGAGTCTCGTCGCGACATTGTCCTGAATCCGAATCGGGGCTCTCTGGAACTGACGTAGCACTTTGCCGACGCTCGTGTCGGTCGCCGTCTTCAAGATTTCGACGCGGCCGACGTACTTGTCGTTGCGGAAGACCTCGACCGTGTTGCCGGGCCGCACGCCGTCGTCCGAGCCGATCGACATCGTCACGTAGCCGTTGTCACGCGCGTCGGTGATCAGGCCGTGCACCTTGGGCGGAATGCCGTCGAGCGGCACGTTTTCATCCAGGTCGTGTTGTTCGAGGATCAAGCTCGTCTTGGCCAGTCGGCCGACCAGCTCGCGGTTCGTGCTTTCCAGCCGCGAAAGCTGTCCCTGGACGTTGTAAAACTCGTCGGTCTTTTTGACCATTTCGTTGAAGCTTTGGTCCTGGGCCAACTCCGCGTCGCGGATGCCCGTGCGTAGTTGATCGACCTGCTGGCGCAGGTCGGCCAGCGTGTTCTGCGACGCCTGCGCCAGGGCGACGGACTCGCGTTCGCTCTGCCGCAATTGGGCCTCCTGGGCCGAGAGCCGTTCCAACTCGCGACGGAACTCATCCTTTTCCGTCTCGAGGCTGGCGATCTGCCCGTTGAGCTGGTTGCGTTCCTGCTCGACGGTCTGCTGCAGCGTATTGAGCTCGCTCGTGAGATTGTCGATCCGCGTTTGCTTGTCGCGGTTGTCGGTCTCGAGCGTCTTGGCCTTTACGTTCCACTGGGTGTGGTTCGCGTAGACGGACATCGCAAGGGTCATAAAGGCGATGCTGGCCAGCACGTTGAAGAGGATCAGCCATTTGCCGAAAGAATTCATTCAGTCTTCTCCTGCGGTGCCCGGTTGGCGGTGGGGCACGTGTGGAACGAGCGGCGACGCATTGATTAGGAACTCGCGGTGCCGGGGCATCCTCATAGGATACTCAGGCGGCGCGGCGAGTCGAAGGATTTTGACGTGTGGACGGCTTGAAATGGGACCGTGGCGCGTGTTGGTCGATGGAGCAACGGCGGCCTCGACGCCCAACGATCAATTGTTCCGGTGCCGCGACCGCTCTGGGCCGCCGGCGCTGCGTCCGTGCCTTCTTGGCCACCATTCGTGCGGCGGCCGTATGCCTCGATGCGAAACGCACGGTTGTCGTACGCTTCATTGTAGTCAGTCTGCGCAGGCGTGGAGGGAATTTCCCGCTAACCCCAATTGGAGCAACGAGATATCCTGCCATGCCCGACGCGCCAGATCGACCGTTTCACCAGTATAATTGCGGTGAAAATGGGGTGTCAATCATTAAACACTCAATTTAGGCGGTCCTGGCAAGAGGTGCCGGTCGACCGGTTCAGGCGTGCCGATTGTGCCGCCGGACGCGCGCCGTAGGGCCACGATGCGCTGTTCATTGAACGGTTCGATACCGCCGGCGGTCGCGCACCGCCACGATCACCAGCGCCGCGCACGCCGCTAGGCAGAGCCCGGCCGGCGTGTCGCCCCAGCGCGTGTACCAGCTCGTCAACTCGCAGCGGCGCGGCTCGGCGAGCACGATGTCTTCGACGCGTCGGCCTCCCTGGGCCCGCAATCGGCCCCCGCCGTCAACCCACGCCGAGAAGCCCGTGTTCGCTGCGATCAGCAGCGGCTTGCGCAGCTCGACGGCCCGAAACAGCCCGCTGATCAGGTGCAGGTCCAGCTCGCTGGCACCGTAGAACCAGCCGTCGTTCGTGAGATTCACCAGCACGTCGGGCTCGGCACCGGCGGCCCCCATCGCTCGCACCTGCCGCCTCAGCAGGTGGGGCACCGTCGTCTCGTAGCAGATGTTCACGGCGAGCCGCGCGCCGGCGACCTCGAACGCTTCGAGACGCTCTCCGGCGCGAATCCCCCGCGGCAGCGCGCCGGCCGTCAGCTCGTAGAGCAGCGGAAACGTGCTCCCCAGCGGGATATACTCACCGAACATCACCGGGTGCATCTTGTCGTAGCGGGCCGCCAGTCCGCCGTCGACCTGGACCAACACGGCCGAGTTGAAGTTGTCGATCACGCCGTCGCCGACCTGGATCACGTCCAGGCCGATCAGCATCGGCACGCCGACGGCCCGCTCCAGGTCGGCGAGCCCCTGGAGCGCCACCTCGCCGTTCTGGCGGGCGATCTCGACGCTGCCGGGTGTGCCCTCGGGCAACCGGGCGTCATCATCGATCAGGATCAGCGGCGCGCGGTACATCGTCTCCGGCCAGATCACCAGGTCGAGATTGTCATGGCGATCGACGGCCTCGAGCGACAGCCGCAGATGGTCCTGGTAGATCCGCTCCTGGGCCGCGGGGTCGGCCTTCACGTTGATGTCGATCGAGCCCTGGATCAGCGCGGCTCGCAGCAGC
>JAGQPT010000117.1 GCA_020426575.1 Planctomycetales bacterium
AGCCCCCCAAACGGCCGATTCTGCGCACGTGTTGGGTCACGTGTTCCCGGTGGGCCGTGCGCGGGAGTTTACCAGCGTCGGTTCGTGGCGCGAGCACGAGAGATTCGGCCTGGGACGCATCGGACGCTTCCTCCTAATGCACGTAGGGCTGACGGTTTGCGGGCATCGGTCTGTCACTTTGAAGGCAAATATGCAGGTTCGAGCCGCTCCGTACCGGGTGGCGATGTGGGACCCGAATGTGGCATCGAAGTGATGACGCAGGCTCGCCGACCATTCGACGACGACGCAGCCAACGAAAGCGTGTCCTGTGCGCGGCCGTTTCTGAGGTCGGAACCACCGATGCGGTTGTGGTGGGTTCCAAAGTCACCGAAGTTGGGCCACGCGCGGCGGATTGCGACCGACGGGAACTTGCAGCGGTCGCTCCTCAGCAAGGACACCGCCCGCAGTTGCGGAAGACCTTCGTGGACGAAGCCCAGCCGACCATCCTTCAGATTCGCGATGTGTATATCACTTCGGCAGCGATCGCACGTTTGGAAGGCCGCTGAGGTGAAATTCAAATCCCGCCGACACCGCACTTCGTAATGTGCCCCAGGATGTGTCGACGACTGCGCCGTCCACCTTGCGACACAACTTCAAGCGGTCACATCGAACAATCGCAACAAAGCATAGCCCTTACTGCGGCCCTACCGCCGGCACCACACCACGCCCATAAACCCCGTCGTGGGGAGGGCATCGCGGCCGAGAAATGCAACAACCGACGTGCCAGTCGCGGTCTCCGGCGAGATGGTGAAGCCACCCGCGCAACGCAAGAAGTTGTTCGACGAAACTTGCGTCGCCACTTGACTTCAGGGGCGCCGCGTCGTCGTCGGGTTTTGCGAAACCCGCGTAGGGCCGCCAGGGTGCCCGCTGACGGCCGCTCATCGCGGAGGGGTTTTTGTCCGCACCAAGGCCAATCCCGCGACCACGGGCCACACAGGGCCGCTGTGGCGGCCTGATTTCGCGACCGCCAATCTAACGAGCCCGCCATCCCACCTGAACCACCGGCCACTTGTCGTCAAGTCAAGCGGCAGCGCGTTGCAACTCTATGACGTCACGCACGATGCGCCATCGACTGATCTGCGTTGCACCAACGGTTGCACCAAATTGCCAAAAACCGTGTCCGACGGGCGCTATCTGGCGTGGAGATTGAACCGTGCGAATGATAGCGACAGAGGCGCAGCAAGACCGAGGCAGTGGCCCCCTTCGAGAGTTTGTGCGGTACACGCACGAGAAGCAACCGCAGGGGCGGCCATTACGATCAACCTGCGCATGAGAAGCGTTGCGACGAAAAAGCGCATCAGTTCGCGATCACCCACACCCCTCTACAACGCCCCCTTCCCCCCTGGATACCCCCGTACTAAAGTACGGGAGAACGTCGGAGCAGCCATCGATTTTCGCCTTCGATTCGCCGGATGTCTAGTCCGAGTAGGACGCCCCGTCGATCACGGGTTGCGACCCTACCTAGGGGCCACCGTTCATAGCTCGCATTGATCGCGCCCGAAGTTCTTTCGTCATGGAGGTCCGATTCACGATGGAAGAGGTTTACGCATTGATCTGGCAGTTGATGCGGGCACGTGAACGGTGTGACAGTGCCGTCTATCTAGAACGCTCGCTGCGAGAGCGCCTCGGCGATGCGCTGGTGCCTTTTGACGGCCGATGCGAGTGGGAAGGCATGACGTTGCGCGCCGTACGAGGCTGCGGAGGTGCTTGGCGTATTGTGTTGGACGCTCCACGCTCTGTCACCTATTGATGATTTTGCCGCGTCAGCTACTCCTCACGCTTGCGGCGAGGGTACGCCAGCGTCCCTCTGCACTGCGCTTGAATATCTAAATCTCACGCAGTTGCTTGGCCTCAATCTCTTTCAGTTGCCTGTTCTCGTCGTCCCGGGTGTTGAGGCGCTTGGCCTGCTCTGCCTTCAGCCCGCCATGCTGATTCCGCCAGCGGCGAGACGTCGCTTCGCTCATTTCCTCGGCCTCAAGCGCCGCAGGCAGATCGCCCCAATTGCCTGCCGAATCCCGACGCGAGATCCTAAATTCAATCGACTTCGCCACATGTCAATCGTGACCAAAACCGGTTCGAAAGTGCTCGCAAGTACAGCCTAATGAAAACTGGCATGACCACACCAGAGGTCTTGCCCGGCCGATTATTTTGTTGCGGAAAATGGCGGCGGTGCCGGGACTGCTTCCGGGGACGTAGGTGGCGAAAGGCGCATTTTACTCGGCAGTGGGGCGCGGTGCGCCAGGGCGACGGGGTAAACCTCCCAGCCGCCGCCCAACGACTTGTACAACGCGATGTAGCTGGCCGAAACGTTGCCGGCCGTCAGCGCCAGTTGGTCCTCGTTCTCCAGTAACTGTCGCTGCGAGTCGAGCACCGTTTGAAAGCTGATCAGGCCGCGGCGGTACTGCGAGCCGGAGAGCAGGACCGACTGTTTAGCGGCCGACACCGCCTCGCGGAGGGCGTCGCGGCGCTGTTGGGTCTGGTCGTAGGCCACCAGCGCGTTCTCCGCCTCGCGGTAGGCGCTGAGCACGGTGTTCTGGTACTTGAGGACGGCCTGTTCGCGGCGCTGCTGCTGCGCGGCGATGCGGTTGCGGATGCGGCCGAAGTTGAGGATGTTCCAGCGAAACGCCGGACCGACGTTCAGCTCGAGACTCTCGTAGGTGAACAGGTTGGCCAGGTCAGTCGTGCGCACGCCGATGTCGCCCGCCAGCGTGAACTGCGGGTAGAGGTCGGCCGTCTCGACACCGATGCGGGCGTTCTCAGCGACGATCGTGTTCTCGGCGCGGCGGACGTCGGGTCGTCGCCGCAACAGTTCGGCAGGGAAACCAACCGCCACGCTGCCCGAGGGATCGGGGATCGGCCCGTCCGCGTCGAGCACAACGTCGAGCGCACCGGGGGTGAGCCCCCGCAGCACGCAAAGCGCGTTCTTGGCCGTGACGAGGTTCACGCCGAGCGGCGGGATCGTCGCCGTCGTGCGAAAGAGGTTCTCGCGGGCCTGGGCCACGTCGAGGTCGCTGACCAACCCGGCCGCGTGGCGAGACTCGACCATTTGTAGCGTCTGTTCCTGGATGTGGCGGTTACTCTCGGCGATCGCCAGTCGCGTCTGGGCGACTCGGACGTCGACGTAATTGCGACCGACCTCGGCGATCAGCGTGAGCACGACGCCAAAGTAGTCTTCCGAGGCGATTTGAAGCTCGGCGTTGGCAGCCTCGACGCTTCGACGGATCTTCCCCCAGATGTCGATTTCCCAGGACGAATCGAAGCCGATCTGGTACGAATCGAACGGGTTAGTGGTGGTCGTGAAAAAGGGTGTACCGTTCGAGCTGATCTTGCGGCGGTCGTAATTGCCGACGCCGAAAAACTTGGGAAAGAATTCACCGCGCGTTGCCCCCCGCAGCGCGCGGGCTTCGCCGATGCGGGCCAGTGCGGCGCGAGCTTCGAGGTTTTCGGAGAGCGAATCGAGCACCAACTGGTCGAGCACGGGATCGCCCAATGACGTCCACCACTCGACCGGCGGCGACTCGTTGGTGTTGATGCCGTAGTGCGCCGGCTGGATCCAATGGCGATGCAGCGGCACAGCGGGCGCACGATAGTCGGGGCCCACGCGGCAGCCGGCCACGAGCGCAAGTGCGCACAGCAACACCGATGTTTGGATTGACTTCATGCCCATCATTACACGACGACGTCGCAACACTCCGCGAGTGTCGACTCGAGGCAAGGTGCCGAGGGGAGCGTGAATAGCACCTCCGGCTGGCGATGTTTGCGTCGGCGTCGCTCGGATCCGTCCCGCTGTTGTGATGGCTCGACCGCCGGTCGCTGCAGCCCCGTGGCAAGCTGACTGGCGTCACCCTCCGTGAGTGTGGTCCCGCACCAACCGATTGCCCGGTCTGGGCTACGAAGTCGCTGGTGTGTGGACCACTGCCAATGGTGTCATCGCCTGGGACCACCGCGTGAGGTGAAGGAATTCGCAGCAGCCGGCAGCGTCTAACTCGTGACGAAGAGTCGAGATATGCCGATTGGGCAAGCTCGCGCAGCATTTGATAGCAGGGGGGCAACGGCGAAATGTTGTCAATTCGCCGCGGGCTGCAACCTATGTTTCCAGTGGCAAGGACTTTCCATACCACGCGTAATTGGGCATTAGGGGAGTGATGCAATTGGCTTGGCTCATAAGAATTCTGACGTGTCTCGCATTGCTTTGGGCTGGCACCACCAGCGCGGCAACCGGCGCGTTCACAACGGCTGGCGCGGATGCGCGCAACATGACGGATCTACCGACTCAATCGGTGGCGCCAGGCCTGATGCACGGCATCGCGCGGGCAAAAAACGAGGTCACGTTAGCCGCCCCGTTTGACGGAGTGCTCAGCCAGGTATGCGTCAACGAGGGCGATTGGGTGTCCGCGGGTGATGTGTTGGCCGTGATGGACGACCGCGTGGCCCGTTCGGCGGTCCGTGTCGCCGAAGCCAACGCCGAAATGGCTGCCACAATCGAACATGCCAGACAGGACCTGGTGTTGGCCGACGACTTGTTGTCACGCATGACGGCCGCCGACGATGGGTTTGCTATTGCCGAGTTCGAACTCAACCAGGCGCGGGTGCGCCGTGACCAGGCTCGCGCAGCGCTCGATGGTGCCAGACAAGAGGAGCAGCGGGCAAAGGAGCGTCTGGGGCTCGAACGTGCGCGGCTCGACACACACCAGGTACGCGCTCCCTTTGCCGGCCGCGTTACCAGCGTGCCCGCCTCGCCGGGACAGACACTCACGAGCCAGCACGAGTTGCTGCGGATCGTTGACCCGCGGAAATTGCGCATCGAACTGTACCTTCCGGTCGAGTGGTTCGACACCCTGCACGAGGGCGAGGCGTTTCGCCTGCGCGGGCACGCGCCTGTTAGCGATACGTTCACCGGTCGATTGACCTTCGCCGAACGCGAGGTGGACGCTGCCAGCGGCACATTCCGCTGTGTATTCGAAGTGGACAATTCGGACGGCAAGCTGCCGGTCGGATTCGCCGTCGAACTGCTCGTGGAGAACAACGTGCCGGTCGCGGTGCCCTACGCCGGCGATTCGGCAACACGCGAATCGAGTCAAGCGGCGGCAGGCGGCGCACCGGCCGACGAAAGCTGAACGACGGCTAAACCGTCGGCGATAGATTTGTATGAGACAACTTTGAGAACGCTACGAAGATCGAAAGGGCGCCCATGGCGCGGCAGCAGCACGACGCAGGGCAAGGCAGCAGTGCCTTGGACGACCACGGCAACGACACGGACGCGTGTGAGACGCCGTCACCGACCAGGGTGCGCGCGGAACTGAAAGTGACGTCGCTCGAACCACGCATTCTCCTCTCCACGACGTGGGTCGATGCCGACACGGGCGACGCTCAGGCAGGCGCCACCGAAGGAAACGACGCCTTTACTGGCGACAACGCAGACAACACAGCCGACGGCCTGGGTGGCGACGACGTACTGCACGGCGGACATGGTGACGATACGCTGTTTGGCGGCGACGGCAACGACGTGCTGCACGGCGATATGAACGACGACTACTTGGACGGTGGCGCCGGCGACGATCAACTCTTCGGTGGCCAGCACAAGGACATTCTCGTCAGCGGCGGCGGCAACGACTATCTCTCAGGCGGACAGCACGACGATATTTTTCGCTTCGACGGTGCCCAAGACGGCGACATCGTCACGGTCGACGGCGGCCAGCACAACGACACCATCGATCTGTCCGAATATGACAGCTCCGAATTGACCGACGACGGTTCGACGATCACAGTCGACCTGGGCGGTGGCCAGTCGTTCACAATCAACTATTCCAACGTCGAGAACATCCAGACGAGCGACGGCACGTTCGACCCAGGCGAAATCGGTGCAGGGAACGATGCCCCCGACGCAATCGACGACGCCTACACCACCGACGAAGACACACCGCTGACGACCGGCAATGTGCTCACCAATGACACAGACCTGGACGGCGACACGCTGTCGGTGGACAGCTTCACGCAGCCCGCGCACGGCAGCGTGGCGTACAACGGTGACGGCACGTTCACGTACACACCGGCCGACAACTACCACGGTGACGACAGCTTCACGTACACCGTGAGCGACGGTCACGGCGGCACCGATACGGCAACGATCGACCTCACGGTCGACGCCGTCAACGACGGTCTGGACGCCAGCGACGACGCGTACACCACCGATGAAGATACACCGCTGA
>JAGQPT010000118.1 GCA_020426575.1 Planctomycetales bacterium
GAAATCCGCACGCCGATGAATGGCGTGCTCGTCATGGCCGAAATGCTTGCGGCTTCCGAACTTCCGCCCCGTGCGCGTAAGAACGCCGATGTCATCGTGCGCTCGGGCCAGACGCTGCTCGCCATCATCAACGACATTCTCGATTTCTCGAAGATCGAGGCCGGCAAACTCGATCTGGACAATCTGCCGTTTGCCGTGCGCGACAGTATTGGCGACGCCATGCGGCTGCTTTCGGTACGGGCACACAACAAGGGCCTGGAACTAGCCTATCGGATTCCGCCGGAGGTGCCGATTGCCCTGCGGGGCGACGCAGGGCGACTGCGTCAGGTGCTGCTGAACCTGGTGGGCAACGCGATCAAGTTCACGGTCGAAGGCGAGGTCGTTGTCGTCGTCGAACTGGTCGAACAGGGCGACGATGCGGTGGAACTGCAGTTCACGGTGCGCGACACGGGGATCGGCATCGAACCGGACAAACAGCAGACGATCTTCGAGGCATTTGAGCAGGCCGACGGATCGACGACGCGGCAGTACGGTGGCACGGGACTCGGGCTCGCCGTGTCGGCGCGGCTGGTCGAACTTATGGGAGGCGAAATCGGCGTCGAAAGCGCACCGGGCCAGGGAAGCACGTTCCACTTCACCGCCCGTTTCGGCACGGCCGATCCCTCCGAAGCCGCGGTGGTCCCGCTCGACGCTGAGGAGTTGCGGGGCCTCAAGGTTTTGATCGTTGACGACAATTCGACAAATCGCTTGATCCTGGAGGAAATGGTCCACGGCTGGGAAATGCGCCCGCAGTCGGTCGAAAGTGGTCCGGCGGCGCTGGCCGCCATGTGGACGGCGCTTGAAGCCCACGATCCGTATCGGTTGGTGTTGTGTGACGGCAACATGCCGACGATGGATGGTTATTCATTGGCGCGGCGCATCAACGACACCCGCGACTTCGAGCGGCCGGTGGTGATCATGCTCACGTCGGGCGGGATGGTTGATCAGGGGGCACTACGCGACGAACTCTGTTTGGCCGCCTGCCTGATCAAGCCCGTCAAGCAGTCGGACCTGTTCGACGCGGTCGCAACGGCGATGGCCGGCGACGATCCCACGCGCTCCGAAGCAACCGTGCACGAGGAAACGGAACACTCGACAACGGTCGGGCGTCGCATCCTGCTTGCCGAGGACAGCGTCGTGAACCAGAAACTCGCCGTGGGATTGCTCGAACGGCGCGGTCACGTGGTTCGCGTGGCCAACAACGGCAAAGAGACACTCGAATTGTTCGAACGCGAACCGTTCGACGTGATCTTGATGGACGTTCAGATGCCGGAGATGGACGGTTTGGAGGCGACCGCGGCGATTCGGGCTAAGGAAGCGATCAGCGGACGCCACATGCCGATCATCGCCATGACGGCCCATGCCATGCAGGGAGACCGCGAGCGTTGCCTGGCGGCGGGGATGGACGACTACCTCGCCAAGCCGATACGCGCCGAAGGGCTCTTCGCCGCGATCGAGGCGGCCGTGGGCTGTCATGAAGATGAAGAAGCTGAAAACGACGAAGCTCGCTCAGCGTGCGGTAACGAGGCAGCCGCGTGCCCGGCCGACGACTCAACCACCGCAGGTGAAATGCACGATCCCGTGATTGATTGGATCGAAGCACTTGATCGCGTCGGCGACGACGAGGAATTGTTGCGCGACGTTGTCGACGCGTTCTTGCAGGAGTCCCCTGCCCTGCTCGACAATGTCCGGCAAGCGATCGATTTGGACGACACGAAAACCTTGCAGCGGGCCGCCCACACGTTGAAGACGTCGTTCGGTCATTTCGGCGCGATCGCGGCGGCCGAACTGGCACGGGAACTCGAATCGTTGGGAAGCGAGGGGCGGACCGACGGCGCTGCACCGTTGTATGGGCGGCTGCAGGAACGGGCCGGCGTCGTGCTCGACGCACTGAAGCGCTACTTCGACCAGGGAATCAAGACATAGCGCCCTTTCACCAACTTCGTGGGCTCCTTCCCGCATAGACCGGGGCGGGACGTTGCCGATCGGCTCGGACCGCATGTTCGGGAAGCGAGTTTTCCCCTGACGTGGCGACCGTGGCAGCGTGTTGGGCGGTACCATAGAAAGGACATAGTCTCGGTGGCAAGACTGTCACGAGCCGCAGGCGATGGGGCGGCGCATCTTCGTCGTGTCGATCCCGTGATGCGCCGCGTGATCGATCGCGTGGGCCCTATGCGCCTGGGCCGCCAGAGTAACCGCTACTGGTCCCTGGTGCGGGCGATCGTCGCACAGCAGATCTCGGGCGCGGCGGCACGTTCGATCGTCGCGAAGCTGCGCGACGAGATGGGCGACGAAGTCGAGCCTGCTCGGCTGTTGGCGTTGGGACCGCACCGGCTGCGCCGCTGCGGTGTTTCGCCGCAGAAGCAGTCGTATCTCATCGACCTGTCGGCGCGCTGCGTGTCGGGCGAGCTGAAGCTGGTGCGGATCGGGCGGCTCGACGACGAGGCTGTGATCGCCGAACTGACGCGCGTGCGAGGCGTGGGACGCTGGACCGCACAGATGTTTTTGATTTTCACGCTCCGCAGGCCCGACGTCTTTCCCCACGACGACTTCGGTGTCCGCGACGCGATACGAAAGCTTTACGGTTACGACGCACTTCCCAGTCGGCAACAGTGCGACGAGGTCAGCGCCGCGTGGCAACCGTACCGTAGCATGGCGAGTTGGTACTGCTGGCGTAGCCACGAAGTCGAGACGCTCGAGTGAAGCGTCTCGACGTGCCGCTACACATCAGATGTAGTACATGTCTTCGGAGAACTTCTGGCATCGCTCGGCCAAGTCGGCAAACGTGACGCGGTCGAGCATCGCTTGCTCAGCAGCGGCGACCTCGGCCCAGGTCTTCCGTAGCACTTGCGCGGCGGGAGATCGTTTCACGGTCGTGTCGGCGTCTTCCGACGTCGGCGGTCCTTCGATGATGCGGATCACTTCCCCGAGGGTGATCTCCTCGGGGGGCCTGGCGAGTTGGTAGCCACCGCCGGCGCCACGCGTGCTGGCCACCAAGCCCGCGCCCTTGAGCTGCAAGAGAATCTGCACGAGAAATCGCTGCGGAATGCTGTGCTCGGCCGCGATCGAGCGTATCCGGGCGGGTTGCCCGGTGTCGAACTGCCCGGCCAGTTCCAGAAGTGCCGTACAGGCATATTCGACTTTTGCTGATATCTTCACGGCGGGCGTTTCGCTACGTCAGTGGTTGAATCACCGGACGACGCACGGTCGACCGGCGCGGGCGGGTCAGGCGTCGCGCGCTCCGGCGATGCGCTCAGTCGGCCGTGTGCAAGCCGCACTCGGTCTTACCGGTACCGCTCCAACGGCCGGCACGTTCGTCGTCGCTGAACGTGTTTGCCACGGTGCAGGGCCAGCAACCGATGCTCGTGTAACCCTGATCGTGCAATGGGATGTACGGGATGTCTTCCTTGACGATCAATGCCCAGACGTCCTTCTTCGTCCAGTTGGCCAAGGGGCTGATCTTTACAAGGCCGAATTTCTTGTCCCAGCCGACGACCGGCGCCCCTGCGCGATGTTCGCTCTGATCGCGACGAATGCCGCTCATCCAGGCCGTGTGCCCGACGACCGATTGATGCAGCACGCGGATTTTGCGGTCGAAGCAGCAGCGGTTCGGATCGGTCTTGTAGACGGGCCCGCCGTTGGCCGCCTCGTAGTCAGCGACCGAGAGCTCGGGGCGGCGAAGCTCGACCTCGATGCCGTACTTCTCGGCGATGCGATCGCGCGTGTCGAGCGTCTCTTGGAACTGGTAGCCCGTGTCGAGGTTGAAGACGTACGTCTCGGGACGGACCTGAGCGAGAAAGTGAAGAATCACGCACCCTTCGGGACCAAAGGCCGTTGCCATGCAAAGCCCGTCGCCGTAGGTCTCGGCGGCCCAGCGGATGATTTCCAACGGGCTGGCCGTTTCGAGCCGCTCGCTGTGCTGGGCCAGTTCGGCGCGACCGGCCTCGTCCAATTCGACCGGCGCGGGAATGCCTTCGCGGCGCGGCGCCGATGACGCGGATGCCTGGGTTTCGAGCACCGGAAGCTGCGGCGAGGGATTCGTCGGCATGGCAGTTCGCGAAATGGAGGTGGCGTCGGCAGACACGGCCGCAGCGGGCCGTCGTGTGCCGGTGGTTGGGGAACTGGCTAGGCTGACCATGACTTGCCTCGACTGGGGAGCGAAGGAGCGGAGACCGCTCTTGGGTGACCCATCACCGTCAGTCTCCAGAGAATGATAAGTAAGTTGGTAATCTAAGTCAACTATACGCCGGCTTATACGATTATCGGCCGGGGTGGTGCGGTTCTTCAGCCTATGCCGGTTGTGCACCGGCAGCTCGTCCACACGCCTTGCCTCCTGCGGATGTCGCAAGTCGTTGTTCGCCAAATACTTGACGGAGGGCAGTGGCCACGTCACATTCATCGGCAGCGGGGTGTTACGAGGTGGCGCAGGTTCCCGGCCGGGGCCCAACCGGCCCAGACGCGAGCGAAGGCAATGAGCGATAAGTGCTTGCTAGCGGTTGATTTGGGAGCATCAAGCGGTCGCGTGCTGGCCGGGCATTTCGACGGCGAGCGAGTGCGACTCGAGGAAGTCCGCCGCTTTGGCAACGGACCGGTTGAAGTCGTTGGCACTCTGCACTGGGATCTCTTGTCCCAATGGTCTGAGGTCACGGCGGGGCTCGCCGAGGCACGGCAACGATTCGGCGACCGCGTCGCCAGCGTCGGCGTGGACACGTGGGGAGTTGATTTTGCCCTGCTCGGTCGCAATGACTCGTTGCTCGGCAATCCCGTTCACTATCGCGACGGTCGAACCGACGGCATCCTCGACTACGCCTTCGAGACCGTCAGCCGCGCGGACATTTTCGCCGCCACCGGTCTGCAATTCATGCCGTTCAACACATTGTTCCAGCTCGTGGCAATGCGACGTGTCGGCTCGCCGTTGTTGGACGCCGCCGAGTCGCTGCTGATGATGCCTGACGTGTTCCATTGGCTGCTCTCGGGGGTAAAGTCGAACGAATACACCAACGCCACGACGACCCAGTTTTTCGATGCGCGGCGACGCACTTGGGCGACCGAATTGCTCGAACGGTTTGACTTGCCTACGCACATCTGTGGCCAGGTGGTCGAGCCGGGCACGACGCTGGGAACGCTGCGGTCGCCAGTTGCCGAACTGACCGGCCTGCAAGACGTGGCGGTCGTCGCGCCGGGCAGCCACGACACGGCCAGCGCCGTGCTCGCTGTGCCGGCCGACATGGCGTCCGACGATTGGTGCTACATCAGCTCGGGCACCTGGTCGCTGATGGGGGCCGAGGTTGCCGAGCCCGTGCTCACGGACCGTTGTCGCGAACTGAACTTCACCAACGAAGGGGGCGTGGCCGGCACGATTCGCCTGCTGAAAAACATCGGCGGTCTTTGGCTGCTGCAGGAGTGCCGGCGCCGATGGGCCGCTGAAGGCCGTGACTATGACTGGGACGACATGCTCCGACTGGCGGCCGCAGCGCCGCCACTGGCGAGCCTGGTCGACCCCGACGATCCGGCATTTCTCTCGCCGGGGGACATGCCGTCGGCGATCCGCGAGTATTGTCGCAACACGGGGCAACCCACGCCCGAGACCGACGGCGCCGTTGTCCGCGCGGCGCTTGAAGGCTTAGCCCTGAAGTATCGCCTGGTGCTCGACTGGCTCGAACAGCTCACGGGCCGGCGTGTCGAAACGATCCACATCGTCGGCGGTGGTTGCCAGAACGTGCCGCTTTGCCAGGCGACGGCCGACGCCTGTGATCGCCGCGTGTTGGCCGGTCCGACCGAGGCGACGGCGATTGGCAACATCATGGCGCAGGCGATGGCCCAGGGCGACGTCAGCGGTGTGCAGCAGGCCCGCGAGGTAGTACGCCGCAGTTTCGAGCCGGTCGAGTATACGCCGTCCGACCGCAGCGGCTGGGATGACGCCTTCGGCCGCTTTGCGAAACTATGCGAAGCGGGCGGTTGACGGCACGCGAGGAAGGGCCGCCGCCCCGCATCCGGTCATCCCTGTCGTAGCGGACCGGTTGTAGTGAGCCGCGAGATAGTGTCGATCGGGGCGTTCACCTTGTGCCCGGCCCGAGAGCGTATACAACACACTTCTCGGCGCAACGCTTCTCGACACGGCGCTTCGCGACACATAACCGTTTTCCAACTCCTTACCTCCACGCGAGCTGTTCATCATGGTGCGAGTCGGTATCGTCGGCATTGGTTTCATGGGCATGATCCACTACCTCTCGTACCAGCGGGTGCGCGGTGCGAAGGTCGTCGCCCTTTGCGAGATGGACAAGAAGCGATTGGCTGGCGATTGGCGCGGCATCAAGGGGAACTTCGGTCCTCCCGGCGAAATGATGGACCTCTCCGGCATCGACACCTACACCGACTGGCAGGAGATGGTGCGTGACGAGTCGATCGACTACGTCGACGTCTGTCTGCCGCCGGCCCTGCATGCCGACGTCACGATCGGGGCGCTCAAGGCAGGCAAACATGTCTTCTGTGAAAAGCCAATTTCGCTCACCACCACCTCGGCCGATCGCATGGTGCGCACCGCCGAAAGCACCGGGCGGCAACTGATGATCGGCCACGTGCTGCCGTTCTTTCCCGAATACGCCTGGGCTCGCAAAGTGATCGAGAGCGGCAAGTACGGCCGGTTGCTCGGCGGGCATTTCAAACGTGTGATTTCGGATCCACAGTGGCTGCCGAAATTCTACGACCCGAACGTTGTGGGTGGTCCGATGCTCGACCTGCACATCCACGACGCGCATTACATTCGGCTGTTGTGCGGGATGCCTTCGTCGGTGGTGAGCACGGGACGGATGCGCGGCGAAGTCGTCGAGTTCGCCGAGTCGCAGTTCCGCTTTGACAACTCGGACC
>JAGQPT010000119.1 GCA_020426575.1 Planctomycetales bacterium
CGCGATCACGGACCGTCCGTCTCGGCCGCCGGCGTCCGCTGCGGGTTCAGTTCGAGTTCCAAATTGCGAAACCGCACTTCGGTCGGTGGGCCGGCGTTCACTTGCACGGCGATCACACCGCGCCGCTTGCCCACCGGGTCGTCGAGGTCGACGCAGAGCTGGCCGTTGAGATACGTCCGCACACGCGACCCTTCGGCGACGATCTCGTAGTCGTTCCAGTCTTCCTTGTGGACAAACTGCTCGGCGGGCTCGTCCCAGAGGATGCCGCGGCCCAGCTCTTCGTACAGCTTGCCCCACCAGCCCGCTCCAATGTCAGCCTGATACCCCTTCACTTCGCCGTCGGGTTGCGGCTCGCTACGGAACTGCACACCGCTGTTGCCAGCGTCGGGGGTGAGCTTCACCTGGAACCGCAGACGAAAGTCCCCCACCGAAAGTTCGCTGTAGAGGAACTCGTTGTGGTCGAGCCCTTGGGGCGAATGACCGATGATCTCACCGTTTTCCACCCGCCAGACATCGCCGCTACCAACCCAGCCGCTCAGGTCATGGCCGTTGAAAAACGTCCCCACGTTCTCATCGTTCGCCTGCATCGGCACCTGCTGGGGACTCGCCAGGTAGGCAACCAGCGACGCCACCTCGTGTTCGTTGAGCGGCTTGAGCAAATCGTCAGGCATCATCGACAGCGTGCTCGCCTGACGCTCTTCGATTTCGTTCTGCGGAATCACCACCGTCTCGTTGGCCGTCGCCACCGTGACCGCCTGATCCGTCTCGTTGCGAACCAGCCCGGTGAGCGTGCGGCCGTCGCTCGTGATGAATAGCGTGGCCACGTAGTCCTTGGCGACTAGCGCACTGGGGTCAACCACGTTGTCGAGCAGGTACTTCCGATCCGCACGATTCGAACCGGTCAGTTCCGGCCCGATGTCGGCGCCCGTGCCAAACAGCCGATGACACTGCTGGCATGTCCGCGCGAACACGGCCCGGCCCAATTCCGCGTCGGCGTCCTTTTTGTGCCGGTCGACAAGCTTGTGATAGTCGGCAATCAACTGGGCCTTGTCTTCGGCCGTGTCGCGCACGGTGCCCCAAACCTCGCGGATGCGCGCTTCGAGCTGCTCGTCGCGAAGATTGCGGAGTTGACGCACCACGTCGGCCGTGATCTCGGCAGTGGCCACGTCACCCGCCTCCACTGCGTCCAGCAGCTTCTGCGAGTACGCCACCCGCGACGCCAATGTGTTGAGCGCGTCGCGCCGGGCGACGAGATCGAGGCTCGGATACACGGCCAGCACCTGCGCGGGGGTTTGCTCGTCGTCATACGCTCCAAGCGCCCGCAGTGCGTCTCGCTGCAATTCCGGCTCGCTGAGCAGGGCGAACAACGTTGGCACCAACTCTGCGTCTTTCACACCCACCAGCGTCGCGACCGCTTGCTGCCGGCTCTCTGTCGGCGCCCCGCTGTCGGCGGCCGTGCGGCGCAGTTCGGCCAGGGCGTCGGGATCGCCGAAGGTGACGGCCAGCTTTCGCGCCGCGCTCGCCAGCCCGTCGCGCTCACTGTAGTAAAGCGATCCGCGTACGGTGAGCCAACCCACAGGCATCTCGACCCGCCGCCGTCCGGCCAGACCTTCGTCAAGACCGCCGAGTAACTCCAGACGAATCGCATCGTCGTCGGCATCGGCGACCGCTGCGATCACCGCCTGCAGTCCCGCGTCGGTGAAGTCGGCACCGATGCGACGAGGCACGTACGATCGCAGCAGGGCGATCTCGCCGTCGACGGCCAGTTGCAGCGCACGCTGGGGGTCGGTCGGCACGAGCGGCTCGAGCGCGTACCAATACATCAACGGCAGGTTGTGGTCACCGGCATCTTCGCCATGCTGCACCAGCGGGGCGAGGATGTCCCAACGCTCGGCCAGCGGCAACTTGCCTACGGCCGAGGCGATATAAAGGCGCACGACCTGCGAATCGTCTTCTCGCGCCATCGCGGCGATCCGCGCCAGTTCGTCGCTGGTCAACTCGCCGTCCTCGTGCGCCAGTTGAATCGTCCAGGCGCGAATCCAGGGGTTGTCGTCCTGCAGGCCGCGGACCACCAGATCCTCGGTGAGGCCCCCCGTCACGTGCAACGCCCAGAGACCGCGCAGCCGACGCGTTTCGTCTTCGTGTTCAAAAGCGATTTTGGCGAGCGCCTCGTGCACTTTGGGGTTGGGGCCGCGCTCCTGCAGTACCCGGCGCGCGTGGCGCACGTACCAGTCATTCTTGTGGAGCTGCAATGCGACGAGTTCTTCGTCGCTGAGCGACTGCAGGTCGACGTGCACCGGCTCAGTGTCGCCGTAGCTGACTTTGAAGACGCGACCGTTCGAGCGATCATGGCCGTCGATCTCGCGGTGGTGACACTGGTTCGCATCGTACCAGTCGATCATGTAGGCGTTGCCGTCGGGCCCATAGCGGATGTTGATGATCTGCGACCAGACGTCGTTGGCCAGCAGAAAGTCAGGCGCGCGATCGCCGACGTAGCCGGAACCGCTGTGGGCCAGTTTGTCGACGTTCAGCCGGGCGCCGTGGATGTTGTTCATGAAGAGCTGGTTGCGATATTCCTCGGGCCAGGCGTCGCCGAGGTAGATCATCGCTCCGGAGTGGGCGTGACCACCGCCCGCCGCGTCGGAACGCCCGTTGCCCAGGTGTGGCGTTTCGCCACGCCAATGTCGATGCAGCGCGATTGTCTTGATGTCGTCGAAGGTGTACGGATTGAAGTGCGTGCCGGCCTGACGGTGATACCGCGCGCCGTCGATCACGTGGAACAGATGAGGAATCACGCAGCACGTGAGAAACGACTGGCCGTAGTCGTTGAAGTCGACGCCCCAGGGATTACTCGTGCCGTGCGCGAAGACGTCGAACTCGTGCCGCGTCGGATGGTAGCGCCAGATGGCGGCGTTGAGTGGCACACGCTCGTCGTCCGGAGTGCCCGGCTTGCCCACTCGCGAATGGGTGAACACCCCGTGGCAGCCGTACAACCAACCGTCGGGTCCCCAGATGAACGCGTTGAGCGTCTCGTGCGTGTCGTGATATCCCCAGCCATCGAGCAGCACCTGGGGCGGACCGTCGGGATGATCGTCGCCGTCGGCATCGGGGATGAACAAGAACTCGGGGGCGGCCCCCACCCACACGCCGCCGAACCCAACCTCGATTCCACTCACCAGGTTCAGCCCTTCGGCGAACACCTTGCGATTGTCGAACCGCCCGTCACCGTCCTCGTCCTCAAAGATCAGAATCCGGTCACGGGCCTCGTCGTCCGGCACACGCACCGGATAGGAAAACGCCTCGGCAACCCACACCCGGCCGCGGTCGTCAATCGCCATCGCGATCGGCTGCTGCACGTCGGGCTCGCCGGCAGACAACGTCACTTTGAAGCCCTCGGGCACGGTCATCGCACGGGCGGCCTCGTCGGGCGCCAGTCCGGCGTTCTCCACGACGTCGAGTTGGGCGATTGTCCGCCCGGCGGGAATCTGTGGTCGCGCGTCGTGAAAACGAAAGTCGTCGAAGTTGATGTGCCCCCAACCGCCGCTGCTGTGGTCCACCAGGCGGATGTAGATGCGCTCGCCCTGCAACTTGCGCAGGTCGACGATCGCCGCCTTGAGGGTTTCGCTGTTTTCGCCCACGCTGGTGTGAACCACCTCGTGGTCGTCGGCGCGAATGATCTCAACGCGGGTGTTTGGCACGGCCCCGCCGGCCACCAGAAAACTCGCCCAGGGATGCGTCACCTCGAACGGTGCCGAGGTCAGTGTCCCCTTCGGTCCATCGCCGTTGCGTTCAAAGGTGCCGATCCAATACTCGCCGGTGTGTCCGCTCGTCATATCACCCCGACGCTGGGCGACCGTATCGCCTTTTATCGGTTGCTGGGAGAACGCGTCGCCTTCGGCGGTCCAACCGCTCACGTTCCCGGTCTCGAAGTCGAGGTTGAGCGGCTCGCCATCGGCACCAATCGGCCGGATGCCGTCGTCACTCGCCAGCACGGGCAATGTTGACAGGACCATCGACCAGCAGAGAAGCGCATGCGCAAGCCAACCCAAGGCTGCGCCATTGGACGTTCCACGTCGATGCATCCTATGATTCTCCCACACAAAAGGTACCAAGAACGCCGTGTCCCCGAATCCTTTATTCTAACGGGACGAACGACCGAGTGACCAAGAAATTGTTTCGGCAACCTGGTTGCGAAAAGGCGAGTACGTCGACGTACGGACACGCCGTTGGCGGCGTCAACGCGAACAACACACAGGCGTGGCCACAATCGCCCCTTGTCGGCCGCTCCTTGTCGGCCCGTGGGATTACAGCATAACCGCCAAGAGTTATCCCTGTTGTATCGCCGCGGCCGGAATAATGGCTCCGACGGATGCTGCACACCTGGTCGCAGTGTAAAAGCCCCCCCAGGCGCAAGTTCGTACTCCCGGCGCAAAGAAAAAACCGCAGCCGGCTGATCGCTCAACCGGCTGCGGGTGGTAGGGTATCAATTCGTCGTTTCGTGCAGCGTGAGTTAGCTGCGACGGCGACGCATACCGGCAACCAGACCCATCAGGCCGAAGCCGGCCAGGGCCATGGTCGAGGGCTCGGGGATCCAGAACATGAACGAGCCGTCCTGGTCCGAATCCGATTGCAGCTTGCCGCTGATGTGCAGCCAGGGATTGCCACGCGGGCCATTCCACACCGTCACGTGAAGCAGCGGGATGAAGCCGCCGGGCAGCGGGCCACCGACACCACCGGTGAAGCTCGTCAGGGCGACGTGCACGCTGCTTGTACCAGCGACAGCACCCTGGCCAGGGCCGGCCGGCGGATCCAACACGACCTGAACCTTGCCGGGCCAGTTGCTGTCGGCGATCACCGTGTCGGACTCAGCCTGGGCGGCATACGTTGGGTTCAACGCACCGGCCAACAGCGCGTCGCTGGTGAACACCACCGACGGTGCCCACGGCGACGATGAAACGGCGTCGTACGTCGCGCCGCCGTCCACTTGATTCACGTGTCCCGGTTTGCCGTGGATATCTAGTTCCAGAAACGACACTTCGGGGAGCGAATCGATGCTGATCCAGAAAGTGGTCGTGCCGTTACCGTTGTCCATCTGCTGGACATCGAGTTCGCGGGCAAGCGCCGGTGTGGCCAGGACAGCCACGGCAACAAAAGCAAGCAATTTATTCATACGTTTGGTCTCCCTATAGCGGTCTACTCGAGTCGAAGAAGCGATTGAAAAGACCAGCCACGGACAATTTTAGAGGCAGCCGTGACTGATAGAGCGCAAATGTACCGCTCGAAAGAGAAAGACCGCACGCGATGGGTGGCACTTTGATACGTCGCCATCGTGCAGTCGGCAGCGGCGCCAAAGACAGGGTGCCGCATGTCGATTTCCTCGTTTCGAGAAGTGAGTGATTGACGGCGCGCCGCCGCGCCAGTCGTCGATCTCACCTCTCCTCTCTCCGGACCACCAGCAGCCGTAGCTGCCAGCAGATAGGCACATAATAGCGGGGGGTTCTGGGTGATTCCAGAACTTTTTTGAAAAAAAGTCGAGTTTCTTCTACGTACCGTCCCGTGGCTTTAACCGTCGCTAAACCACAAGCGGTATACTCTGAACGAAAACCAACATACATGCACGAAAAGCCCCGGGGAAACGGGCTCGTAGGTCCGGCATCCGCGGCGTGCTGGTAAATGGAGGGCGTCCGCTGCTGAATCGGTAGATCGATCCCCAGGTACGAAAAAACCCGCGGCGCCGGCCCCCGACCCGGAGCTGGTCCGGCTCACGGGGGTGCCCTTCACG
>JAGQPT010000120.1 GCA_020426575.1 Planctomycetales bacterium
AGTCGATCACACGCGTCCGCTTCTCGGCCGACTGAACGAATGCCACGACGGCGTCGGCACGGCTCAGGCCGTTTTCCAGTCGACCGACCCAGTAGTCGCGACCGGCGGTTTCCGAATCGCGGCCCAGCACTCGTTCATAGAGCGAATTGACGTAGGTCGTGTAGGAGAGATTGCGGGCGATGTACTCTTTCGACGCGAGGAACGAGGTGGCAAGAACCGACTGGCTCATGCCGGCGACCATTTGCTCGGTCCAATAGGCTCGGCCACCGGCATCGGCCGCGCGGTCGAGGTACGTCTCGTAGTAACCGTCGACGAGGATGCCCATGTGCTCGGTCGAATACCAGAAGGCGTGGGCGACCTCGTCACGCGACATACCCGACTGCATTGCGGTGACCCAGCCGCTGCGACCGCCGGCGTCGGCCTGTCGTCCCAGCAGGTCGACGTACAGTTCGTCCACGAAGGCCGCAGTAGCGGCGACGTTGAATACGCCGTTACCGCCGCCCCCCTGTCCCCCGCCGGTGTTCGTCGAGCCCGTCGCGACCGGCGGATCGAAATTGCCGACGATCGGAATCGCTTGGATGTCGCCGAACTGAGCAAAAAGGTCGTTGCCCAGTGGTGCCGGGGAAAACGGGTGATTCAAAGTGTTGACCGTGCCAGTCACGCGCTCGAGTCCGATGACGAACCCCGCCGCTTCCACTCGGTCGTCGTCCTGGTAGCGCCGGAGGCCAAAGTCGTTGGAAAGCAGGAAGTACCACTCGCTGGCTTCACCAGGGGTTTGTGAGGCCTGTTCGGGCGCCCAAAGGCCGATGTCGTCAATGCCGTCACCGTCCATGTCCGCGGCGACGGGGCGTTCCACCACGCCGGGGAAACCGAAGTTGATGACCTGACCGGCGTCGATGAAGCCGTTGAGACCGTCGGCGGCCAGGTCGAACATGAACTTGTTCGCGTCCCAGGTCGCCAGGTCGTCGAGGCCGTCGCCGTCGAAATCGCCGACGATCGGGTAACCCACCATGTTCCCTCCCGATAACCTGCCGGGCACGAGTTGTCCGGGGACGCCACCGGCGATGTCGGTGTTGTCGATGACAAAGTCGCCGTTGACGTCGAAGTACCAGGTCGTGCCAGTGAACAAGCCGACTTCATCGCCCGGGTGCAGGCTGTTGAAGTTACCTGCCACGGGGAAGGCGTGAATCGCCAGCGGGTTGGGTTGATTGATGTTGGGCACGCCGTCATTGTCCGTGTCGATCAACCAGCGCCATTGGCCGTTGACGAAGCCGTAGGCGGCAAGCTTGTCGAACCCGTCCGCGGCGTCGCCGTCGGCAAAATTGCCGGCGAAGCGCACGTCCGTGGTGAAGCCGAATTGATACGCCAAGTCGCGATTCGTCTGGTCGTTGTCCTCACCCTCGGGATCGAACACGAAGTTGCCGTTGGTATCGACGTGTACGGCCTCGTAGGCATACGTGCCGATTTCAGGACGAGTGTCGACCGTGAAGCGCGCCGTGAAGTCGCCGCCCGGCACGAGGTCGCCGCTGGGAAAGATGCCGGGCCCGGGCTCGTCGAACGGCGACGCCGCCTGGGACTCTCCGTCGAGGGCGTTGCCGACGTTGTCGCTGATCGTGTCAAACACGGTCAGTGTGAAACGGTCGTCGGGCAACGGCTCGGCAAAATAGAGCGTCACGCGCGTGCGACCGAAGTCGCCGTCGACCGTCGAATCCTGAAACGCAACGTCGGTGATCAGGACGTGGCCAGTATGATCGCCGACAAGTCGATAGTTGCCCGGCGTTGTCGCGAGGAGTTCATTGACGGCCGGATAGACAAACGAGCCGGCAGGCAAGCCAACGAGCGCGACCGCTTCGGCGGCCTCGCCGTCTTCCAGTAGAACGCGAATCGGAGCGTCGACAAAGTCGATATCAAGGCCGTAGACCAGTGGCGTCGGGCCATCGACCGACGGCTTGGGATCGAAGAGGGAGTAGTCGTTGTAGTGGGTCACCGACACGTCGGCGACCTGGGGACCCCGCGTATCGACGAAAATGTCGAGGAAGTTGGGTACCGAGACGTTGCCCGCCACGTCCTCAGCCGTCGCGCCCATCTGGCGCCGACCGTCGGTCGGGAAGAAGTTTTCGTCGTTCAGGTCAAAGAGCGTGGTGATCTCGAACTGGCCCATGGGCTCGGCTTGATTGCCGTCCAGCGGCACCGCCACTCCCTGGCCGTCGAACTCGTCGGACAAGTCCAGGGTGAACTCGGAAATCGCCGGCGCGTCGGCATACAGCCGCACCAGGGCGTCCGCCTCGGCAACGCCGATGAACTTCGTGTCAGTGTCGCTCGTGATCTGGTCGACGAAGTACGCCGGCTGGCCGAGCACACCCGTGTCGGACGACGCCGGATCGATCGCCAGCGACGGCGCGTCAGGCGCCACCGTGTCGATCACCAGGTCCAGGAGGAAGTCGTCGCTGATGTTGCCGGCCCGGTCTTCGACCTCGAGTTTAAGATTGTGTTGGCCGTCGAGCATGGTATATGACGCCAGGCCCGGGTACGTCTGGTCGATGACAACGTTGCCGAAAAAGCCGGCCGTGGTCATTCCCGCCAGGTCTGCAAACGAATCGTAGACGAGCACCTCGCCGTTGTTGCCGACCAGATCGGGCCGATCGTAGATGCGGAACTTGATGTCGTTGGGGAACGGGTTGCCGTCGCCACTGACCGTGTCGTCGGCGGTTACGGAGACCGTGGGTTGATTCACGTTCGTGATGTTGTCGTGATCGTTGCGGCCCGAGTCAGTGAGCAGGTCGAGAAAGGCCGTGTTGGGCTTGATCGTGTCGATCCAGATCATCAGTTGATCGAGTTGCTGCCCTTCGTCGCCGAAGTCCGCCGAGTTGACGACGTTCCCCGCCATGTCTTCGATCTCGACGGTGATCGTGTATTTGTTATCAACGAGCGGTTCGACCGTGACCTCCCAGCGTCCCAAGCCATCGCCGACGACGCCGTCCGAAGAATCGGAGCCGACGACGCCCTGCCCGACCAGCAAGCCGTTAGCGTACACCCGCACCTTGGTTCCCGCTTCGGCGAGGCCTTCAAACGCGGGGCTCATCTTGTTCGTGACGTCGTCATCGTCGAACATGCCGCTGTCGCTCGACGCCAACATGTCGGGAATCGTCGCGCCGGCAAATGGCGCCGATGTGTCGAGTGTGAGCAACAGGGGCGGGGACAGTTGCGTTCGGCCCGTGTTCATCGGCGTCGCCGCATCAAACACCCTCACGGCAGACGTGATGAAATTGAGCCCTTCCGACAATTCGCCGGCCGTGAACGTGTACTCAAAGATGGTCGAATTGGTGAAGTTGCGGGGATCGGCGTATCCGACGGACACGCCGTTGGCGAATACTTCGACGGCCACGCCATCGTTGCCGGCAGCGGCGTCGGCTGCGTCGAGGATGGGGATCCCCATCGCCGCGTAGCTGGATAGATCGGCCAGGACAAAGATCGTCGACGTAACGTCGTTCGTGACGTTATCGTTGTTGAACATCCCGGTATCGCTGCCCGCAGTCAGCACAACGGAAATCGGAGGCTGCACGGGGACGTTCGCCGTCTCCAGCGTGTAGCTGTTCGTGTTGCCATTGGATCCGTTCACGCGAATCAGGTATTCCTCACCGGTCACGACGGGGAACGTAACGTGTTCATCGTCAGTCGAGGATGAGCTGGACGCAATCAAGTCACCGTCGCTGTCGAGTATCTGCAGGTCAAGGTCGCCCGCCCGATGGATGAACCGCAGCCCCACGTCCATGTGGCCAGTCGCCAGCGCCGTGATCCGGTAGAAATCGACGTCAGATTCCGTGTCGCCGGGGTCGATCGTGAGATCGCCAAGCGTGAGTGTCGCCGGTGAGCCGAGGTTCGTTGCGGTGTGGATCGTGTTGTTCGCCTCGAACCGATCGCTGAAGGCCGACGAGATGGAAAAGACGTCGAAGGCGATGTCTTGTTGGCTGCCATTGTTGGCAGTCCAGGAGACGAACGCCAAGTCCGAATCGGCCTGGCTGCCGTTGTATTCGCCGATCCGTAGCACGTTGTTGGGCGGAAAGCGGTCTGGTGCGCCCAGATCGGGATCGAACGACACTTCATTGATCTTGAAGTCGTTGCTCCATGTCAGGCCGCCGTCGACGCTCACCGTGGCGTAGACGTCGAGCAGCAGATTGTCGTCCTCGGTGCCGAGCATCTGGTCAACGCCGACGCTGGGCTGACCCGCGCGGGTGTCGTACCACGTGACGGCGATGTTGCCTTCTTCGTCGATGTAGCCGGTCGGCATCACCTGGATCGTGCCAAACGGTGCGTGACTGATCGTTGAACGGGTCCAATTGGCACCGTAGTCAGTCGAGCGCGCCAACACGATGTCCGACGGGTCGCCGGACGAGTAGTCGTCGTCCGGGTCGTCCACGCTGATCACGTACACGTTGCCCGGGCGCGCCGGGTCGAGCAGGATACGCGGTTGCACTGAACCCTGCATCCATGATTGCAGTCCCACGATCTGAGGATTGGGGGGCGCATTGTCGTTGATGTCGGCCGTGCCGGCGGGGAACGGGATCAGTTCGTCCTGGAACGTCTGTCCGCCATCGGAAGAGACGCGGAGGCGGATTTCGCCAAGGTTGCCCGACGTGTTCGCCGTGTTCGTGTGCCAGCCGGCCCAGACGTCTCCGTTCTTGGCAACGGCAACTTCCGAAGGCCAAACGAAACCCTGGCCGCCACCGTTGAGCGTCTGCGCTGCCGACCAGTTTTGTCCGCCATCGGTGGTTCGCGAGAACAGGATCGCTGACCCGCCGCCCAACCGCGACCACACCAGGTATGCGTTGTCCTGGAAGGGACTGTCCTTCCAGGCGTCGACGGCGATCCATTCCTTGTCGTGTTGGAACGTGTTGGACTCCAACGCCACGACGGAGTTCTGCAGCACGTTACCAGTCAACGGATCAATCACCGCGGCAAACACGCCCAGTGAAAAATTGGCGTTGGCAGGCGCCGGGTTGCTCGCCAGGTAACCGAAAAAAAGGTTGCCGTTGTCGTCGAACGCCAGGGTCGGGTCGCCACCGCTGCCTCCGTATCCCAACGGTGGCGTCACCGTCACCGTCGTGGGAAACGTGACGCCGCCGTCGGTCGAGATCGCCACCGTGCGGAATTGTGACGTCACCACGATGTCGGGATTGTTGGGATCGACGGCCGTGGCGGTCTCGTAGCCGATCAAATTTGTCAGTTGTTCGGTTCCGCCAGCCGACAACATCCGGCGATCCTCGAGCGGGTCAAAGATCAATTGCCGGTGTGGGCGTACGGCCAGCCGTCGCTTCGAACGGTCATCCCGGCGCGAAGCGCGTAGAAACATGTTGCGAATCATGGTGCTCATCCCCCGAAGTGGCCAACCCCGACATTTTGTGATTCGACCGGGCGGTGCTGCCGGCCTGTGGCGATGTGCCGAATGTGCGGATCGTAGAATCTGGGTAGTGTGGCCAGTATGCGCCAACAGAATCCGCTGTCAACAAAACTGCGCGTTGATGAGCGTTGGGCCGCTCGGAATAGACCCAGATCGGCCCCACTTGTCCCTTCCGAGTGGCGGGAAAGTTGGTTGATATGAACGGGAAACCGCGGCATGCCGGCCGTCGTTAATCCCTTGGTGGACATATGGTTTGGCACACGTCCGGTTTGTCGCGGATGGCTCTGGAGCCGCTAGCACAGGGCCCCATGTGTCGTTGGGGCTCAGTTGCGGAATTCCTCCCAGTGTCGCCGCATCGGCCCCACGGGTCTTCTTGCCGATCAGCCGTGATAGGGGGATTTGGTAAAGCCTGCGGGTCGTGACTGTCGTAGCTATAGTCCGGCCGCACAATCCGACGAATAGGCAAATATCGAATGATCGCTACAGGCGATACCACGCACACAAGCCGTATTTCTTTCCGTCGGAGAACATCATGGCCACAACTCGTCTGGCTATAGCATGGGTGGTCGCGCTGCTGATGACGCCGACGCTCGTGCAGGGCGAACCCACACCGGTTAGCTTCGCAGTTGACAAGAAAGACGCTGACAGCGCGCCCCAAGCGGTCGAGTCGGCGCAAATGAAACCGACACAATTGAAACCGGTCGCATGGAACCCCGCACCGGTCGCCGATGTTCGGGCACTTGCCAAGCCAAAGGAACTCCCCGCTGCGACGACTGACGCGGCCGAGGCGCTTAAAGAGGCGATGTCGGTCGGTCCGACAACCGCTCGGGCCAGCACGGTGAGCAGCACGGGCCAGGTCGATCCGGCCGTGACACCGGTTTCGTTCGGCGTTGCCGCCGCCAGCGACATCGAATTTGAATCAACCGCCAGCTATTGTGAAGGCGACTCGTGTGTGGGGGGCGACTCGTGCAGCAGCGGCGGTTGCGGTAGCTGTGTGAGTGGCTGCGGCAAATGCTGCCAGCCGGCCAATTGCGTTCGCGTTTACGGCGATTACCTCTACATCCAGCCGACCGACGCCGACTTCAACTACGCCATTCCCCGCGACGGACTGGCGCCAATGGGTCACGTCGGCACGGCAGATCCCGACTATCAACCCGGCTTCCGCGTCGGTTTCGACGTGGCACTGAGCCGTTGTTCGAGCATCGGTGCCTCGTGGACCTGGTTCGAAAGCCAGACGCACGACATCTTCTCAGTCGACGCGCCTGGCAACATCGGCGCTTTGGTGCTGCAGCCGGCGACGACGAGCGCCAGCTCGTCGTTCCTCGTGGCCGAAACCTTCTATGACATCGACTTTCAGTACATCGATCTGGCGTACCGCGGATTGTTGACGCAGTCGTCGTGCGGACACATCGACTACATCGTCGGGCTGCGGTACGGCAAGCTCACACAGGACGCCCAGGTGAACCTGTCCACGACCGGCTTCAGCCCCACGGTCGTAACGACCAATGTCGATTTCGAGGGTCTCGGCCTGCAGATCGGTTTGGAAGGTGACCGGCGCGTGATCGGCGGCTTCGGCGTCTACGGCCGGGCCCTGGCGAACTTCATGGCCGGCGAGTTCAGCGCGGACTACCTGCAGGTCAACCAGTTCAACGTCGTCGAGGCCCAAAGTGCCCTGGATGACGATCGGGTTGTTCCGATCCTCGAAGCCGAGTTCGGCGTCATGTGGGCCAGCAAGTGCGATCGCCTTCGCCTCTCGGCCGGTTATTACTTTTCGTCGTGGTTCAATGCCCTGTCCACGCGGCCTTGGATCAACGCCGTACAGAATAACAACTACGACTTCAACGACGTGCAGGACGCTATCACGTTCTCGGGTGTGGTGGCCCGCGCCGAAGTCCGCTTCTAGGCGGTCGGAGGTTCGACCGGTGCGGCGAGTTTTTCTCGCGGCCGGGCGAAGAACGTCTTTACACGAGTCCGGCAGTTCGTGAAAATATACCTGCCTGAACGGCCTCCCCCGCGCGAAAGCGTTGGGGAGGCCCTTTTTTTGCCGTCCGCCGAACGAGTGGGCGATTCAGTTCCTCCTGCGCAGCGTGACTATGCCATGACCGACGCGATCCCGATGACCCAGCGTGGCTATAACAAACTCAAGGACGAACTTCGCGTGCTCGAAGACGTCGAGATGCCCAAGATCGCCAAGCGGATCGCCGAAGCCCGCTCCGAGGGTGACCTCAGCGAGAATGCCGAGTACCACGGTGCGCGCGAGTCGCAGGGGATGTTGCAGGCCAAGATCAACTTGCTGCGCGACAAGCTCGCGCGGGCCCAGCTCGTTGATCCTTCCACTTTGCCCAAGGGCGAGGTTGTCTTCGGCACGACCGTCGTGGTCAAGGACCTCGACTTCGGCGACAAGGAAGAGTTCGTGCTCGTCGGGGCGGGCGAAGAGGACTACGACGAGGGCCGCATCCTCGTCACCAGCCCATTGGCCCAAGGCCTGATCGGCGCGAAAGTCGGGGACAAGGTCGAAATCGAAGTCCCCGCCGGCACGATGCACTTCGAGATTCTCGAAATTCGTTTCGACGGTTGAGACGCGGCGAGCAGTGTCGCACCGTGCGGGCACTCCATAGGCGAAATTTCGAGTGCGTGACGCGCTCGCCGGATCGCGTTCGCCACAGTGCCGGTCGTTGCCGACGGGTTACCTGCGTCGTCGCGTCAACAATTTCGCAGGGCGTCGGATCGGCAAACTCTGCGACGACACTGTCGACGCAGCGCTACCGGCAAGTGGGCGCTCACCGTCGCGAGCGAGATGTTCGTTCTAGGGCAGTTCGACCGGCAGCCCGTCGTTGCGGACGCCGAGCCGCCAGTGCATTTGACCGTCGAGGGAATAGGCGAGCGAGTGCACCGAGCCGTCGCAGAAGACGGTGTTGAACGCAGCCGCATGCGCGCTGCCGATG
>JAGQPT010000121.1 GCA_020426575.1 Planctomycetales bacterium
AAACTTGACCTTTTGATTTATCACCGACTGCATCCGCCCGCTGCGAGCGTCGCCCAGGATGCTGCGGCTGCCAAGTGCACGAGAGCCAAACTCCATCCGCCCCTGAAACCAACCGACGACTTTTTCCTGGGCAATGAGGTCGGCCACGGCGTCGCACAACTCCGCGTCACTTTCGTATCGTGTCGACGGCGCTTGCTGGCCACGGAGAAACTCGGCAATCTCATCGTCACCGAATGCCGGGCCTAGCAACGACCCCCGTTGTTGGTCATGCCCGTTGGCGACGCGGGGGTTTTCCAGCAACTGATACCAGGTGAACCAGGCCGCCCCCAACGCACCACCGGCATCGCCCGCCGCCGGTTGAAGCCAGAGCTTCTCGAAGGGGCCCTCGCGCAACACGCGGCCATTGGCCACGCAATTGAGCGCCACTCCGCCGGCCATCACGAGGTTCGGCAGAGCGGTCTGAGCGTGAACGTGTCGGGCCATCCTCAGCATGATCTCTTCGGTGACCGCCTGCACCGACGCCGCCAGATCCATGTCGCGCTGCGTGATTGCCGACTCGGGATCGCGCGGTGGACCACCGAATAGCCGATGGAATTTCGCGCTGGTCATCGTCACCCCCTGGCAATAGTTGAAGTAGTCCATGTTCATCAGAAACGACCCGTCTGGCCTGAGCCGCAACAAGCGATCGAGGATCAGGTCCCGATAGACCGGCTCGCCATATGGCGCCAAGCCCATCAGCTTGTGCTCGCCACTGTTGACGCGGAAACCGGTGTAAAAGGTGAAGGCCGAGTAGAGCAGCCCCAGCGAGTGGGGAAACCGCAACTGATGCGTCAGCTCGATTCGATTGCCGCGCCCGCTGCCGTAGCAGGCGGTCGACCACTCACCCACTCCGTCGATGGTGAGAATGGCCGCCTTTTCGAAGGGTGAAGGAAAGAATGCGCTGGCCGCGTGCGCTTCGTGGTGATCGGTGTAGATGCAGCGCTTGCGATATCGGTTGCCGAGGCCCTGCCGAATCTCCCGGGGCAGATGCAGTTTCTTTTGCAGCCAAATGGGCATCGACCGTCGAAACGATCGGTAGCCGGCGGGCACGAAGGCCAAGTACGTCTCCAACAGCCGTTCGAACTTGGTGAACGGCTTTTCGTAGAAGCAGACGTAGTCGAGATCGCCCGCTTCGAGCTCCGCCTCGGCCAGGCAATAGTCGATCGCCTGCCGGGGAAACGTCGCGTCATGCTTCTCGCGGGAAAATCGTTCCTCCTGGGCCGCAGCCACGACCTCGCCGTCGACGAGCAGCGCCGCGGCGGAATCATGGTAGAACGCGGATATTCCCAGAATCGAAGTCACAGTTCGGTCTTTCCGTGAGACGGTAGCGTTCTCGGCCGACAGCCACATCGGTCGGCGGCGGAAATACCAATGATAGTTCGCTCGCGCCCCGGTCGTCAGCGCCGCGTTACACGAGTTGTCACATGGCAATCGGCCAATTTGGTTTGGTTCGTTCGCCGAGATCCGATTAGACTGAACGACAGTTCGCCGGATTGCGGTCGTTTGCCACTGCTGCCGGCTGGCGTTGGCGCCGATCTTGGTTGCCGACCCATGTGATACTCAATGAGCCAACGACACGTGCTCGACCATGACCAATGACGTACGGTGCCGTCTTCCTGATCGCGTCGCCAACATGACGCGGCTGCGCCGGTTATCCGCTTCCGGAGTGTCGGCGCTTCGTGACGTCGCTGTAGTCCACGGTATGGCGGTCGTCTGCATGGCGTTCGCTGCCCAGGCTGGGGCCGCTGACGCGGTACGCGTCGCTCCCGCCGTGATCGACGGTCGCGGCGTGCACGTGCATCGCGTCGAGTCGACGTATCAGTCGGGCCCCACGTTGATCCGTGTGCTGCTGCCGTGCAAGCAAAAGACGCGGCTCGCCGTGCTATACGTATTGCCGGTCGAGCCGGGCACCGAGTCGCGCTACGGCGACGCCCTGGAGGAAGTGCTCGATCACGACCTGCACAACCGCTATGGACTCGTCTGCGTGCTGCCCACGTTCAGTGATCTGCCCTGGTACGCCGATCACGCCAGCGACCCCGCGATCCGCCAGGAGTCGTACCTTCTCGAGGCCGTCCTTCCCTTCATTGAGCGCACCTATCCCGTGAAGCGCGTCGCCGCCGGACGGCTGCTGGTCGGCTTCAGCAAGTCGGGCTGGGGAGCGCTGAGCCTGTTGTTGCGGTACCCCGACGTGTTCGGCAAGGCGGCCGCCTGGGACGCGCCGCTGATGCTCGACGAACCGGGCGAGTATGGCACGCAACCGATCTTTGGCACGACGGAAAACTTCCGCCGCTACCAGATTACTCGCCTGCTCGACCAACGCGCCGGCGCTTTTCGTCACGGTAAGCGGATCATCCTCAACGGCTACGCGGCCTTCGGCCACGACCACGAGCAGTTGCACGAGCGGATGACCGAATTGGGCGTATCGCACGTCTACCGGGTCAGCGCAGCCGACGAACACAACTGGCACAGCGGCTGGCTGCCTGAGGCCGTCGCCCTGCTGATGCAGACTTCCACGGCCAGTCGGCGCGCAAGGAAATAATGGCAAAGCGTCCGGCCGCGCGGTAGGATCACAGACCCGCCACGTGGACTTTGCCGAGCCGTCGCCTGTGTTGACACGCTCACGTCCGCGACCACCCCAGATCGTGCGTCCATTCTTTCGACGAGGTAACGCCGATGTTCCGTTCCCCGCTCGTAGCGTCACTCGCACTCGGGCTGTTCGTTGTTGGCTCGCTCATCGGGCTCGCCGTGGCCGAGGACTGGCCGCAGTGGCGTGGCCCCAACTGCACGGGCATTTCCAGCGAAACGGCGGCGCTGCCGGTCGAGTTCTCGGCCGCGAAGAACTGTGCGTGGTCGGTCCCGCTGGGGGACGGCATCAGTTCGCCGGTCGTGGTCGCCGGCCGCGTCTTCTCGACGGCCATCGAGGGTGAACGCCCGGGTGACCGTTTTGTTGTTTACTGCCACGACGCGGCGACCGGCGAAGAACTCTGGCGACGCGTGATGGAAATCACGGGCCAGCCGCTGGCCGCCGTCCACGAGTCCAACAGCTACGCGTCGTCGACGCCCGCCGCTGACGCCGAGCGCGTGTTCGTCTACTTCACCCGCTTTGGCCTGATGGCGCTCGATGCCGCGACGGGCGAAACGAAGTGGCATGCCGCGTTGCCCGAGCCCTACTTCGTCTTCGACTGGGGCCCGGGCATGTCGCCCGTCGTCGATGGCGACCGCGTCTTCTTCTGCCAGGACGATGACCTCTTCCCGGCGCTGTACTGTTTCGACGCCGCCTCGGGTGACCTCGTCTGGAAAGACGACCGCAGCGACATGGCCTGCTGCTACTCGCACCCGGTCGTCTGCCAAACCGACGCTGGTCGCGAACTCGTGGTGGCGGGCACCGGCATGTTGTTGGGCTATGACTACGACACCGGCGAGCGCCGCTGGGCCTCGGAACTGTTCTGCCGCAACATCAAGACGACGCCCGTGAGCCTCGACGGCGTGCTCTACCTTTCGTTCGAGAGCAAGGGCATCTCGTACCAGTGGCGCGTCGTGGCGGATGCGGATGGCGACGGCAAGATCACCCGCGCGGAGATCGAAACGAACAAGTACCGGCTCAACGCCGACCGCCCGATTCCCGACGAGTTCTGGAAAAAGTTCGAGCGCGGCGACGAGAATGGCGACGGCGTGCTCGAAGGCGCCGAGATCGACAAAGCGTTTCTCGACCCCTCGAATCAAGGTGGTCTCTTGGCCGGCGACGTGCAAGCCAGACTCGGTGACACCGTCGACGTGCAGGCGCCGACCGAAGACATCACCGAGTCGCAGTCGGCCTCGTTCGTGGAGGCGGTGAGGGGGGGCGGTCGCGGCGACGTCTCGGCAAGCCACGTGCTCTGGAGGCACGAGTCGAAGGCACCCGACCACGTGGTCTCGCCCCTGGTCGTCGACGGCCGCATGCACGTGATCAAGAGCGGCGGGATTTCGAGCTGTTTTGACACCAGCGACGGCGAGTCCGTCTGGGGCCGCCGCCGCTTCGGCAACAGCAGCCAGCACCTCGGCTCGCCTGTCTACGGCGACGGCAAGATTTATGTGCCGGGCGAAAACGGCACGATCGTCGTGCTCGCCAATGGCCCCGAGCTCGACGTGCTTGCCAAGAACGAACTGGGAGAAACCTCGGCCTCGACCCCGGCCATCGCCGACGGCCGCTTGTACATCCGCACCCGTGACCACCTTTATTGCTTCGCCGTCGAGCCCGAGTGAGGCCACCCGGCAACCGGAGATCCACCATGATTGACCGACGTACGTTTTTGGGAAGCACCGCCGGCGGACTTGTCACCGCCGGGAGCCTGGTCACTGCCGGAGGACTGTTGTCGAGTCCCCTGGCCTGGGGCGACGCAACGGCGCGCAAGCGGCTCGCCATCGTCACCACCGAGTGGCGCTATCACTCCCATGCCTGGCACATGGGCACGCGGTTCCTCGTCGGCTATCCGATCGGCGGCCATTGGCATCACCCACCGTTCGAGGTCGTGTCGGCCTACGTTGATCAATTCCCCGAAAACGACCTCAGCCGGGCCCGCAGTAAAGAGTTCGGCTTCCCCATCTACCCGTCGATTGCCGAGGCGCTGCGCTGCGGTGGTGATTCGCTGGCCGTCGACGCCGTGCTGATCATCGGCGAGCACGGCGATTACCCCCGCAACGAGTTTGGCCAGTATCTCTATCCTCGCTACGAGTTTTTCAAGGCGGCGGCCGACGTGTTTCGCGCAGACGGCCACGCCGTGCCCGTCTTCAACGACAAGCACCTGTCCTGGAAGTGGGCCTGGGCCAAAGAGATGGTCGACATCTCCCACGAGTTGGACTTCCCCTTCCTCGCCGGTTCGTCGCTGCCGGTGACGTGGCGGATGCCGTCGGTCGACATGCCCTACGGCGCGGGCGTCGAAGAGGTGATGTGCGTGGCGATCGGCGGTGTCGACAGCTACGACTTCCACGCGCTGGAGACGATCCAGTGCATGGCCGAACGGCGCCGAGGCGGCGAGACCGGCGTCGCCTGGGTCGAAGGTCTCCGCGGCGACGCCGTCTGGCAGGCGATGGACGCCGGCTCTTGGGACGCGGGCGGCTGGGACCCAAAACTCTTCGAGGCCTGCCTCTGCCGCACCCAGACGCTCGCCCAACCTGAAACGTTCAGCGACCGTCATCCGACGGTCGAGCAGATGCACGAGTGGGTGGCAGAACCGGTGATGTATCGCTTCCAATACAACGATGGCCTCCGTGGCACGATGTTGATGATGAACGGGTTGGTGAACGATTTCACGTTCGCCGCCCGCATCACCGACCGCGACGAGCCCCTCTCGACGTTGTTCTATCTGCCGCCCAACCCGAATGTGGTCTATTCCGCGGCGTTGATGTCCAAGGCTGAGGAGATGTTCACGACCGGCGTCGCCCCGTATCCGATCGAGCGCACGCTGTTGACATCGGGAATGGTCGAGGCGGGCGTACAGTCGCTCACCACCGGAAAGCGTGTCGAAACACCCTACATGGATGTCCGCTATACGGCGCCCCGCGAATCGCTGTTCTTCCAGTCGTAATCGCCGAGTGGGCAGGTTTTCATCGCGAAACCGCGAAAGAGCCGAAAGCACGAAATAGACGTGTGAGTTGGGTTGAGCCGGAAAGCGCCTCACCACGACGACACGACGGTTGGAGAAAAGAATGCGCGGCTACGGCGGAAAACCCATCCCTTGTTTCGCCGTTTCCCATCTTTCGCGCTTTCGCGATTCTCTTTGCGCGATGGTCACACCCGCCCATCCTCGACCGGCGTGGCGAACCCCGTGATCGAATTCTCGTCGAGTGTGATGCGTTTGGCCGCGGCGGAGATGCGGATGCCGGTCCGCTGCTTTGGGCCGCGGGTTTCGCGGACTTCGTTCCCCGCGATCACGACGTCCTTGGTCGCCCCCTGCACGTCGATGCCGATGCCGTCTTCGCCGCCGCTGTCAACGATGCGGTTCGCTTCGATGCGGTTACGATTGGCCCAGAAGTCCTCGCCCCGCGCTTCATCGCGGAAGAGAATGCCCACCTTGCCGCTGCGGGTGATCTCGTTGTCGCGGATCACGTTGTCCGTGTCGTTGTGACCGATCGACATGCCGTAGCTGCGGTTGGCGTCGACGGTGTTGCCCTCGCCGAGGCCGTACTTCACACCCCAGCACCAGAAAACGCCGATGTTGTTGCGTTCGAGCCGGCAGTTGCGGATCACTGGCCGCTGGGAACCGGACCCCGGATGCACGCCGAGGTCGTTGTTGTCGTGGCTGTGGCAATCTTCGACGACGACGTCGTGGCAAATCTGGAAGCTGATGCCGTCGCCGTTGTAATTGCGCGCCTCGACGCCGCGAATCGTGTAGCGATTGCAGTCCTGCAGAAAGATCGCTCCGCCATAGTTGCCGTTGAAGTTCGCGTTGTTCGCAGCGTTGCCGTCGAGGGTGAGGTTCTCGATCACGACGTCCGAGGTGTATTCGCTGGTCAGCAGCGGAAACAACGACGAGCAGGTCGGCTTGCCCGTTAGCCAGAGATTCTTGCGGATGCCGTCGCTGAGCTTGAAGCGATGTCCGTTGCGGGCGACCAACGTGCACTTGATCACGTCGGTGCCGCCGTTGTGGGGGTTCGTCGTCTGCAGGGCAATGCCGTCGCCGACACGAAAGTCGCCGCCCTGCTCCAGAGTGATCTCCTGATCGTACCAGTCCGAGTCGGCGGCCAACGGAACCGTTTGCGAAGCGATCTTGCTGATCACGCTCTCGGCACCGCTGCCGACCAGCCGAATCCCCGACGGCAGGTGGACCGCGTTGCGAAAGATGTAGTTGCCGGGCAAGAGCCGCACCGTACCGCCGCCGGCCCGAGCAACATAGTCACAGGCCGCCTGCACGACTCGGTCGCTGTCACCGACGAGGTCGCCATCGCGCTGCCCGACCGAGATGCTGAGCCGCTCTTGCCACTCAGGCTCGTGCCGCTGGTCGCCGTCGGTGGCGCGGGGGTTTGTCACGGCCAGTGGTTCAGCGCCCCACACTCGGCGGCCTCCCAGCGCAGCCACCGCCCCGGCCGCCAGCATCCCTCGGCGTGTGATGTTCGTCGTCGTCATGGTTCCACTCGCGGTTGATCATCATACTCGGCGTGTCGCCCGCACGGCTCGATTGTCGCCACAACGTCGGCCGGCGGCAAATGCCCACGCAACTTTGCCGGACCAGACCGCCGCGACACGGCCGCACGAATACGGAAGTAACGTCCATTTGAGCGGCAGGGTTGCCGACGCGTCATAATACTACACACCGCGCTCCGCACCCGTTGTGCCCTATTTCTGCGGATACCCCCGCCGTTGCCATGACCGAAACGACTTCGATCCCCCCGCTTCGCCTGCGTCAACTCGGCGACAAGGCCGTGAACCCAGACGGCGCCTACGTGCTGCACTGGATGACGGCCTATCGCCGCGTGGGCTGGAACTTCGCGCTGCAACGGGCCGTCGATTGGGCCGTCGACCTCAACAAGCCACTCGTTGTGTTCGAGGCCCTCCGCTGTGACTACCGCTGGGCCAGCGACCGGCTGCACTACTTCATCATTCAGGGGATGGCCGACAACCAGCGAGCATTGTCGGCGAGCCCCGTGTCGTACTTTCCCTACGTCGAGCCGACGCGCGGCGACGGGCAAGGGTTGCTCGCTGAATTGGCTCGCCACAGTTGTGTCGTCACCAGCGACGACTTCCCCTGTTTCTTTCTGCCGCGGATGATGCGAGCCGCCGCGCGGCAGATTCCCGTGCGTTTCGAATTGATCGATTCCAATGGCCTGCTGCCGATGCGCGCCGCGGATAAAGTGTTCGCCCGGGCTTATGACTTCCGTCGCTTCTTGCAGCGCAAGCTGCGCCCCCACCTCGACGAATTCCCCGCGCCGAACCCACTCCGCGGCGTGAAACTCCCCCAACTCGCCGAACTTCCCGAATCGCTCACGCTGCGCTGGCCGGCGGCGCCGCTGGCCAAACTCGCCGCTACGCCAATGGACATGACTCGCTTCCCGATCGACCACTCTGTACCAGCAGCGCCTATCGACGGTGGCTCCGAGAGCGCCACGGCCTGCCTGCGTTCGTTTGTCGCCGAAAAACTGACCCGTTACGACGAGCGCAACCAGCCGGACGACGACACCGCCAGCGGACTGTCGCCCTACCTGCACTTTGGCCACATCTCACCGCACCAGGTGTTTGCCGACGTCACGTCGAGCGCGGGCTGGAACAGCGATGACTTTGCGGACACGGCCAAGGGAAGCTCGAGCGGTTGGTGGGGCACGAGCGAAGCGGTCGAGTCGTTTCTCGACGAACTGATCACCTGGCGTGAATTGGGCTACAACATGTGCTGGCAGCGCGACGACTACGATCGCTATGAGTCGCTGCCCGACTGGGCGCAGACGACACTGGCCGAGCACACGGCCGATCGGCGCGCGTACGTCTACGGTCTCGAAGAATTTGCCCAGGCGCGCACTCACGACGAACTCTGGAACGCCGCCCAGCGTCAACTTCTCCGCGAAGGTCGCATCCACAACTACCTGCGGATGCTCTGGGGAAAAAAGATCCTCGAGTGGAGCGCGTCGCCGCGTGAGGCGCTCGACGTGATGATCGAGCTGAACAACAAACTCGCGCTCGACGGTCGCAACCCCAACAGCTACAGCGGCATCTTCTGGGTGCTGGGCCGCTACGACCGCGCCTGGGGTCCCGAACGCCCGATCTTCGGTAAAATCCGCTACATGAGCAGCGAGAACACCGCCCGCAAGCTTCGCGTCGCCTGCTACCTGGAAAAATACGGGAGCAACGCGTCCTCCTGACCGTCGCGTTCCCGGCCGCAGCTTCCCCGGAGGCAACGATATCGTCGGCGCCAGTCAGCGCGCCGCGTCACTCGGCCAGTGCCTCTCTTTTCGCTGCGATGAAGCGAACGTGGTGCGGCACGTGGGCCGTGATCTGTTCGAGCAGCCAGGCGAGCGTGACGGGGCCTGCCTCGCTGTGAAGCCCCCGCCGCTCGAAGTCCTCGTCATCGAGCGATCGCAGAATCGGCGCCATGTGCCGCCGCACGGACTCGATCAGCAGCAACTCGTCTTCCACGTCACGCAGATCGTACGCCAACCGCGCCGAAAACACGTCGGGATCGCCGCCAAAGAGCGTCGGCTCGTTCTCGGCGATCACGCGCTTCATGCGGTCGGCGTAAACCGGCTCGAAGTCGGCGAGATGGCAGACAACCTGCCGTGTGGTCCACTTGCCGGGTATCGGCGCGGCGTCGAGCTGCGCGGCCGTCATCCCCTGGACGGCCGCACGCACCAGCGCCGGCCCCGCAGCGTACTCTTCGATGAGCTCACGATACTTCACAAATGATCTCCGGGAAAACTGCCGACGGGAAGGCACGAGTGCGGGCAGCGTGACGACACGCCGCCCGCACAGGTATACGGCACCGACGTGCCACCTCCGGGTCGCCCTACCTCGCCCCGCCCGGCCCTGCCTTGTTTCGTCGCGTGCGGGGTAAACGTTTCGCCATGGTTCACTCGATCGGCACCGTGTAGCTGATCGCGCCGATCGGCTTGCCCGGCTTGACGTCGGCATAGTGCTCGTGGCACATCACACACTTCTTCATCACCACCGGGACGGTCGTGAGGGCGCGTAATTGCGGCCGTCCGTCAATTTGCTCGACTCGCTCGAAGATGGGCGCACCGGCCTTGAGTTCCTTGACGCCGGCCCGCTCAAAATCGTCGTTGGCGACGTTCTCGTCATCGTACGGCAACCCGCTCACGTCGATCAGCCGCACCTGGTGCGAACCGCCTTCCGAGATGTTCTTGAACAACAGCACGGCGGCGCTCCCCGCGGCAAAGTCATCCTCGTCGTGCACGTACTTGTCGGTGATCAGCACGATCGCCTGCTTGTAGATGTTGTCGAGCATCTCCACCTGCTTGTGGGCCCGCTTGATGGCGGCGTCGCTGGGCGGTGCGGATGGCGGCGCGGCCTTCTCCCCACCCACCGCGGCGGCAGGTTCGTCGGCGTGCACCATCGTGTGTCGATTGACCAACCACGCCGCTGTGGCCAGCATCGCCATTGCAGAAAAGACGATCAGACTGTGTCGCATCATCGTGAGACCTCGGGTCAGGAAGGAAACGGGGCAGAATCTGAGGCGGGATACCGTCGTCACTCACGACGCTGGGCGGATACGCCCGAGTTGACGTTTGCCCGGCACGACGTCGGCGAGCGTCACGGTATTCAGGTATTCAAGCTGCACGCGTTCGGCCTTGGCGAGCACGCCCTTGAGCGCGCAAAACGACTGGATGGCGCACACGTCGTCGGTGGCGACACAGTCGAGCAGATGCATGTTCCCCTCGAGCGCTTCGACGATTTCACCCAATCGGATTTCGTCGGGCCGCTTGGCCAGTTCGATGCCGCCCCCAATGCCGCGAATGCTGCGCACGTACCCACGTCGAGCCAGCTGGTTGACGACCTTGGCGATGTGATTGGCGGAGATGCCGTACAACTGGGCGACGTCGGCGACGGTCCCACGCCGGCCGGTCGCGGCCAGGTACATCAGCGTTCGCAGGGCGTAGTCGGTGTGCGTCGTGAGCTGCATTGCGCCGGGACACTAAAACAAATAAAACATGTATTACTTTTACATCTTTTAGCGATCGGCCACCAACGTGTCAAGTCGCATCCGCATCGATGATCGCACCCGAAAAGCTCGCCCAGCTTCTCGCCTCGCACGCCGGTACCGCCGCCGCATATCCACAGGCTTTCGCGCGACGCCCAGGGCCAACCACAATGTCAGCACTTCACTCGGAAGAGAACGCTGCACGGCACAAATCTCGGCCCGTTGGCTCCATCAAGGTCAAACGGGTTGACTCCGTGCTTATGTGCCAATATATTGACATGTGCCAATTCACTAACACGATTGATAGTGGAGACACTCCAGCGATGTCCCGCAAGAAAAAGGTCGCTCGCGAACTGGCTCCGCGCGAGGAGCAGATCATGCGGGCGGTCTATCACCTCCGCAAGGCATCCGTTGCCCAGGTCCGCGAACACCTCAGCGATCCGCCAAGCTACTCGGCCGTGCGCACCATGCTCGGACAATTGGAACGCAAGGGATACGTACGGCGCGACCGCAGCGAAGTGACCCACATCTACGAGCCGGTGAGGTCGCAAAAAGCAGCCGGGCTTTCGGCATTTCGGCTGTTGATCGACACGTTCTTTCCACATTCGCCCGGCAACGCCATCGCCGCCATGATCGACGAATCCGCCAATCAATTGAGCGACGAAGACATTGACCGGCTCGAAGCAGCCATTCATCGCGCACGCTCCGGAGAATGACGCCGTGGAAACTCTTCCAGTCGCACAAGACGCTCTCGTCGGCCTCGCCGTTCGCTCATTGCTGTTGCTGATCGCGACGGCGCTGGTGGCCATTACCTGTCGACGTTGTTCGGCGGCGCTGCAACACGGCATCTGGACGGTTGGTCTGGGGGGGTGCCTCGTGCTGCCCATGTTCACCTGGCTGTCGCCTGGCTGGTCGGTCCCCGTGCTGCCTGCCAAGCCCCCTGAGGTGCTGACGTCGAGCCGCCCTAAAGCTATGGCTGTTGTCGCCGAGAAGAACCTCCGCAGCGCGAGTCGCCAAGTCGCGCCCGCCGCGGGAAACGTCAAGCTGCCACAGGCGGCGACGAACGCCGACAAGCCAACCGCCGAGTTCCAACCGCCGGCTACCGTCGCTGAGGTTCTGCCTGTAACGCAGCCATCGTCAAGTTCCCCGGTGCGGCAGGCCCCTGGTCCAGGGTTCGCGCCGATCCTATACGCGGTTTGGCTGACCGGTGTGTTGGTGGTCACGTCGCGCCTGGCGTATCGGACATTCACGATGCAGCGATGCGTGGGCCGCTCGCGCGACGTCACCGGCGCCGACTGGCACGAACTGCGCAGCGCCGCCGCCCAGTTGCTCGGCGTCCCCGCGTCGATTCCCGTGCGAGTTCTCGATGGCGTAGCGTCGCCGCTGGTGACCGGACAGTGGCGTCCGGCCGTGTTGCTGCCACTCGACGCCGACGCCTGGTCGCTGGAGCGTCGCAGGCTCGTACTGCTGCATGAGTTCGCACACGTCCGGCGTCGCGACCTCTGGACCCAGACGATGGCCAATCTGGCCTGCGCGTTTTACTGGTTCCTACCGCTCGCCTGGTGGGGCGAACGCCAGATGAGCCGGCTCCGCGAAATTGCCTGTGACGACGTGGTCGTGACCCGTTGCGGCGTACCGGCCGCCTACGCCCAGACGCTGTTGGAAATCGCTCAACGTTGCCAACGCCGCCGGCGGGTTTCGGGGGCCATTGCCATGGCCGCATCGAGTCAGGTTGAGGGACGGATCGCGGCGATCCTGAATGCCTCGCGAAACCGCGCCTCGCTGACGACCCGATCGGCATGTGTACTCGGCGCATGCGCGCTGGCGACGGCCACGGCCGTGGGAACGTGTCACCTGAGTTCCCGTGCCGCGCAGGCGTCGCCCGACAAGGCCGACCAACCGGCGGTGGGGGAAACGATGGGGTCGACGACTTCGCAGGGGGCCGAAGCGCAGTCCCAAGCAGACATCCAAACTGGTCCGCGCACGATGACGGTTCGCTCGCTCGACGAGGCGGGTATGCCCGTGCCGAACGTGATCCTTCACGTGAACTCCTGGTACACCGAAGGAGAAGAGAACTTCGCTCCTTTC
>JAGQPT010000122.1 GCA_020426575.1 Planctomycetales bacterium
ACCGCCCCGCTGCGACGTCGGCAATCCCACCGACGGCGACGGGTTCTGGCTCTGGATCGACACCCGCCGCACCGACAACGTGCACCGCGCCACCCGATTCTGCCACCAGTTCGTGATGCTGCCGGCCGGCGGCGGTCGCGGCCGCGCCGAACCGATCATCGAACACCTGCGGATCAATCGCGCCCGGGAAGACGCCCACCCCATCCGCCACGACCAACTCGGCATCCACGGCGAGGTCTTCGGCGATGGCTACCAGATCGAGGCCGCCCTGCCCGGTCAGTTTCTCACCGGTTTCGACCCGGCCGAACACCAGGAGATCGGCTTCCACTACGCCGTCGTCGACACCGAGCTTGGCGTGCAGACGTTCTCCTGTCCCGTCGGCTTTCCCTACCAGGAGGACCCCAGTCTTTGGGCCACGCTCCAGCTCGTGCGTGATTGAGACGCTCACCAACGACGGCGCGCAGAGATAATCACTGTGACGAGAGATCGTCGATTCGGTACAGGTGGTTTTCCGTCCGCACAAACAGCGAATCACCCGCCACCGCCGGACTGGCCATCAGTTGCTCTTCGGCAAGTTGGTTGATGCTTAGCACCTCGAATTGTCGGGCGGCCTTGACCACCGTGCAGATGGCGTCTTCGTTGAAGAAGTAGACGCGCCCGCCAGCCGAGAAGGCCGACGCCGAATACTTTCCCTCGATCCGCTTCTTCCAGACGGGGTCGCCGGTTGTCGCGTCGAGGCAAGTCGCCACGCCGCCGTGACTGACGACGAACAGCAGATCGCCAACCAACAACGGCGACGATCGTGCGGGCATCCCCTGCGTCGCCTTCCACTCGACGTGGCTCTCGGTCACGTCCCCCACACCGTCCGGACGGACCGCCCAAAGTTCGGGATGATCGTGGTCGACGACGACAAAGATAAGCCCCTGGCCGTAAACCGCCCGCGGCGCGATCGACCAGCCGCTGTGACGCACCTTCCAAAGTTCTTCCCCGTTCGCCGGGTCGTAGGCATAAACCGCCTGAGCTGCCGGGCTGACCAGTTGCCTGGCATCGCCGTCCTGTCCACCGGGCCGGGGCACCAGGGTCGGCATCGTGAACGCCTTGCGCTGATTTTCCGGAACCGTGCTGTAGTCGACCGATCGGTCTGTCTTCCAAACCGTATCGCCGCTCAATTTGTCGAGCGCCACGATGTACTGCACGTCGCGGCCGTCGACGTGCACGACGAAGAGATCACCGACCAGAAACGGCGAACTGTTCGGTCCCGCGCCCGCCTCGTGGTCGCAGTTCAAGTCGCGGCGGGTCCACAACACGTCGCCACTGGCCGTGTCCAGACAGGCCGTGCCGTAAGTGCCGTAATGAACGTATACCCGCCCTGCTTCGATCACCGGCGTGGGAGAAGCATACGTGTTCGCCGCCGCAATTCGCTGAGGGTCGGCAACCTCGAAGACACGAACGTCGTGGACAATCGCGCCCGTCGCGCGATCCAGGCACACGGCAAATAGCTCATGCCCGTCGCGCGTCGCCGTCGTCACCCACACCTGGTCACCCCAGATGACGGGTGACGACCAGCCGCGGTCGTGGATGGCGGTCTTCCAGACCACGTTCTCGTTTTCGCTCCAATTGAGCGGCAACCGCTCGGCCGCCGCGTGGCCTTCCCCGTCGGGCCCGCGAAACTGCGACCAATTGCCCGCGGCCCACACGAGTCCGCACGGTGAAAACACTATCCAAACCAGCAAGGCCGCTCGCACGCACACACTCCTCTTTTCTGACGATCTGAAAATCACGGTGCCAATGCCCACGCGGCCGAAAATCGACCTGCCGCCCATTGTACCACCCCCGGCAATCCGCCTCCCCGCATCCATTCCCAAGCCTTCCTCCCGCACCCTCTACGCCTCGGCGGTGAATTCAACCCCCCTCGGCTTTGAAACACGCCACGCGGTGGGTCGTCCCCTCCAGTCGCGGCGGCGATTCGCGGCACGACGGCTCGACGATCGGACAACGGTCCGCGAACGGACAGCCCGCATACAACTTGTCCGGCGACGGAACTTCGCCGCTGAGCACGATCCGCCGGCGACGCCGCTCCACCGCGGGGTCGGGAATCGGCACGGCGCTCAGCAGCGCCTTCGTGTAGGGATGCTTCGGATCGCGGTACAGATCGACCGACGACGCCTCTTCGACGATCCGCCCCAGGTACATCACGCCGATGCGGTCGGAAAGATGCCGCACGATCGCCAGGTCGTGCGCGATGAACACGAGCGACAGCGCGAGCCGCTGCTGCAGATCGTCGAGCAGGTTGACCACCTGCGCCTGGATCGACACGTCCAGCGCCGCCACCGGCTCGTCGCAAAAGATCAACTGCGGCTGCACCGCCAGCGCCCGCGCCACTCCGATCCGTTGCCGCTGACCCCCGGAAAACTCGTGGGGATAGCGGTTCATGAACCGCGGGTTCAGCCCCACCATGTCCAGCAAGCGGATCACCTCCAATTGCCGATCCGCCGGTTTGTGCAAATTGAAAATCTTCATCGGCTCGCCCACGATCTGCCCCACGGTCATCCGCGGATTGAGCGACGAGAACGGATCCTGAAAGATCATCTGCAGGTCGCGCCGCAGCGGCCGCATCGCCGGATCGTCGAGCCCCGCGATGTTGCGGCCCCGCCACCACACCTGGCCGCCGGTCGGGCGAATCAGGTTGAGCACGGCCCGCGCCGTCGTCGATTTGCCGCAGCCCGACTCGCCGACCAACCCGTACGTCTCGCCGGCGTGCACCTGGAACGACACCCCGTCGACGGCCCGCACCGCCCCGTACCGCCGATCGCACAGTGGACCGCTGCTCGTGGGAAAGTGCACTTTGAGATCGCGCACGTCGAGCGGCACGTCGTCGCTCGCATCGACGGGAGTACGTGAATGATCGATCACGGGCTAACTCGCGGGATTCGTGGAGTTCGACGTGCTCACGTCGCGGACGTCGACAAAGCACTCGAAGCGGTGGTTCGCCCCGGACGTCTCGATCGGCGGGTCCTGCTCGCGGCACACGGGCAGCGCGAAGTCACACCGCGGCGCGAACGGACAGCCTACGCCCGGCGACGTGAGATCGGGCGGTTGGCCCTGAATCGGGTTCAATCGCGCACCGGCCGCCTCGTCCAACCGCGGCACCGACCGCAGCAGGCCAATCGTGTAGGGATGGCGAGGCTGGGCAAACAACTCGTCGACGGGCGCCTCTTCGACAAACCGCCCGGCATACATCACGCTCACCCGATCACAGACGTTGGCAATCACGCCCAGGTCGTGCGTGATCATGATGATGGCGGTCCCCTCGTCGCGCTGCAGCTCTTTCATCAACTCGAGAATCTGTGCCTGGATCGTCACGTCAAGCGCCGTCGTCGGTTCGTCGGCGATCAATACGTCGGGCCGACAGGACAGCGCCATCGCGATCATCACCCGTTGGCGCATGCCGCCGGAGAACTCGTGCGGATACGAACCGATCCGCTCGGCCGCCGCGGGAATCCCCACCCGCTCGAGCATCTCCACGGCATGATCGAGCGCTTGAGCGCGCGTGTGCCCCATGTGCAGTCGGGTCACCTCGGTCAACTGTTCCGCCACGGTCAAGAACGGATTGAGCGACGTCATCGGGTCCTGAAAGATCATGCCAATGCGATTGCCGCGCACCCTCCGCAGCGCATCTTCCCCGACGCGCAGCAGGTCGTGCCCTTCGAACATCACCCGACCGCCGGCGATCCGTCCCGGGGGGCGCGGGATCAACCCCAGCACCGCAAGGTTCGTCACGCTCTTGCCCGATCCCGACTCGCCGACGATCCCCAACGTCTCGCCCGGTGCCACCGCAAACGAAACCCCGTCAACGGCGCGCACCACGCCATCGTCGGTATCGAATTCGACGTGAAGGTCGTCAACTTGTAGAAGGGAGTTACGCATTCGTTATCAAACGGCAAAGTGATTTGTCGAGGACAACCCATTGCCCCCCCGTCTTCGGGGGAGGGGCTAGGGGAGGGGGCCTTTGCGCTGGATCAAACATCGCCTGTTCAAATCACCCATGTCATCACACCCATGTCACCTGTGTTTCAGCCGCGGGTCCAGCGCGTCGCGCAGGCCGTCGCCGAGGAAGTTCAGGGCAAACAATGTCGCCCCCAGCGCGATCGCCGGGAACACGACCAGCCACCAGTAAATCCGCACCGGCGTGATCACCCGCAGGCCCTGGTTCGCCAACAGCCCCCACGACACGTCGGGCGGCTCCACGCCGAGCCCCAGGAACGAGAGAAACGCCTCGAACAGCATCACCCGCGGGATTGTCAGCGTGAGATACACGATCACGACGCTGAGCAGATTCGGCACCAGGTGGCGGAAGATGATGCGGGCGCGACCGGCGCCAATCGTCCGGGCCGCCTCGGCGAACTGTTCGTTCTTCAGCGAGATGATCTGCCCGCGCACCACTCGGGCCATGGTCAACCAATAGATCGCCCCCACGACAAAAAAGAACAACGTGATGCGATCAAAACTCTTGTTGAGGCTCGCTTCGAGCGCGCTGAGCACCGTGATCAAGTAAATGACGACGAAGATGAACGGAATCGCATAGAGCACGTCGACCAGCCGCATCATCGCGTCGTCGACCAGGCCACCCAGGTAGCCGGAAACCGCCCCGTAGCTGACGCCGATCACCAGCGAAACAAGCGCCGCGACCACCCCGACGAGCAGCGACACGCGCCCTCCCCAGAAGATCCGCGCCAGCACGTCGCGTCCCAGTTCATCGGTGCCACACACGCTGGCCACGCAGTGTTCGCCGAACAGCGCCACGCGCAAGCGCACGAGCGCCCGATCCAGCAGGTTCAACTCGCCGAACGCCGCCGTCACGGCCGCCTCGTCAACGCGCCCCTCGTCGTCGACGAGGGGAATCCGCTCAGCCCAGAACGGGCTCAGTTCAGGAGGAGCAAAGCGGCGCTCGGTGTGTACCTCGCGCGGCGAGGCGATCGGCAACAGCGGCGTCAACACCGCCAACACGCCCACCAACACCAGGAAGCCCAACGACGCCATCGCCGTGCGCGTGCGCTTGAGGCGCCGCCAGGCGTCGCGCCCCAGCGAGAGCCCCTGGATCCGCTGCGACTCGGCCAGCAACTCGGCCAAACGCTCGGCATCCTGGGGCGATTGTTGCCACGTCGGATGCATCGCGTCTTACTCCAGTCGCACGCGGGGATCGAAATACGTGTAAGAAATGTCCACCAGCAAGTTCATCGAGTAGAGCAGCACCGTGTAGAGCACGACGAGCCCCATCGCCAAGGGAAAATCGCGCAGCAGCGCCGCCTTCACGAAGTGCGAACCCAACCCCGGGATGGCGAAGATCTGCTCGACGACCAGCGAGCCGGTCATGATGTCGGCCGTCGCCGGACCCAGGTACGAAGCGACGGGCAACAACGCGCCGCGTAGCGCGTGCTTCACGACGACGGTCCGTCCGCTGAGTCCCTTGGCCCGGGCCGTGCGGATGTAGTCCTGCCCCATCACGTCCAACATGCCGGTGCGCGTGAGCCGGGCAATGTACGCGGCGAACGGCGCGCCCAGACAGAACGCCGGCAGGATCAGGTTGCTGATCGATCCCCAACCCGCCGCGGGAAAGATCGGGATCACAAACACGAATAAGATCACGCAGATGCTGGCGATGATGAAGTTCGGCAGCGCGATGCCGATCGTGGCGATCGACATCAGCGTCACGTCGAGCACGCTTTGTCGCCGCAGCGCCGACACGGTTCCGGCCGTCACCCCCAACACCACGGCGAACGACATCGCCAACAACCCCAGCGAGGCGGAAATCGGCAGCCCCTCGGCGATCACCTCGCCGACGGTGTAGTCGGCAAGTTTATAACTCGGCCCGAAATCAAACCGGGCCGCGCCGGCCAACTGTCGGAAATACTGCTGATAGAGCGGCTCGTCGAGATGGTAGCGCTTCTCGAGGTTGGCCTTGATCTCCGGCGGCACTTCGCGCTCGCTGTCGAACGGCCCGCCCGGCACGGCCCGCATCAACAGAAACGACACCGTGAAGACGGCCCACACCGTGAGCACCATCCACAGCAGTCGTTTGAGCACAAATACTAGCAATGCCGTCTCCTGTCGGCCCTGTCATCTGCCGGTCCTGTCATCTGCAGCGCGGCGAAGCGAACCGACGTAGCGCACCTCTGTGGGCGTCAGTGCCCGGCGAGTTCGCGCTTCAGTTCTTTGTCAATCGATACATACTTGAGCGGGTGCACGTCGAGCGCGTTATTGTAAAAACCTTTGACGTACGGCTGCACCATCGTCGGCCGCACGTACTGGTATAGCGGCACGACGGGCATCTCGCTCATCAACACGGCCTCGGCGTCGTGCAGCATCTGCATCCGCTGTTGCGGGTCCTCGCACTCGGCCGCTTCCTCGAGCAACCGGTCATACTCCTCGTCGCTCCAACGCGTGTGGTTGTTCGGATTGCTCGTCATGAACATGTCGAGAAACGTGTTGGGATCGTCGTAGTCAGCGATCCAGCCAGCCCGGCACATCATGAAGTCGCCCGTGCGGCGGCTATTCAGGCACGTCCCCCATTCCTCGTTGCGCAGTCCCACGTTGATGCCCAGCTCATTGCGCAGTTGCGCCTGGATCAACTCGGCGACGGTCTGATGCGTCTCGTGCGTATTGTAAAGAATTTCCAGGGTGGGGAAGCCCTTGCCCCCCGGATACCCCGCTTCGGCCAACAGCGCGCGGGCCGCTTCGGGGTCATATGCATCACACTCCGCCGCCGAGTATCCGCTCACCATCGGCGGCACGATGCTGCGCGCCGGAATCTCGCCCCCCTGCGTCACCGTGTCGACAATCTCCTGCTTGTTGATCGCCATGTTGATCGCCCGCCGCACCCGCACATCGTCCAGCGGCGGTTTCTCGACGTTGAACAAGTAGTGATAGTTCGCCAGGAACGGCTCGGCGGAAAAATCTTCCCGCCCCTGCGCCTGGATCTCTTGCAGTATCGTCCGCGGCACCTCCGGCACGTAGTCGACCTCGCCCGTCATGTACATATTCAGCGCCGTCGTCACCGATTCGACCGCCAACGCGTCGATCGTCTCCAGCGACACGTCGTCGCGCCCCCAGTAATGCGGGTTCTTTTCCATGCGGATGCGGTCGCGGATGCGGCGGAACTTCAGTTGGAACGGCCCGTTCGAGACGATGTGCTCCGGCTTCGTCCAGGCCGGATAACCGTACGTTTCCACGCACGTCCGATTCACCGGGAACAGGGGATAGAATCCCATCAGCTTGTCGAAGTACAGCACGGGGTGCTTGAGCGTGATTTCGAGCGTGTGATCGTCGGGCGCGCGAATGCCGACCGTTTCAAAGTCCCGCAGCACCCAGCGACAGGCCTCGACGTCGTCGTCAGCGCTTGGCACGTCGCCACGGCGAAAGCGGCGCTCTGTGCCGCCCACGTCGACCACGTAAACTTTGCCGGTTCCGTTGCCATTTCCGCCATCAGTGTTGTCAGCTCCGCCGTCGGTGCCGCCTCCCTCCTCGATCACCTCCTTGAGCACACCGCTGATCCGCCTCCCGGGCGCAAACGGCAGCGCACCCTCCGGCCTGTCCAACAGTTCGATCTCGACGGGCTGTCCGACTTCGAGTCGCATCGTGCTGAAGTCTTCGGCGCCGACGACATCCCAGAGCAGATACGCGTACTCGGCGGCAATCTCCGGATGCAGGAAACGCCGAAAACTGTAAGAGAAATCGTCGGCCGTCACCGGTTCGCCGTTGCTCCAGGCGGCGTCGTCTCGAAGGTGGAACGTGTACGTCTTTTTGTCGTCGGAAACGTCGTAACTCGCGGCCACCCCCGGCACTGGAGCAAGCGTCTCGGGGTCCCAGCCCAACAAACCTTCGGAGATCGTGCGGATGATGCGGCCTTCGGGCTGACCGGTCACCATTGCCGGGTCGACCGACTTGATCTCCGTCGAATTGACAAACGTGAAGTCTGCTCGCTCAAGTGTCCCGAACGACAGCGACCAGACGACCGCGGCGATCATGGCTCCAGCGGCCAGGTAGGGAAACAGTGTGCGACCGGTGGACGTCATGAGGGGCCGGTGAGTGCTGAGGGAATCGACGTAACAAGCCAGTGCACCGCCAGATGCCGCGACTCGTACACCCCAAGGCCCCCTATCCTACTGTTACGCTTCGCTGCGGCAATGGTTCCCGCGACCGGGGTTTGGCGGACGTTCTGCGGCAGGTTTTTTCGCTCGACGACAACGCAGCGCTTTGACGCATCGCCAAGCTGCGGTACAATGCGCACCAACTGGCGTGTTGATCGCTCGGCCGGCATCATCAAGGATTGTTCCGACCATTTTCCCCCGCCGTATCATGCGGCGTCCCGGGCGATCGCTCACCAGACGAACAGAAATCGACAGAGTGCTTCACCAGTCTTTTTGAGACGACCCGTCGTCGACATGTTCCAATTTGCGGAAGGAACCGCACGCCGAGGGCAATAACGGCGTACAGGCAGCGAGCCGCCACGGGCCAGACTCGTCATCAATTGCGCTAAGCAGGCATGCGCTTCGGCTGACATGCGCTGCTGCACAGTGCCACTGCGCGCCGCAGCGCTAACGCGCTTCGCCGCGCGAAACCGTGGTGGTTGCTGCGCTAGCGTACCCGACGAGAGATCAGGGCGATAACTCCAGTGTGATAGGTTCGAGATATGACCTCGACCGACTTCGATAGTCGAAGAACGACCAGTGACTTCACCCATGTGACCCCACAACCGGCGCGCAACGCACAGCGACACGACGAGCAACAAAAGCTCGGCGACGTCGACGGCGGCACGGTCACGGACCTGGTCAAGCTTTTCAAGCTGCTGGCCGATCCAACCCGGCTGCAGATCCTGCTGATGCTTTCCGAGCGCGGCGAGGCCAACGTCCGCGCGATTTGCGACCTGCTCGAGCAGAACCAGCCAGCCGTCAGCCACCATCTGGCCCTGCTGCGCGTGGCCGGCCTGATCGACTCGCGCCGCTCGGGCAAGCACAATTTCTACCACATCCGCCGCCAGGGCATCCACGAGCTGTTCGACGACTTCTTCGCCGGCAAGCCCGAGGAGCAACGCGCTTTCCGTTTCGCCGACTACGTGCTCCGTTACCATCCACCTCAGGCACCCGTGCCGGACCAGCACGTCGCTCGCGCCGATGCGCCTTGCCAGCCGAGTTCGGTCCAGCGATGATCGGTGCGGAGCGTCGGTCGCACCCCAGGTGTGGCCGACGCCCGCCCCGGTCCCTCCGCCCGTCGTCGGTTCGCCCAGCGCGCACATGAGCGATCACCCATACGGCATCCTCAGCCTGTTGCCTTCGCTGGTCGCCATCGTGCTGGCCGTCGCTACGCGCCGCGTGATCGTCTCACTGCTGGCGGGCATCTACACCGGTGCGCTGATCACCAGCGGCTGGCGGCCCCTGGCCGCCGTCGGTGACACGCTCGAGTTGCACGTCTGGCACACGCTCGTCCAGCAAGATCGACTCCGCGTTTTCGCCTTCACGCTGCTGATGGGCGCGATGGTCGGCGTCATCAACCGCGGCGGCGGCATGCACGGTCTCGTCGCGGCCGTCTCCCCCTGGGCCCGTTCGCCACGACGCGGCCAACTCGTCACCTGGCTGCTCGGCATGTTCGTCTTCTTCGACGACTACGCCAACACGATGCTGCTTGGCAGCACACTGCGACCACTTTGCGACCGCCTGAAGATCTCCCGCGAAAAGCTCGCCTACATCGTCGACTCGACCGCCGCGCCGGTCTCGGGGCTCGCGCTCGTGTCGACCTGGGTCGCCGTCGAAATCTCCTACATCGGCGACGGCCTCGCCCAGACCGAACACGCTGCGCTCGGCGCCTTCGACCTCTTTGTCCGCAGCATCCCTTACCGCTTTTACCTCGTCTGGGCCATCATGCTGGTGCCGCTGTTGGCGCTGCTGCGCCGCGACTTCGGTCCGATGCTCGTCGCTGAACGCGCCGCCCGTAGCGGAAAACCGCCCGAAGACGATCCCTCCTGGAGGTCACACTACGCCACGGTCAGCGACGACACGGCCCCCGACGAAAGCACCCCCGCGCGGTGGGCCAACGCCGTCGTCCCGATTGTCGTCACGGTCGCCGTGATCGTCTGGCTGCTCTACCGCAGCGGACTGGCCAACCTGCCTGCCGACACACCTGCCGATCATTCGCTCGCCCGCTGGGGGGACATCTTCGGCGCTGCCGACTCCGGATATGCCCTGCTCTGGGGCTCGCTCGCCGGGCTCGTCACCGCCGCGCTGCTGCTGCGTTTGCAGCGGCTGCTCACCTCGGCCGAGATCGCCGCAGCGGCCCGTCGCGGCGCCGGCCATCTCACTGCCGCGCTGGTGATCCTCGCCCTGGCTTCGACGCTTTCCACACTCACCGGAGACGCCGCTATCGACGGACAGCCGCAGAGCAACACACTCGGTTACGAGCACAGCGACTATCGACTCTATACAGGCGACTACCTCGCCGGCCTGCTCAGCGAACAGTTCAGCAGCGGCGGAACCGACGCCGGCGACGGCGTGCTCTGGCTCTTGCCGACCGTGATCTTCCTGCTCGCGTCGGTCGTGTCATTTTCCACCGGCACGAGTTGGGGCACGATGGGCCTGCTCTTGCCGATGGCCGTCCCGCTCACGCTTGGCGCACTCGCGGCCCAGGGCGACGTCACAGCGTCGAACCCGCTGCTGCTCGGCGCGATCGGCGGCGTGTTGGCCGGTGCGATCTTCGGCGACCACTGTTCGCCGATCTCCGACACCACCGTGCTCTCGTCGCAGGCCAGCGGCTGCGACCACGTCGCCCACGTGCGCACCCAGCTCCCCTACGCACTCACCGTCGCCGCCATTTCGGTCCTCTTCGGCACACTGCCCGTCGGCCTGGGCCTGCCTCTCTGGCCATGCTGGCTCGTGGGCACGCTAGCGCTGTTGGCAATCGTCAGATGGTTCGGCAAAGAGACGGATTAGGGATTTAGGGATTTAGGGATTTAGGGATTTAGGGCACCTGTGAAGTCCCTGCCCACCTAAATACCTACAGCCTAAACCCCTACGGCTAAGGCGCATCTGGCCGCTTGTTCTGGATCCACTCGTAGTATTCGATCATCTTCAGATCGCCGGCCGCCTGTCGGTCGAGGATGCAGAGCGTCTCGCGGTGAAGTTGCAGGGCGCTGGCGGTGCACATGCTCGTCACCGGGCCTTCGATCGCCGCGGCAACGGCGGCTGCCTTGTTCGCGCCGCTGGCCAACAGCATGATGTCGCGCGATTCGAGGATCGTGCCCACGCCCATCGTGATCGCGAACACTGGCACATCCTCCGGCTTGTCGAAAAAGCGGGCGTTGTCTTCGATCGTCTGCCGGGCCAGCGTCTTGATCCGCGTCCGCGAACCGAGCGAACTCGACGGCTCGTTGAAGGCGATGTGCCCGTCGGTGCCGATACCGAGGATCTGCAGGTCGATGCCGCCCCGCTGCTTGATGCAGTCCTCGTACCAGCGGCAAAACGCTTCGTAGTTGTCGGTCGTCCCCGACGGGATGTGGATGTTCTGCCGCGGGATGTTGATGTGCTTGAACAGGTTCTCCCACATGAAGTAGGAGTAGCTCTGCTTGTGGTTGGGCGTGAGACCGACGTATTCGTCGAGGTTGAACGTCGTCACCTGCGAAAAGTCGAGCCCCTCGTCGTGGTGCATCCGGATCAGCTCTTTGTAAACGCCCAGCGGCGTCGAACCGGTCGCCAGGCCCAACACGGCGTTCGGCTTCGAGTACAGCGTCTTCGCCACCCTGCCGGCCGCAATTCGGCAGACGGCGTCGTAGTCTTCCTGGATGTTGATCTGCATCAAGAGTGTCCTTTTCAACCGCCGCCCCCGTCCCCCCCACTACCTTACTTTGTCCCGGCTGGACGACGTCGCGTCAAGCGAGGCCAACACGCCGTCCCCGCTCCGTTTACGACGATCCTCGCAGCCGACCGAGCTGTCGGGACGCAGCAGGGGCCTGCGATCGATTCCCGTTTTCGGCCTGCTTGTCCAGTGCATCACGGCGGGTTCGCCCAATGTACAATGGCAAACCCAACGAACATGCGACCGCTGGACATCAGCTTTCGACTGGCTACTTCCCAGACCACTCGTCACGCTTCGGCCCCACGTCAAACAGGAGTTCCGGAAAAATGATCAAACCCTGCCCCACGTTTTTGGCCCTGGTGCTCATGCTGGTTCCTCTGACCGCCCAGGCTGAACCACGCACTTGGCGCGACGCCACCGGCAAATTCACCATCGAAGCCGAACTCGTCGAAGTCAACGACGACGCGGTCGTACTGAAAAAGCCGAACGGCAAGACGGTAACGGTCCCGCTGGCGCGGCTTAGTCCGACCGATCGTCGCTTCGTCGAAACACTCGACGCACCATCATCTCCACTCGCCAACCTTTCGGCCGATGCTGAAATCAACGCCCTGCTGGAGGAGATCCGCAAAAAGTCGGACATGCCGGCACTTGTCGCCGCCATCGTAACGAGTGACGGCCTCGAAACCTTTGGCGTCGCGGGCGTGCGTAAACGTGGCGCCAGTGCTTCGGCCAGGGCAAGCGATCTATGGCACCTCGGGTCCGACACAAAAGCGATGACTGCTACCCTGGTTGCTCGCCTTGTCGAAGACGGTGTGCTGGATTGGGATACCACGCTCGCTGAGGTGTTCGCCGACGATGGCGTGACGATCCATCCGGACTTTCAGGGCGTCACGATCAGGCAACTGCTCACGCACCGCGCTGGACTTCCGGCGAACCTCAATCTTGTCGAATACCTCGGCGAAGATGCCACCAAGGAGCGACGTCACGCTCTGAGCGAACTCGCCAAGCCGCCGGCGAAACCTCCGGGCACCGAGTTTGCATACTCGAATCTCGGCTACGTGATCGTCGGAGCGGTGATCGAGAAGCTCACGGGCAAGTCGTGGCAGGAAAACATGGTCGAGCAAATCTTCGAACCGCTGAAGATGAAGAGCGCTGGATTCGGAGGACTGGGAACACCCGGCCGAGTCGATCAACCTTGGCCCCACACCGCCGATGGCAAGCCGGTTCCGCAGAACGGACCGGCCGTCGACAATCCACCAGTGATGGGACCGGCAGGTCGCGTGCACTGCACGATTCAGGACTGGTCGCGGTTCATCGCCGATCTGCTCGGTGGACTGAACGGCAAACCGGCGCTGCTCGAGGCCGACTCGTACCAGACGTTATCAACCCCACCGACTGGCGGCGACTACGCAATGGGGTGGATCGTGGCCGAGCGAGGTTGGGCCGGTGGCAAGGTGCTGACCCACAGCGGCTCGAACACGATGAACTATGCCACCGTCTGGATCGCCCCCGAACGTGACTTCGCCCTGTTAGCGTGTACGAATCAAGGTGGCGACGATGCGGCAGCGGCCTGCGACACGGCCGTGGCGGCGCTGATCCAACACCGCACGTCGAAGGAGTGACGATGCACACTCGAAGATGATGGCCGGTCCCCTCGAGGCGCCATCCGTCACACGGTGAGACAACCCGTGCGCGACCTGCTTGCGGCGACTCCGCGGTTGCCGTCAGCGCCCTGGTCAGCGAATCGTGTTCGGTCACGAGTCCGCGTCGGCAGGCGTTGCTCCGTCGGCCATCCGATTGCGCGGCAGCACGTCGGCGATTGCTTCTTTTTCCCCTGCCGCCAGCGAACCTGACCGCCTTACGCCGGCACAGGTTTTTGGTAGACTGGCCACATCGTCGCCGACCAGACGTCGGCTGCCCGCCAGGCCCCCAGGCCCGCGCCGCCCGCCAGTCACCAAAGACCACCGGGCGCCCGAGAACTTCGAGGCTGTAGCTCAGTCGGTAGAGCAACGGACTTTTAATCCGTAGGTCCAGGGTTCAAGTCCCTGCAGCCTCACTTTTGCCGGCCCGGCCCGCCCCGCCCGGCGAGTGGTTTCGAGTACGGTCCCCGTCACGGTAGAATCTGGTCGCGGCTGCCTCAGGACGTGTGCCATCCCTCGGACTCGGCACCATACTTTCTGTGCCATCCGTTGTGGGCCATGCTTGTGGTGCGCCCCGCGTCCGACGCGCCTGGCAACTCCTGTCTCTCGCACTCCATCACGATGCATCGTAAGGACCCGTCAACCATGACTCACCGTGCAATGCCGCAAACTCGTGTGGGCCGGTTCGGCCTCATTGCCGCCTTGGTCGCGATTGCCCTCTTTATCGCATGCTCCGCCGCAGCGCCGGCCCGCGCCGCCGACGATCCGCTCTCCTCGTGGAACGACGGACCGACCAAACAGGCGATCCTCGATTTCGTCGCCACGACGACCGACGAGGCGAGCCCGAATTTCGTGCCGCCCGCCGAGCGCGTCGTCACCTTCGACCAGGACGGCACGCTCTGGGTCGAGAAGCCGATGTACTCGCAGGTCGTCTATTGCCTCAGCCGCGTGCCCGACGTCGTCAAGGCCAAGCCCGAACTGGCCGACGTCGAACCGTTCAAGACCGTGCTCTCGGGCGACCGCGCCGCCGTGGCGACGTTGCCCCAGGCCGACTTGATAAAGATCCTCACCGCCACGCTCACGGGCATGAGCGTCGAGGAGTTTCAAGCGGCGGCGCAAAAGTGGCTCGACTCGGCGAAAGACGCGCGCTGGCATCGGCCCTACACCGAACTGACCTACCTCCCCATGCACGAGTTGCTCGAGTATTTTCGCGCAAACGGCTTCCAGACCTACATCGTCACCGGCGGCGGCCAAGATTTTGTCCGCGTCTACGCCGATCGCGTCTACGGCATCCCGCCCGAGCAGGTCGTGGGGTCGGCCGCGGGGACAAAGTACGGCTACGATAAACAGGGCAAACCGTTTCTCACCAAGGAACCGCGACTGCTGCTGAACGACAACGACGCCGGCAAGCCCGAGGGCATCCATCTGATGATCGGCCGTCGTCCCCATGCGTCGTTCGGCAACTCGACCGGCGACCGCCAGATGCTCGAGTACACCAAGGCGGGCGACGGCGCCCGGCTTTCCATGCTTCTGCTCCACGACGACGCCGAGCGCGAGTACGCCTACGGCCCGGCCCAGGGTCTGCCCGACTCGAAGGTCGGCACTTTCACCCAGGCGCTCTACGACGAAGCACAGAGTAAAGGCTGGATCGTGATCAGCATGAAGCGAGACTGGAACCGCGTGTTCAGTTTCGCCGAGTAGCTCACGGCGAGTTTGCCACGTCAACGAGCCCGCCGATCGGCACAACACCTTTCGTGACGACCGCCAGGCGACAGGGACACTACAACCAACACCCGGGGTAGTCGCGATGGTTCAGATCGACGCCTTCGACATCTTCGCCTTTGTCGTCCTCGCCGTCCTCGTGGCGGCGATCGTCGTGGTCATCGTCGTCGTCGGATCGCTGCCGGGCAAGATCGCCCGAAGTCGCTCTCATCCGCAGGCAAGCGCGATCGCCGCCGCCGGCTGGATCAGCCTGGTCACGCTCGGTGCACTCTGGCCGATCGCGTTCGTCTGGGCCTACTGGAATCCGCGGCCCGCTGAGTCTCCCAGCGACGGAGGCGCTGCCTCGTGATCGCGTTTCTGACGATTCTTTATATCGCCCTCGTGGTGCTGATTTTTCGCGTCCTCAAGGTCAAGCCGCGCCCATGGCCGATCGTGGGCATGGCGACGCTCGGCGTGCTGCTGATCCTCGGGGTCGTGATCTTCTGGACGATTGCCGCTCCGATTACGTCGCGCGCCGTCGTGAGTCGCTACGTCGTTCAACTCGTGCCGTACGTCAAAGGCCAGGTCATCGAAATCCCCGCGCGGCCGAACGTTCCGCTCAAGAAGGGGGACGTGTTGTACCGCATCGATCCGGCGCCATATCAGTACGTGGTCCGACAGGTCGAAGCCGAATTGCAGGCCGCCAACAGCAACGTCGATCAACTCGTCGCCGGTGTGGCCGTCGCCGAGGCGAACGTGGCGAAGGCCCAGGCCGAGGCCGCTTCGGCGAAGGCATCGCTCGACGTCGCACAAGGAATCCAGGCCGACGACCCCAGCGCGATCTCCAAGCTCAAGCTCGTTCAGACCGAGCAGGACTACGCCGCCGCCACCGCCGGTCTCAATCAGGTGCAAGCCGCCCAAACGCAAGCGACCGCCGCATTGCAGGCCGCCCGCGACACCGTCGTCAGCATCCAGGCCGAGTTGGACACGGCCAATTTCAATCTCGCCGAGTGCACGGTGACGGCGCCGGCCGACGGCTTTGTCACCGACTGGCAAATCCGCGAAGGAACGTTCGTGGTGGCGATGCCCTTTGCGGCGGCCGGCACGTTTGTCGAGACGTCGACCACGCGCATCGCCGCCGCGTTTCCGGCGCAAATGCTCATGCACGTCAAACCAGACCAGCCGGTCGAGCTCGCCTTCAAGAGCCAGCCAGGACGCCTGTTGCGCGGCAGCGTGGAAAGCGTCATCCAGGCAACCGGCGAAGGCCAGTACGAGACGAGCGGCAAACTCCCCTCGGCGTCGCAGATCGGTTCGCCCGGCTACCTGGCCGTGATGATCCGCCTCGACGACGACGCCCTGGCCGACGAACTCGAAATGGGCACGCCCGGAACCGTGGCGATCTACACCGACTGGGGCAAGCCGTTCGACATGATCAGCAAGGTCGCCATCCGCATGAAGAAATGGCTCTACTTTCTGCCGCTGCCCGGCCTCTAATGCGCGATCACTGATGCACGTCCCCTGATGCGGGGCGTTTGATGCACGGCCGCGGACCTGCACGTCTCGCCTGGACGATTCACGTCGAACGGTTACGATGGCGTCACTCCCTCGCGACCTGCCAATGGCGCCGCCGTCACGCGCGCCAAAGGGCCAGGTTCGCCGTCGTCCCCCACAACCGCCGAGTAGATTCGTCCGATGCCCGAACACGACACCGCGTTTCAGATGGCCGCCTCGAATCTCCGCGTCGGCAGCGAAATCACGCGCGAGGTGGGACTCGATCTCCTCGATCTGGGGGCCCGCCGCACCCTGTTGATGATCGATCCCCATCTGGCGGATCTGCCCACCGGCCACACGGTCGTCGAATCGCTCAAGCGCGCCGGCATCGACTACGACATCTTCACCGACATCTCGGTCGAACCGACGGACCTGAGTTTCGCCGCCGCCGCGGAATTTGCCGCGGCGGGCAACTTCGACGCCATCGTGGCCGTCGGCGGCGGCAGCACGATCGACACGGCCAAGGCGGCCAATCTCTATGCAACCTATCCGGCCGACTTGCTCGAATACGTCAACGCGCCGATCGGACGCGGCCGACCGGTGCCCGGCCCGCTCAAGCCGCTGATCGCCATCCCCACGACCGCCGGCACCGGCAGCGAGACCACCGGCGTGGCGATCTTCGATTACCTCGAACAACGCGCCAAAACGGGCATCGCACACCGCTACCTCAAACCGACGCTCGGCATCGTCGACGCCGACAACACCCGCACACTGCCGCCGGCCGTGGCCGCCGCCACCGGACTCGACGTGCTCTGCCACGCGGCCGAATCGTACACGGCGATCCCCTACGCAACCCGCATCCGCCCGGCGAGTCCGCTGGAGCGCCCCGCGTATCAGGGCCGCAATCCAATCAGCGACGTCTGGTCGCTGCGAGCCCTCGAATTGACGTCCGAGTACATCCTCCGCGCGGTCCGCGATCCCAGCGACGACGAAGCTCGCGGCCAGATGTTGCTCGCCGCGGCGATGGCGGGGATGGGCTTTGGCAACGCCGGCTGTCACTTGCCGCACGGCATGTCGTATCCCGTCTCCGGCGGTGTTCGCGACTACCTGCCGCCCGGCTACGACGTCACGCACCCCCTCGTGCCGCACGGCGTGTCGGTGATCCTCAACGCGCCGGCCGTGTTTCGCTTCACCGCGCCGGCGTGTCCCGAGCGTCACCTCCGCGCCGCCGCCGCGCTGGGGGCCGACGTCCGCGACGCCACGCTCGACGACGCCGGTGACGTGCTCGCCGACCGCGTCATCTATTTCATGCGTGAGCTCGACATCCCCAACGGCCTCGCCGCGGTCGGCTACAGCGAGGCCGACGTACCGACACTCGTCGCCGGCACACTGCCGCAACACCGCGTCACCAAACTCTCCCCGCGACCGGCCGGTGAAGCGGAACTGACCGACCTCTTCACGTCCTCGCTCACCTGCTGGTGAAGCAGCGTTCGCCGCAGTGATCGCCACGGCGTTTCATGCCGCGTTGCCTGGCTAGCCACCTGGCATTTCAGGACATTCGCCCGTTCCGAGCCGTGCACCAGTTCGCGCCGCCCGGCCCCATGCCACGACCCGACACTGCCCCGATTTCTGCGCCGGGCCATTGAAATACAAACTAGTTTGTAGTACAAACACACTCAGGCAAACCAAACGTTTTCCACCGGCGGTGCCGGCAAACTCATTCACAGGAGACTTGCCATGAGCCACACATCCACAGAACCCGACCCCGCGCCCGACGACCCCCGCCTGATGGCAAAGTGGGCCCGGGCCTATGGGCAAAACCGCAGTCTCGGCGTCGCCGTCTTCATCGTGATCTTCGTGGCGTTGTTCGCGGCCATTGGCATTCCTTCACATTTCGCCGGCGAGGCCCTTCGCGCGGGCAACACGCCGGTCCTCTGGGTGTCCCTGGCCGCACTTGCCGTGGCGCTCGTCGCGTTGGTCTTCCTCGCCACGCCTCGTTGGGGAGGGAAACTCCAAGAACGCGTCGTTCGGCGTCTCTACGCTAAGGAAGGCCACGTCGCGTTCGCTCCGCCGACGCCGCGCCACAAGGCCTGGGGCCTCGCGCTGGGCGTCAGCTACGGCCTCTGCATCCTCGCCTCCGTGGCGCTCGGCTTCGCCTTCAACATCCCCGCGAAATACATGCAGCCCATCTCGGCCCTCTACGTCGTGCCGTTTCTCGTCGGGCTCTGGTGGTTGATGCGGCCGATGGCCGGCTACGCCGCGCTGATCTGGCCGGCGCTCTACACGATCCACGCCCTGCTGATCGTCGCCGGTGCGCCGATCGTTTTCCACGCACCCTGGGACGGTTTGAACATGCTGATACCGATCGCTGGCTACGGCATCCTCGCAGCGCTGGTCGGTCACCTATACAGCCGTTACGCCCTCGGCAAGCTACGACGGCTCGCCGCCGGCGATCGGCCACACTCCGCAGAATGACGCTCCCCTGAACAACACACTAAAGAACAACAGGCCGACCAACCATGAATGACATCGACCGCGTCATCCACGAACCAGTGCGGCTGCGGATCCTCACGGTGCTGACGGGCGTCGACCTGGCCGACTTCAACTTTTTTCTTGCGACGCTCGGCCTCAGTCGCGGCAATCTCTCGTCGCACGTCGACAAGCTCCAGCGCGCCGGCTACGTCGACGTGCGAAAGAGCTTCAACGGCAAGCTGCCGCACACCGACTACCAGATCACCGAAAACGGCCGCAAAGCACTTGCCGACTACTGGCAGGCGCTCGACCAGATACGCGCCGCCTCCCACGACAACGGTTCAGCATGACCCGGACGTTTGCCACAGACGTCTGACCGTAATGGAGAACCGTCCTCTCGCCGGCGTAGCGGAGTCGGGGAGTGATCCCTTATTCTGAACTCATCGTTGCTCATCCTTGGTAAACTGAAGGGAGTAGGTGGGACAGGAATTCGAGCCACGCAACGGAGACACGTCGTTGAGAATACAAGGGCTGTGCCTTTTTTCGATCATGGTGTTGACGACCAGTGTACGAGCAGAACAAATCTCGCTGATCGCTGATCCCACTTTCGAACGGGGATTCGCGGTCTTAGCCCCCACCCCAGGGGCTCTCGTTGTCCAGGGCAACCTGCAATGGGACGCGTCGGCTGGACCTCCCGTTTGGCAGCTAGGACAGTGGGACAGCCAATCAATGATTGTCGGAGTTACCCCGACGCAAAGGCCGTCTGGCGCGTGGGAGTACGCAAATGCCGACAAGCAGATCGTTGCCGGTGGCGGGCCTGCAGCAGCGGAATCCGACCTCATACTGACGATCAATGGCCAGAGTGAATATGGCGGTACGTTTCGCGGCGTTAACGACCCATGGCCAGCATTGCTTGTTCAGCAGTCGATCAGCGAACCGGGGGGGCATTTGAGCAGCCAGGCTCCCTCAATAGCTGAAATGGCGTCGCTCGATTTTCAGATCGATGCCCGTTTATTATACGACGACCGAATTACTACCGATGAGTACGACCCTGCGATTCATGCCAGCCAGTACCTCATTTACTACACAGTTCAGAATCTCAATCCCTCCTCGACTGGCTTTGGTGATTTTCTCTGGTTCGGCACCGCACTTTACGACGACCGTTACGACGTGACTGGAGAAGTCGTGCTCGTCGATGGTTTCACACAAAAGCTGATTTATGGTGTCGGTATCGAGCCTTTCACGTCAGAGAAGATCGCTGACGGTGAATGGGTGACCGTCGCAGGCAATCTGCTACCCCACATGAAGGCCGGTTTGCAGGAGGCATGGAGCAGAGGACTGTTGCTCGACTCGCAAGATTTCGCAGACTACAAGATTGGCGGCATGAACATGGGCTGGGAAATGCCAGGCATGAACGACGCCTCGATGCAGATTCGCAATTACAGCGTGATTGCCACCATTTCAATTCCGGAGCCTACTGCGGCTGTGCTGATGTCGACGGCCGTAATCTTACTTGTCGCGCGCTGCAGTCCCCGCACAACCGGCTGAGCATCGACCGCCTCACACTTCCCATGGCCGTCTCTAGGCGACTCGTACTTGATCACCGGTAACGACGTCGCCATGACGGAGGTTCGGGGCACCGTTTTCCCGCGTCACCGAGCGAAAAGAAACCTGCCTGCCGGGAGACCTTCGTCAGAGCTTCTCGTCAGCACCGTCAGTCGACAGATCACGGCTTGATCGCGCGATCCATTCTTCGCCGCCAATCTTCCAGGTAATCGCGACGCCAGCGATTGACGGTTTTTGCCCCGGCGCGCCCGTTGATGGACAGTCCCTCGTCGGGATCGTCATGCCAATAGTGTTCACCGTGCCCGGTTGTCAGGAACGCACCACCCCAATGCGGTCCCGCAGGCTCATCGGGATCGCCCTCCAGTAGAAACAACAGCGACGGCGTATCACCCATCTTGATGTCGCGCTTTTTCTCGAAGAACAAATTGCCGAGCGAGCCATGTCCCTTGACGTGGAGTTCGACAAAGCTGCGGTTGCCCCACTCCTCCTCTTGTCCTCCCCCCATGTACATTCCGCGAAAAGTCGTATCGCTTTCGATCCACCACAGATCCGCGTGATTGTTGAACAGGTAATCGCGGGCAGCTCGGTCCTGGCTGGTATTCCAGGAGCCGATCGAGTAGACGCGGAGTTTGCTCTTGATCGAAGGATCGTCGTGGACGGCCTGTGCCACGTCAGTGATGCTTCCCCAAACGAGCACCCACAAAGGCCGGCTGTCATCCTCCCTGGCCCGCTGGATGATCCATTGGGAACCATCGGTCGGTTCACTCCAGCCCTGCGGCGGCGACTTCTCGATAGCACCCTGCTTCACGACGCGGCGGAACGTTTCTACGTCAGGATACTCATTCGCGTGGGCTTTCAGATTCGGATAGTCTTTGGCGTAGGCGTCCATGACTTCGGAAACATCTTCTACGCGCCCGCCCCCGGGCGGCGACGAAATCACGCCTTCAACGTCGAGAACGTCAGCGTAGAACAGCAGATGCACCAGCGACTGAAAGTCGTCCGGGTCCGATCCGCCAATATCCGTCGTGACGATGACCCGTGGTCTGTTGCCGTCCAGCGCTCCGCCATGTGGTACAGCCGCCTCGGTTCGGCTGCACGCAAACAGGCAAGTCAAGAGTACGACATGAATACCAAGTTGCATCGGAGCGCGCTGCATCGAGCCCAACCGTGTCAGTGGAATTCTTTGTGCATCAACTGTAGTGCCTGGACAAGTGTGCCGACCCACGGGTCGTCACGCCGAGCAACTTCAATTCTAGTCTTGGATGCGGTGACTGTCCGCTAATGCGGGCGAAGCATCGCCGAGAAATGGTTCACCCCAACGGGCAACCGGCCAATCGAGTCAGATTGCATCGCCCGGTGCAGCTCAGCATACGCGCGCAATGGCGGCGCCGTCGCACCGCGCTCAATCCAGCCATCCGCTGACCGTCTCGAGCAACGTCGGCAGCAATTGCGTGTCGAACCAGATGTCGCTCACGACCATGACCAGGAGCATGCCCAGGCCCAGGATGGCCAGCGTGAACGCCCACCAACTCTCGCCGAGCCCGTCCATCGGGCAATTGTCGCCGTGCGGCCGTGTCGAGTAGCAATACGGGCATACCGTCGTGTCGACCTCCAGCGGAGCGCCGCAATCGGCGCACTGGATCGCACTCAGCCAATCGGTATCCAATGTCATGCTGGATGTCCTCCCCGCGTCTGAAAGGATGCCGGGACCACCGGACCCTGTACAAGTGTAGGCCGGAAAACGTCCGTTGCTCTCGGCGACTCAACCGTGGCGGCCAACCCCGATAAATGCCGGGGCAAATCAGTTGCCGCTCGTTGTTGCGGCGTGTTAGAGTTGACACTTCGTCGCCCCGGCACACGCCGTGAGGCCGGCCGGTTCCGGCACGCACACACGTCCCCCGCAGTCGTTCCAGCGAGTTCAGAACATGTCGCACGCCATCGCACGTCGCCGGTTGCAGAATGCATGTCTTGCCGTCTTGGTCGCCGCCGTTGTCTCGGCGCACATCGCCACGGCCGACGACAACATCGCCAAAAACAATGTCGCCAGTGACGACATCAAAATCACTCGCGTCTTTGGCCCGGAAGATCCTGGCGGCGCCTACAAACACCCCTGTTCGATCACGGAACTGGACAACGGCGATCTCTATCTGACGTTCTATGGTGGCTCGGGCGAATACGGCGACGACACGGCCGTCTATGGCTCGCGCAAAAAGAAAGGTGAAGACACGTGGTCCGAACCGGCCGTCATTGCCGACACCCCCGATCGCGGCGAAGGCAACCCGGTCGTCTGGCAGGGACCCGACGGCACAGTCTGGCTGTTCTACGTGAACCGGTATGGGCCCACGTGGTCGAATGCCCGCGTCAAAGGCAAGATTTCCAAGGACGGCGCCCACACCTGGAGCGACTCGTTCATGCTCACGTTCGAAGAGGGCACGATGGCCCGCAGCCAGCCGATCGTACTTAGTGACGGCGACTACCTGTTGCCGCTCTACTACGAGACCGGCGACGACCGCGAAATGACCGTGCCGACGACCAAGTCGTTCTTCCTCCGCTATGACCCCGACGCCAAGACCTGGACCGAAACGAACCGCATCGCCTCGAAGATGGGCAATCTGCAGGCACAGGTCGTACAGCTCACGGACAATGACCTGGTCGCCTACATCCGTCGCGGCGGCAATTTCCTGCCCACCGACCACGGCTACCTGCTGCGGGCCGAGTCACACGACGGCGGCCACACCTGGAGCGACGCCGTCGAAACTCGCTTCCAGAACCCCAACAGCGCGGTCGACTTTATCAAGCTGCAGAGCGGCAACCTGCTGTTGGTCTACAACGACAACATGAACGAGCGCACGCCGCTCACCCTGGCCATTTCGACCGACGGCGACAAGACCTACACCTACCGCCGCAACATCGCCACGGGCGACAACACCTTCGCCTATCCCTACGCGATCCAGGGGCGCGACGGCCGTATCCACATCGTCTGTTCGACCGACGAACGCTCGGCCGTGCTGCACTTCGAGCTTGACGAAGACGCAATCGTCAACGACAAGTATGCCATCGAGCCGTTCGCACCGCTCGAATCGCCGTGATGCCGCAGGGCTCCCGCAAGGATCGCCGCCCTTGAGTTCCAGCACTCCCAGCCAACCGTCACACGCCCCGGCGCTCGAGCGTGCGCTCGGGCCGGTGATGCTCTGGGGGCTCGGTGTCGGCTACGTGATCTCCGGCGAATACTTCGGCTGGAACCTCGGCCTTATCACCGGAGGCACCTACGGCCTGCTGGCCGCCTTTGTGCTGATCACCGTGATGTACGTCACCTTCGTGCTCAGCTACACCGAGATGGCCTGCGCGATCCCCCGAGCAGGCGGCGTGTTTGTCTACGGCGTGCGGGGACTGGGGCTCGCCGCCGGTTACCTCGGCGGCATCGCCCAGGTCGTCGAGTTCGTCTTCGCACCGCCGGCGATTGCCTTTGCCATCGGCGCCTACGCCCAGTTCTGGTTGCCCGTCGAGCTGCGCGAGAGTCTCGTCAGCCAGCTCGACCCCTGGGGGCTCGACGCTCGTCATGCCGTTGCCGTCGTCGCCTATGCGCTCTTCACCGCCTTGAACATCTGGGGCGTGCGACAAGCCGCCATGTTCGAGCTGGCCGTCACCGTGCTGGCCGTCGGCGAACTGCTGCTGTTCACCGGTGTGGCGGCGCCGCAGTTTCGCTGGAGCAACTTCACGGCCAACGCCGTGCCCAACGGCTGGTGGGGTGTCCTGCCGGCGATCCCCATTGCCATCTGGTTCTATCTGGCGATCGAAGGGGCCGCAAACGCGGCGTGATAATCCAATATTGTTGAGCTCGTCGTCGCTCGCGGCTTCACCGCCGCGATGTTCACACTCGTCGTGCTCGCCGGCTGTGTGCTGGTCTTCGGCGTG